>NZ_CP085840.1:4039585-4350322 GCF_020715685.1 Dermatobacter hominis
GTCGACCACGCGGAACCGCACGCCGAACCGGTCCCGGGCGACGAGCAGGTTCAGCACGTTGGTGACGTACTCCGAGCGGCACGTGAGCACGACGTCGCCCTCGGACCACGGGAACGACCAGAACGCCGACTCCCACGCATCGGTGGCGCTCGTCGCGAAGGCGACCTCGTCCGGTCGGCCCCCGACGAGGTCGGCGACCGAGCGGCGCGCCCGCTCGACGTCGTCGGCCCGTGCCGCCGCGGCCTCGTAGCCGCCGAGGCGCGCCTCCTCGCGGAGGTGGCCGACCACGACGTCGAGGACCGGTTCGGGTGAGGGCGACGCCCCGGCGTGGTTGAGCAGCACCCGCTCGGACGTGGCCGGCGTGTCGGCCCGGACGCGCCCGACGTCGATGCCGGGGCCGCTCATCGGCGGGCGGGCGCCCCGTCGGACCGGTCGACCTCGACGGCATCGACCTCGACCGGTCCGGCCTCGACCTCGACCGGTCCGGCCTCGACCTGGATGGCGCCGGCCTCCGCCGCGCCGGCCGGCACGTCGACCGACGGCGTGGCGCCGTCGTCCGGCGTGGGCGTGAGGCCGTTGCCCGAGAAGCCCGTCCAGAGCAGCGACGTGAGGTACTCGACGAGGTCGCGGCGGCTCAGCGTCCGCCGGTCGAGCCACCACTCGGTCGTCACGTGGACCATCCCGAGCACCCCGTAGGCCCACGGCTCGGCGGGCCCGGAGTCCGAGCCCTGCTCGCGCAGCCACTCGCCGAGCGCCCTCGCCACGACGACGCCGACGTCGCTCACGAGCCGCCGGTCCTCGAGCCGGCGGCCGGCGCCGAAGGACCCCTCGGACAGGAACCGGTAGATGTGCGGGTCCGACTCGATGAAGCCCACCCACGCGTCGATCGCCCGCTCGACGCGCTCGCGGGTGTCCTCGGAGGTGGCCCACGCCTCGCCGAAGCGGGCGATGAGGTCGCGGCTGAACCGGGTGGCCAGCGCGTCGGCCAGCCCCGCCTTGTCGCCGAAGTTCGCGTAGAGGATCGGCTTGGTGATGCCGGCCTCGTGGGCGATGTCCTCCATGGACACGCCGGCACCCTCGCGGCGGATCGCGAGCACCGCGGCGTCGAGCAGCTCCTCGCGCCGCTCGGACCGCGACTCCCTGGTCCGCCGCTTGCGCTCAGACACGGTGCTGCAGCCCGTCGGCCAGGTCGGCGGCGACGACGGCGAAGAGGTCGGGGAACACCCTCGCGACGCGGCTCATCAGGTACTCCCCGTACGGGCCGTCGACGAGGTGGACGTCCTCGCCGTCCCAGCGGTCCCGTCCCGGTCGGCGCGCCCCCGGCACGACGTCGGGGAGCGCGTGGACGCGGACGTCCCACCCCGGGTCGAGGAAGAGCGGCATCGACACCCGGTCGGCGGTCGGCGTGGCGACGCGGTGCGGCGTCGCGACGAACCGCCCCCCGCTCAACCGCTCGAGCATGTCGCCGAGGTTGCACACGAGCGCCCGCTCGTCGGGACGCACCGCGATCCACTCGCCGTCGACCCGCACCTCGAGCCCGCCGGTGGCGTCCTCGGCCAGCAGCGTGAGCAACCCGTAGTCCGTGTGCTCGCCGACGCCCCACGTCGACCCGTCGGTGCCGCCGGCGGGGTAGTGGAAGATCCGGAACAGCACCGTCGGATCCGCGCACCACGCGTCGAACCAGTCGGCCGCCAGGTCCATCCCGACCGCGAGGCCGCGCAGGACGGCACGGCCCACGTCGGTGACCTCGTCGATCCAGCGCAGGACGAGCGGACCGAGCTCTGCCGGCCGCTCCGGGAAGAGGTTGGGACCGTGCAGCGGCGTGCCCGCGACGACCGCCGGGTCGTCGGCGGGCAGCTCCGTGCCGAAGTAGATGCCCTCCTTGCCGTCGGGCGCACCGGAGGTGAGCTCGCCACCCAGGGGGAACCACCCGCGCCAGGCGCGCCCGCCGAGCGGCATCGCGATCCGCTCCTTCTCGGCCGGGTCCGACGCGAAGAACGCCCGGGCGGCGGCCACGAGGCGGCGGCGGAGGTCGTCGTCGACGCCGTGGCCGACGACCTGGAACACCCCGGGTCCCTCGCACGCGGCCACCAGCTGCTCGCCGGCGCGACGGACCTCGGGGTCGTCGGCGGCGCGCCGGGCAGGCCCCGAGGCGACCAGGGCGGCGACGTCGATCGTGGGGATGCGGGCCTGCTGGACCACGACCCACGTTGCCACAGCACCGCCGCCCCGGCGAGCGCCGGTGGACGCCCCGGGACCGGCTGCGCGCCGACCGTGAGCTTCCTCCCGAACGAAGTTCAGAGTCGCTTGACGGGGTGCCCGGGACCCCGCAGACTTGAGCAGTTCGACCGCCCGTGGCTGCGGGCGTTTGGGGAGGGCACTTCATGATGCGTGCAGGGCGATCGCGTTCCGGGCGGTTCTTCGCGGCCATGGCGGCCGTGGTGGCCGTCTGCACCGTGGCGGGTCTGGTGATCCTGCCGGGGGCCGAGGCGCAGAAGGTGTCGAACCCCGGCACGTTCACGATCACGCCGACCCTGGGTTCGCTGTCGATCCGCAACACGCTGTTCGACCTGACGCCCCGCCCGCAGGCGCAGTGCAGCGACGGCGTCGACAACGACGGCGACACCCGCGTCGACGCCGGCGACTTCGAGTGCAGCGCCGTCGGCGGGCCCATCGGCGCGACGGCCGCCAACGACGACAGTGAGCTGGCGAGCGGCTACCAGCAGAAGGTCAACGTCTCGATCACCGGCCAGGTCGCGGGCAACGGTGCCGTGACCGTGCCGATCTCCGGCATCGTCTTCCCGCCCGGCTACGTGCCGATCACCGATCCGTTCAACGGTCTCGTGTACGTGGTGCGCGCGACGGTGAGCGCCACCGCCCCGGCGACCGGCGTGCTCGACCCGCTCACCGGCAAGGTCGACCTCCAGGTCAAGATCCAGGTCCTCCTCGAGGGCTCGCCGCTCGGGGTCGGCCTCGGCTACGACTGCAAGATCGGCCGGCCCGAGAACCCGATCACGCTGAACCTCACCACCGGGGTGTCCGGCAGCCTCGTCGGCGCCGCCTACAGCCCGACCTTCGGCACGGCGAAGCTCGTCGACGGCTCGTTCGCCGTCCCGGGCGCCGCCGGCTGCCCGATCGGCCTGGTCAACGTGAACGACGTGATCAACCAGCAGATGGGCCTCCCGTCGCCGGCGGGCTTCAACAAGGCGTCGATCCAGGGCGCGACCGACCCGATCCTGGGCCGGGCCATCATCCCCCGCATCGTGACCACCCCGGGCAGCCCGATCGGCCCGGCTCCCTTCACGGTCGGCTTCGACGGCTCGACCTCCACGGCCAAGGCGCCCGCGACGTACAAGTGGACGTTCGCCGACGGCACCACCCAGACCGGCGTGAACGTCTCCAAGACCTTCACGACCGTCGGCAGCCAGACCGTCACGCTGACGGTCACCGACGCCGACGGCGACACGGCGACGACGACCAAGAACGTCTCGGTCCAGCCGGGGGCGACGACCACGACCACCGCGTCGACGACGACCACCACGGCGCCGACCACGACCACGACGACGGCGCCGACCACCACGTCGACGACGACCACGACGACGGCGCCGACGACCACGACGACCACCACGGCGCCGACGACCACGACCACGACGACGGCGCCGACGACCACGACGACCACCACGGCGCCGACGACCACGACGACGACGACGCCGACGACCACCACCACGTCGACGACGACCACGACGACGGCGCCGACCACCACGACGACGGCGCCCACGACCACGACGACGGCGCCGACCACCACGACGACCGCGCCGACGACCACCACGACGGTCCCGCCGGGCGGTCGTGACCGGGCCAAGGTCACGGTCTCCGGGCGCACGACGTACGCCAACGACGCGGCGTCGACCGCGGGCAACGTCAGCGTGGTCCGCGACACCATCGGCATCGTGTCGGCCCGCGGCAACCTGACGCTGCCGGGCACCTCGGGCGGCAACGCCACGGTGAACGTGGACGTGCAGCGGTTCTGGATCTTCCAGCTCTGGACCGGCCAGGTCAGCGTCTACGACCCGGGTGCGTCCGTGTCGGTCGCGGCGCCGGTGTTCGGCCAGGTCAGCGGCACGACGGGGACCAACGCCGTCATCGGCAGCTCGAGCTGGTTCACGCTCGGGCAGTTCCCCGACCTGATCCGACCCTTCACGCTGACCTGGAGCGTCGACGACGTCTCCTGATCCCGACGGTCCTGCAGCGGGCACCGGCCCGCTGCGGGGCGTCAGGGTCATCGAGCTCGCCGGGCTGGGCCCGGCGCCCTTCGCGGCCATGGTGCTCGCGGACCTCGGGGCGGACGTGCTCCGCATCGACCGCCCGTCGTCCACGCCGCTGGTGCCCGACGCGGCGCGGCCGGACCAGCCCGAACGTGACGGGCCGACGGGCGCGCCGAACCCGTACGACCTGCTGAACCGGAACCGGCTCGGGATCGGCGTCGACCTCCGGAGCCCCGACGGGACGGCGCTCGTCCGCTCGCTCGCGGCATCGGCCGACGTCGTCGTCGAGGGCTACCGCCCCGGTGTCGCCGAGCGCTTCGGCCTCGGTCCCGACGACCTCCTCGCCGACAACCCGCGCCTCGTCTACGGCCGCATGACCGGGTGGGGCCAGAGCGGTCCGCTCGCCCCGAGGGCCGGCCACGACCTGACCTACCTCGCGCTGGCCGGCGTGCTCGCCCACGTGGGCCGGGCCGACCAGCCGCCCACGCCGCCGCTCAACCTCGTCGCCGACTTCGGCGGGGGCGGGATGCTGCTGGCGATGGGCGTGCTCGCCGCCCTGGTCGAGCGCGCCACGTCGGGAGCCGGCCAGGTCGTCGACGCCGCCATGGTCGACGGCGCCGCGCTGCTCATGGCGCCGCTGTTCGGGGCGTGGGCGTCGGGCTTCTGGTCCGCCGAGCGCGGGACGAACCTGCTCGACTCCGGTGCGCCGTTCTACGACTGCTACCGCTGCGCCGACGGCGGCTGGCTCGCCGTCGCCGCCATCGAGGCGCAGTTCTACGCCGAGCTCCTCGACGGGCTCGGCCTGGCTGCCGAGGACCTGCCGGGCCAGCACGACCAGGCCGGATGGCCGCAGCTGCGCCGGCGGTTCACCGAGGTGATCGCCGGGCGCCCGCGCGACGAGTGGGCCGAGCTCTTCGCCGACCGTGACGCCTGCGTCGCGCCCGTGCTCGACATGGGCGAGGCGCCCGGCCACCCGCACGCGGTGGCGCGAGGTGCGTTCGTCGACGTGCACGGCGTGCCGCAGCCCGCGGCCGCCCCGCGCTTCTCCCGGACGCCGGCCGCGGCGCCGGCGCCCGCACGGACGGGGTCGGACCCGGCGGCGGTGCTCCGGCCCTGGGGCGTGGACGGCGAGCGGGTCTCGTCGCTCGTCGCCGCCGGCGTCCTCAGCTGACCCCTGCGCCTCAGCTCCAGAGGTGCTCCGACATCGCGAGGCTCCGCAGGCGCGGCATGTCGAACGCCGTCTGGACGCTGTCGAGCATCACGGTCAGGTTGCCGAGGTCCCCGAGGTGGAACGCCTCGATGTCGGACACGACCTCCTCCGACGGCCACGACTCCACGACGACGCCGTCGAGTGGCGGGGCGCCGGGCGTGACCGGGTGCACGACGGTGTTGCGCACGTAGCGCAGGCGGGGCTGCACCCGCTCCGACATCGGGGACTGGTGCCCGTACCAGAGCTCGCGGAACGTCCGCGGGTCGAGCTGCGGGTTGCGGTGGACGAGGGCGACCGTGACCAGGCCGGGGGAGCGCTCGCCGTCGGGCCAGTCCCGGGGCTCGCCGCGCCGCTGGCCGAACTCGCTCCACAGCGACTCGGTGACGAGGTAGGCGTCGTTGCGGATGCCGACGGCCGCCGCCGCGTCGACGGCGTCGCGCGCGAGGTCGTGCGCGGGCACCCAGTACGAGATCGCGGCACGGACCGGGAGCTCGCCGCCCGGGCACGGCATCGGTCCGGGGATCCCGACCCGGTCGTCGGCGACGTGCACCGTCACCCCGGACGCACCGGCGTCGACGAGCGCGGGCACGACGGTTCCGAGCACCTCGGTGCGCAGGTCGGCACCGTCGCGGTCCTCGCGCTCGCGGACCACGTGCACCAGCTTCTCCATCGGGACCCCCTGCGGTCGTGTCGTGTCGTCAGGTCGTGTAGTCCGCGTTGATGCGGACGTAGCCGTCGGTCAGGTCGCACCCGTAGACGGTCCACTCGCCGGCGGCGATCCCGAGGTCGACGTCGATCAGCACCTCGTCGGAGCGGAGGTAGCCCTCCAGCTCGGCCAGCCCGTCCGGGCCGGGGTCGGCGGGGTACACCTCGGACTCGCCGAAGCGGACCCGCACCCGGTCCTGGTCGATGTCGGTGTCGTCGGAGCACTTGCCGATCGCCATCACGACGCGCCCCCAGTTGGGGTCGGCGCCGTGCACGGCGGTCTTCACCAGCGGCGAGTTGACCACGGCCTTGGCGACGCGGCGGGCCTGGTCGTCGTCGCGGGCGCCCGTCACCCGGACGACGAGCAACGTCTCGGCGCCCTCGCCGTCGGCGGCCAGCTGGCGGGTGAGGTCGAGGCAGACGGCCCCGAGCGCCGCTTCGAGCTCGGCCGGGTCGACTGCGCCGGCGCGCCCGCTCGCGAGCACCGCGGCGGTGTCGGAGGTCGAGGTGTCGGTGTCGACGCTCAGGCTGTTGAACGTCCGGTCGACCACCCTGCGGAAGGCGGCGTCGAGCGTGGCGGCGTCGACCTCGGCGTCGGTCAGGACGAACGCGAGCATCGTCGCCATGTCGGGCTCGATCATGCCGACGCCCTTGGCGATGCCGACCACCGTCGCCGTCCCGCCGGCCGACGGCAGCGACGCGAAGGCGATCTTGGGGTGGGTGTCGGTGGTCATGATCCCGGTGGCGGCCGCCAGGGCGTGTCGGCCGTCGAACGGGGTCCGCAGGGCGGCGACGTGCGAGCGGATCCGGTCCATCGGGTAGGGCCGCCCGATCACGCCGGTCGAGGCGACGAGCACATCGCCGGGATCCGCGCCGATCGCCGCGGCCACGCCCGTCGCGAGCTCCTCGGCATCGGCGAGGCCCTGCTCGCCGGTCGCCACGTTGGCGTTCTTGGAGACGACGACGATCGCCTGCAGGGTGCCGTCGGCCGCGTGCCGGCGCGACACCTCCACGCTCGGCCCCGCGAAGCGGGACCTCGTGAACACCGCCGCGGCGACGCAGGGGCGGTCGGCGGCGATGACCACGAAGTCGTCGGTGTCGTCCTTGATCCCGACGTTGGCGACGTGGGCGGCGAAGCCGGCCGGCAGCGGCGCGTCGCCGAGCGCAGGCGCGGCGGCACCGGGGGCAGCGGCGGTGGCGGCGTCGTCCATCGCCAGGATCATGACAGACCGGCGGGGTGGCAGAATCCGGATTCCGCCCGGGCCGGTGCCGTCGCGCCGACCCGCCGAACGAGGGGGATCCCATGACCGACGCCGACGCGAGCCGGCCCGCCACGTCGCTGCAGGACCGGCGCTTCGTCGTCACCGGTGCGGCGCAGGGCCTGGGCGAGGCGATCGCCGCCCGCATCGTCGACCTCGGCGGCCAGGTGCTCGTCGCCGACGTCCTCGTCGACCGGGGGGTCGCGGCGGCGGAGCGGCTCGGCGACGCCGCCCGCTTCGAGGAGCTCGACGTCACCTCGGCCGAGGGCTGGGCCCGGGTGGTGGCGGCGGCCGACGACGCCTTCGGCGGCCTCGACGGGCTCGTGAACAACGCGGCGATCCTGCACATGGGCCTGCTCGAGGAGATGGAGCCGGAGCGGATCTCCCGGCTGGTGGAGGTCAACCTGGTCGGCCCGACGCTCGGCATCCGGGCGGTGGCGCCGGTCCTGCGCAGCGCCGGTGGCGGCTCGATCGTGAACATCTCGTCGATCGGCGGCCTCGAGGGGATGAACTCGACGGTCGCCTACTGCGCCTCGAAGTGGGGCGTCCGCGGGCTCACGAAGGCCGCCGCCATCGAGTACGGCCGCGACCGGATCCGCATCAACGCCGTCTGCCCCGGGATGGGCAACCCCGAGATGTTCACGCCGTTCATCGAGCAGTTCGACCTCGACCTCTACCTGCGCGCCGCACCCCAGGTGCCGTACCAGGAGCAGGGCCGGCCGCGGAACGTCGACATGTACGACGTCGCCGAGATGGTGGTGTGGCTCCTGTCGGACGCGGCGCGCGGCTGCAGCGGCGCGGACTTCCCGGTGGACGCGGGGTGGACCGCGGGCACGTACGCCCCCGGCCTGCCCGGGTTCTGACGGCCGGACCCGCCGGTCGGATCGGCGGAGCGGGCGGGTAGCGTCGCCGCATGGATCGTCACGCCACCGCACTGCAGGTCGCCGCCGCCATCCGGGCCCGTGAGGTCAGCCCGTCGGAGGTGCTCGAGCACTACCTGGCGGAGGTCGACCGGCTGGATCCCGTGCTCAACGCCTTCTCGCTCCGCGACGACGAGCGGGCCCGGGCCGAGGCACGCGCCGCCGACGACGCGGTGGCCGCCGCAGGTCGCGACGGGACCGACCTCGCTCCGTTCGCCGGCGTCCCGATCCCGATCAAGGACCTCTACGACGTCGAGGGCTGGGTGACCGGGCACGGGTCCCTCGCCGTCCCGGAGGTCCCGGCCGAGGAGGACGAGCTGTCGGTCCGCCGCCTGCGCGGGGCCGGCTTCGTGCTGATGGGCAAGACCACGACGCCCGAGTTCGGGGCGATCTCCTGCACCGAGTGCGCCCGCACCGGCATCACCCGGAACCCCTGGGACACCGACCACACGCCCGGGGGCAGCTCGGGCGGCGCCGCCGCCGCGGTAGCTGCGGGCATGGCCCCCGTCGGCCACGCCTCCGACGGCGGTGGGTCGATCCGCATCCCGTCGTCGTGCAACGGCCTGGTCGGCCTCAAGCCCTCACGCGGCCGCGTCACGAGCCGGGTGGCCGACATCGTGGGCGCCTCCACGAACGGCGTCGTGGCGATCGACGTCGCCGACGCCGCGGCGCTGCTCGACGTGCTCGGACCGCTCGACCCCGGCGCGTGGAACGTCGCCCCGCCCTCGGCCCGTCCGTACTCCGAGGAGGTCGGCGTGTCCCCGGGTCGGCTGCGGGTGCGACTGTGCGTCGACAACGCCATCGGGCTCCCGGTCGACCCCGAGTGCGCCGAGGCCGCCCGGTCGGTCGCCGACACGCTTTCCGACCTCGGCCACGAGGTGAAGGAGGCGCCGCCCGTGTGGCCCGACGCCGGCCGGTTCCTCGAGCACTTCGTGACGATCTGGAACACCCTGTCGGTGCTGGTCCCGCTCACCGACGAGTCGAAGCTCGAACCGCAGAACGCCGCGGCGTTCGCGGCGTCGCGGCTGACCGACGCGTTCGGCCTGCTCGGGGCCGAGGACGCCCTGCAGCGCGCCTCCCGGGCCTTCACCGCGCAGTTCGGGCCCGAGGGCGACTTCGACGTGCTCGTCGGCCCGACCATGTCGGTGCTGCCGCCCGAGGCCGGCACGATCATGGCCGGGGTCGAGGAGGTGCCAGAGGCGCCGGTCATGAACGGCGTGCCGATGGCGTGCTACACGGCGCTGTTCAACGCCAGCGGCCAGCCGGCGATCTCGCTGCCCGCCCACGTGTCGGCCTCCGGCCTGCCGGTCGGGGTCCAGATCGCGGCGGCGCCGTGGCGCGAGGACGTGCTCGTCCGGCTGGCGTCGCAGCTCGAGCAGGCCCGGCCGTGGGCGCCGCTGCCCGAGCTGTGACCCGAGCCCCGGCCGGCGCCGGCGCCGCGCTGGCCGAGCGGCTGGGGCTGCGGCGGCTCGGGCCCGACCGCCTCCGGGCCGAGACCCGGGGCGGCGTCGTGGAGCTGCGCTGCCTGCACTCGGTCGACGAGATGGCCCCGCTCGAGGCGTTGCAGCGCGAGGTGATGGGGGCGACCGACCTCGACGTCTACGGGCGCGCCTCGCTCGTGGTCGTCCCCGACTCCGGTGGGCACGTCATCGCCGTGCACGCCGCCCCGCCCGACCGGCCGGGTGCCGCTCCCGAGCTGGCCGGCGCGCTCATCGGGTTCGGCGGTTGGCGGCCTGCGCAGGGCGAGGAGCCCGGCGTGCCGCGGATCGTCTCGGACTGGATGGGCGTGCTGCCGCGCTTCCGCTCGTCGGGGCTCGGCGCGGCCCTGAAGCGAGCCCAGGCGGTGGTTGCGCTCGATGCCGGGTTCGAGGAGGTCGTCTGGACCGTCGACCCCCTGCGGGCCGGCAACGCCCGGCTCAACCACGGCGTGCTCGGCGCGCTGGGCGTCGGCTACGAGGTCGACCGCTACGGGTCCGACTACGCCAAGGGCCTCTACGGCGGGCTGCCCAGCGACCGGTTGACGGTGCGGTGGGCGATCGGCGACCCGGCGGTGCAGGACCGCATCGCCTCGCCACCGCCCGTGCAGACCGTCGACGAGCTGCGAGGCCTCGACGACCGCCGGGTGGTGGTGGGCGACGTCACCCCGATGACCGGCTTCGTGGAGATCCCTCCCGACGTCGACGCGCTGCTGGCCGCCGACCCGTCCGCGGTCCGGCTCCAGCGCGAGCGCGTGCGGGGCGAGCTGCAGCGGGCGCTGGAGGCGGGGGCGGTGGTCATGGGCTTCGCCTCGGCGGGCCGCACCGGTCGGCCGGCGCTGGTGCTCGGCGCCCCCGACCCGGCGTCCGTGGGCGGGGGACCGTCGTGAGCCGGGGGAGCGAGGTGCGCTCGCTCGAGGTCTTCCCCTTGCGGCTCCGCCTGCGGGAGCCGTTCGCGGTGGCCTACGCCACGGTCGAGCACTCCGAGACGGTCCTCGTGCGGCTGACCACCGAGGACGGGCTCGTGGGGTGGGGCGAGGCGACCCCCGACGAGCACGTCACGGGCGAGACGTACGCCGACTCCCTCCGGGCGCTCCGCGAGGTGCTGGCCCCCGCCGTGGTCGGCGAGGACGTCGAGCGACCGGCCACGATCATCGACCACCTCGATCGGCTGGCACCCGCCGCGCCGGCGGCGCGGGCGGCGGTCGACATCGCGGTGCACGACGCGCTGGCCCGGCGGCTGGACCTCCCGCTGTGGCGGCTGCTCGAGCGATCCGTCGGCCGACCGTCGGGCAAGGACCACCTGCAGATCTCGCGGGTCGTGAGCATGCTCGCCCCCGGCGAGATGGCCGAGGTGGCGCTGCGGCACGTCGCCGCCGGGTTCTCGACGGTGAAGCTGAAGGTCGGCGAGCCCGACGAGTGGGAGCTCGACGTCGCCCGCGTCGCCGCGGTCCGGGCCGCGGTCGGGCCCGATGTCGGGATCAAGGTCGACGCGAACCAGGGCTGGCGCGTGCCCGACGTGGCGGTCGCGGCCATGACGGCGATGGCGGCGAGCCGGCCGATGTACGTCGAGCAGCCGGTCGACCGGCACGACCTCGAGGGACTCGCCGAGGTGCGCCGCCGCGTGCCCGACGTGGCGATCATGGCCGACGAGGCCGTGTGCGACGAGCGCGACGTCGCCCGCGTCGTCGACCTCCGGGCCGCCGACCTCGTGAACCTGAAGCTGATGAAGACCGGCGGGCTGGTGCATGCGATCCGGGCCGACGCGATCGCGGCCCGGGCGGGGATCGCCACCCAGGTCGGCACGATGGTCGAGAGCTCGGTGGCGTCGGCCGCGGGCCTGCACCTGGCGATGGCGCTGCGCAACGTCGGCACCGTCGAGATGGGCGGCCCGCTCATGATCGCCGACGACGTCGGCGACCTGGCTCGCTGCTACGACGGCGAGCGGATCACGTTGACCGAGCGCCCGGGCCTCGGCATCGACCTCGACACCCCCCGCATCACCGCCACCCGGATATAGGGGTGCACAGCGACAACCTTTGTCGCGATCCCGACCAGAGAAATCGGGCGACGGGGGTCAGGCCCCGAACGCGGGCGGCGCGAGGCCGACGCGGGTGAGCGCCTCGACGGTGGCCCGCAGCGGCAGGCCGATCACCGTCGTGGGGTCGCCGTCGACCGACTCGACGAGCGCCGCGCCCTGGCCCTGCAGCGCGTAGGCGCCGGCCTTGTCCATCGGCTCGCCCCCGGCGACGTAGCCGGCCAGCCGCTCGGGAGCGGCGGGCCCGAACGTCACCAGGGCGGTGGCGACGAGGTCGGCGACGTCACCGTCCGGCCCGACGACCCGCACGGCCGTGAGCACCGTGTGCGACCGGCCGACGAGGGACCGGAGCATGCGCAGCGCGTCGACGGCGTCCACCGGCTTGCCGAGGATGAGGTCGTCCACGACGACGCAGGTGTCGGCGGCGACCACGGCGAGGCCCGGCTCCCAGATCGCATCGGCCTTGGCGCCGGCCACCCGGGCCGCGTAGGCCGCCGCCGGCTCGTCGGCCAGGACCGACTCGTCGACGTCGGCAGCCCGGACCGTGAAGCGGTAGCCGACGCGCTCGAGCAGCTCGGCACGCCGTGGCGAGGCGGAGGCGAGCACCAGCGGCGGGGAGGCCGGCGACGTCATCCGCCCGAGACCAGCGCCTCGGCGGCGGCGGGGAGGAGGACGTCCTCGTCGGGGTCGTCCAGCCAGCCGTCGGGGAGCGCGACCCGCTTCAGCGCGTGGTGGTGGCTGCGGGCGATCGACGCGGGATCGGCCACCGGCATCACGTCGGCCATCGCCTCGAGCGGCTCGAGCAGCGCGTCGAGGTCGGCGAGCGACCCGACGTGGCCGGCCCGCTGCCGGACGTCGCCGCCGACCGGGTAGCCCTTGAGGTACCAGGCGAGGTGCTTGCGGAACGGCGCGAGCCGGACCTGGCCCAGCAGCGGACCGTCCGTGTGCAGCCCGTCCCCGGTCGTCTCGGCCCACTCCACGATGAGGGCGACGTGCCGGCGGATCGTCGCGACCACCTCGCCGAGCGTGGGCTCGGGTCGCACCGGCCGGCCGGCGAGCGCGTCGTCGAGCTGCCCGAACAGCCACGGCCGGCCCAGGCACCCGCGCCCGACGACCACGCCGTCGCAGCCGGTCCGCTCGAGCATCCGCAGCGCGTCGTCGGCGGTGAACACGTCGCCGTTGCCCAGCACCGGCACCTCGTCGACCGCGGCGGCCAGCTCGGCGATCGCCTCCCAGCGCGCCGACGGCGCGTAGTGCTGCAGCGCGGTGCGGGCGTGCAGGGCGACCCACGCCGCCCCCTCGTCGATCGAGGTCCGGGCGGTGTCGAGGAACGTGAGGTGGTCGTCGTCGATGCCCATCCGGAACTTCACCGTGACCGGCACCCGACCGCCCGACTCGGCGTCCGCCGCGCCCACGACTGCGGCCACGACGCGGCGCAGCAAGCGGCGCTTGTAGGCCAGCGCGGCACCGCCGCCGTTGCGGGTGACCTTGGCGGCGGGGCAGCCGAAGTTCAGGTCCAGGTGGTCGACCAGGCCCTCGCCGACGAGCTCGCGGACCGCCTCGGCGAGGTAGCCGGGGTCGGTGCCGTAGAGCTGCAGCGACCGGACCGGCTCCGACGGGTGGAACCGGGTGAGCGCCCACGTGGTCGGGTGGCGCTCGACCAGGGCCCGGGCGGTCACCATCTGGTTCACGTAGAGCCCGCCGCCGAACTCGGCGCACAGCACCCGGAACGGCGCGTCGGTCACCCCGGCCATGGGCGCGAGGACGACCGGGGGGTCGACCGTGATCGGCCCCAGCGACAGGGGCGCGGCGCGCTGTCCGACGGCTTCCGGCACGAGCCGTAGTGTGCCGCAGATGACCGCCCTGCCGACCACCGGGCCCGCCGAGACGACCGTCACCGCCGCCGGGGCGCACGTCCAGCCCGGGATCCTCGACGAGGCCACGACCTGCCACTGCGTGCAGCAGTACGAGGTGACCCTCGGCGTCGACGTGGCCCGGCTGCGGGCCGCCATCGGCGCCATCCGGGGCCTCGCCGGCTCCGACCGGGGTCCGGACCACGTCGTGGTCGCCATCGGCGCCTCGCTGCTCGGCACGCTCGCACCCGACGAGATGCCGGCCGGCATGCGGCCCTTCACCGAGATCCACGGCACCGACGGCCACGTCGCCCCGAGCACCCAGGACGACCTGCTCCTCTGGTTCAGCTCGGCGACGGCGGACCGGTGCCTGTCCGGGGCGTGGCTCAGCCGCGCCGAGCTCGACGGGCTGGCCGACCTCCGCGCCGAGACGCACGGGTTCCAGTACTTCGACCACCAGGACCTCACCGGCTTCGAGGACGGGACCGAGAACCCGAAGGGACCCGACCGGCTCGAGGTCGCGACGATCCCCGAGGGGCCGTCGGCCGGCGGGTCGTTCGTGCTGGCGCAGCGCTGGGTCCACGACCTGCGGGCGTTCGAGCTGCTGCAGGTCGACGAGCAGGAGCTCGTGTTCGGCCGGACGAAGGACGGCTCGCAGGAGCTCGACCCGGTGCCCGAGCGCTCCCACGTCGAGCGGGTCGTGACCACGGATGCCGACGGCGACGAGCGTGAGATCTACCGCCGCTCGTTCCCGTACGGGACGACCGACGAGCTCGGGCTGCAGTTCCTCGCGTTCAACCGCGACCTGTCGACCTTCCAGGACATGCTCGAGCGGATGTTCGGGGCCGCCGACGGGCTCCGGGACCGCCTGACCGACGTCTCGCGGCCCGTGTCGGGCGCCTACTACATCGCCCCGACGGTGGCGGTGCTCGACGCGATCGCCGGACCACCGCCGACCTGACGCCCGCGCCGCCCGCTCTGTTCCACCGGATCGACGCTCCGACGTCGAAGAGGTGGAACAGAGCGGGCAGGCAGAGCAGGCCAGCGGTCGGGGCGACGGTGCGTTGCCTGTGGCGGCATCCGGGCGTATGGTGGACAGCGATGTCCGCCGCGACCAGCCTCCTCCTGCTCATGTAGGCGAGCCCGCCCCATACCGCGGCTCGCCGAACCTCCTGCGCTCTCGCAGGGGGTTCTCTTGTTTTTCGCCCCCGATCGCCGGCGACCCCGCTCACATCAGCAGCCGGGCCCCCGACCGACACACCGACCGACCACACCAGAACAGGACCACCGCCATGTCAGGTACCTCGTCCACGAAGATGCCCTTCGAGAAGTACCGGCCGTTCCTGCCCCTCTCCCCGGAGCAGGGCGGATCGGCCAACGGCGGCCTCCTCGACCGCTCGTGGCCCAACGCCGTCCTGGACCGCGCCCCGACGTGGTGCTCGGTCGACCTGCGCGACGGCAACCAGGCCCTGATCGACCCGATGGACCCGATCCGCAAGATGAAGATGTTCACCACCCTGGTGGAGATGGGGTTCAAGGAGATCGAGGTCGGCTTCCCCTCGGCGTCGCAGCCCGACTTCGACTTCCTGCGCGAGATCATCGAGACCGACCGCATCCCCGACGACGTCACCATCCAGGTGCTGGTGCAGTGCCGGCCCGACCTGATCGAGCGGACCTACCAGGCGCTCGAAGGCGCGCCCCGGGCGATCGTGCACTTCTACAACTCGACGTCGGTGCTCCAGCGCGAGGTCGTGTTCGGCAAGGACCGTGAGGGCATCACGCAGATCGCGACCGACGCCGCCCGCCTCGTGCGCAAGTACCAGGACACGCTGCCCGGGACCGAGATCCGCTACGAGTACTCGCCCGAGTCCTTCACCGGCACCGAGCCCGACTACGCGATCGAGATCTCGGCGGCCGTCATGGACGCGCTCGACCTGGCCGCCGACGAGAAGGTCATCATCAACGTCCCGGCCACCGTCGAGATGTACATGCCGAACATCTACGCGGACGTCGTCGAGTACGTGCACCGCAACATGCCGAACCGCCAGCAGGCGATCCTGTCGCTGCACCCGCACAACGACCGTGGCACCGCGGTGGCGGCGGCCGAGATGGGCCTGCTGGCCGGCGCCGACCGCGTCGAGGGCACGCTGTTCGGCAACGGCGAGCGAACCGGCAACGTCGACCTGGTCACGATCGGGCTGAACCTGTTCACCCAGGGCGTCGACCCCGAGCTCGACTTCTCCGACATCGACGCCCTGCGCCGCACGGCGGAGTACTGCAACCGGCTGCCGGTCCACGAGCGGCACCCGTACGTCGGCGACCTCGTCTACACGGCGTTCTCGGGCTCGCACCAGGACGCGATCAAGAAGGGGACCGAGGCGCTGGGCGTCGGCCCGGCCGGCGGCGACGCCGACTACGAGGCGTGGGAGGTGCCGTACCTGCCGATCGACCCGGCGCACCTGGGTCGGACCTACGACGCCGTCATCCGGGTCAACAGCCAGTCCGGCAAGGGCGGCGTCGCCTACGTGATGAAGGCCGAGTACGGGCTGGAGCTGCCCCGGCGGCTGCAGATCGAGTTCTCGAAGGCGATCCAGCACGTCGCCGAGGACACCGGCACCGAGATCTCGCCCGCCCAGATGTGGGAGGCGTTCCAGGCCGCCTACCTGGCCGACGACGGGACCGACGCGGCGGGCACCCGGGGCATCGTGTTCCGGACCGCCGAGGCGACGACCAACTCCGAGCGCTCCCGGGTGACGGCCCAGCTGGTCGTCGACGACGAGCCCCGCACCGTGGTCGGCGAGGGCGGCGGTCCGATCTCGGCGTTCATGCACGCGCTGCGCGACGACCTCGGCATCGACCTCGAGGTCGTGGACTACTCGGAGCACGCCGTGTCGGCCGGGTCCGACGCCACCGCGGCGGCCTACGTCGAGGCCAAGGCCCCCGACGGGGCGGTGCGCTGGGGCGTCGGGCTGGACGAGTCGATCCTCACCGCGTCGTTGAAGGCCGTGGTGTCGGCGGTCAACCGGCACCGCGACTGACGTCGGACCGCGTCGCCGACGGTCGTCGGCGCCGGCGGTCGTCGGCGCCGGCGGCCGGGGTAGCGTCGTGCGAGGACGACCGACGCCGGGGGGCACCGTGACGACGTTCGAGCAGCTCGACCGCAACGAGGTCGACACCACCATCCACACCGTGCTGGCAGAGGTGCCGAGCACGTTCACGTGGGACTACGAGCGCAGCCGACCCGGGCTGTCGCGCCTGTACGAGAAGGCCAAGGGCTCGCAGTGGAACGCGTCGACCGACCTCGACTGGTCGATCGACGTGGACCCGGAGCGGGTGTCGGCCGACCTCGGCGGCGGCTCCGGGTCGGGGCGGTTCGCCCACCTGGCGCAGGACCCCGACTCGCCCGTCCGCAGCTTCGGCGAGGCCGAGTGGCTCGAGCTCGGCATCCAGCTGCAGAACTCGGTGCTCAGCCAGTTCATGCACGGCGAGCAGGGCGCCCTGCTCTGCACCGCCCGCATCGTCGAGACCGTGCCGTGGATCGACGCGAAGTACTACGCGTCGACGCAGGTGATGGACGAGGCCCGCCACGTCGAGGTCTTCGCCCGCTACCTCGACGAGAAGCTCGGCAGCCAGTACGCGATCAACCGCAACCTCGGCCTGCTGCTCGACGACATCCTCGCCGACCCCCGCTGGGACGTGACGTACCTCGGCATGCAGATCATGGTGGAGGGCCTGGCGCTCGCCGCCTTCGGCTTCATGCGCCAGATGACGACCGAGCCGCTGCTGTCGACGATGCTCCGCTACGTCATGAGCGACGAGGCCCGTCACGTCGCCTTCGGCGTGCTGTCGCTGCAGGAGTACTACCGGGGGCTCACGGCGGCCGAGCTGCGCGAGCGCCAGGAGTTCGCGTTCGACGCCGCCATCCGGCTGCAGAAGCGGTTCCAGCACCTCGAGGTGTGGGAGCGCATGGGCGCCGACGCCGGCGCGGTCGCCGAGTTCCTGGAGTCGCGCAACCACGAGCAGGCGCAGGTCTTCCAGACGATGCTCTTCTCGAAGATCGTCCCGAACTGCAAGAAGCTCGGGCTGCTCGACGCCGCCGACGGGTGGCTCCGCGACCGCTTCACCGACATCGGCGTGATCCAGTTCGAGGACTGGGTGGACACGTCCGAGGAGTACGAGTCGCTCGACGAGGTCGCGGCGGACCGGGCCGGCTGAGTCCGGCCGGCGAGCCGAGGCGGATTCTCCGGTCGGGATCGCGACAAGGGTTGTCGCTGTGCACCCCTATATCCGGGAGAGGGGGGTCAGCGGCCGGTGGTGATGTACTCCTGCATCTGCCGCGTCTCCTCCTCGAGCTGCTCGAGCCGGGCCTTGACCACGTCGCCGATGCTGATGATGCCGACCAGCTGCTGGTCGACGATCACGGGCAGGTGACGGCAGCGCGTCTCGGTCATGCGCCGCGCCAGCCGCTCGAGGTCGTCGTCGGGCTGGCACGTCACGACCTCGGTCGTCATGGCCGCGGACACGGGCTCGTGCAGGATCGACTCGCCCCGCTCGGCGAGCCGGCGGACGATGTCGCGCTCGGAGAGGATGCCCTCGATGCCGCGACCGTCGGTCGAGACGACGAGGGCGCCGACCCCCCGCAGCCGCAGCTCGTTCACCGCCTCCGCGAGCGAGGCCGACGGCGCGGTGGTGGCCACCGTCGACCCCTTGCTGGACAGGATCGATGACACTCGCACGATCTGACCCCCTGTTCGACCCCCGGATGACATCGGTCACCACAAGTATCCACCCCGGAGCGCGTGAAGTCACCCGGCAGCACCGGTCACCTGCCCCGGGAGCCGTCCCACCAGACCCGACGCCCGGACCGGCGACGGATCCGCCCGCGGCTCGCCAGAATGGCCGGGTGGAGGTGCACGACGCGTTCGGTGACATCGCGGCGCTGGTCGACCGCCGCGCCCCCGGGGTGGCCCGGTTCCTGGCCGCGCTCCGCTGGGGCGGTCTGCGGACCATCACCCCCGACCGGCGGACCTGGGGCGTCGAGGTGGCGCTCGGGCTCGGCCTGGGCCTCGGCGTCCGCGAGGGCATGCGGTCGGCGACGGCCGGCAGGGTCCGCATCCCGGCCGTGCCGGCGGCGGCGACGGGCTGGTTCGCCGTGCACGCCGCCCTGTGGCGCTGGGACACGGTCCGCTGGCGGCGCCACCGCGTCGCGCTGGTGGTCGACCTCCCGCTCGACGACGTCGTCGCCATCGTCGACCGGCTGGCCGACCAGGGCCTCCCCGTCGAGCGCTGGGAGCGGGGCGTGCGGGGCGGCGACCGGGTCCACGGCATCTGGTGCCGGGCCGGCGACGTCCGGTCCGTCAACCGGGCGATCGACGAGGCGGCGCTCGAGGGCGGCGGCGCGTCGCCGCGCGCCGCCGTCAGTCGTTGATGCCCGAGTCGATCGTCGTGGTGGTCCGCCCGGTGCCGGACCCACCCGTTCCCGAGCCTCCGGTGCCGGTGCCGGTGCCGGTGCCGGAGCCCCCGCCCGTGGTGGTCGTCCCGGACCCGCCCGAGCCGGACCCCGAGCCCTTCGTCGTGGTGGACGTGCCGCCCGTGCCCGAGCCGGAGCCGGTGCCCGAGCCCTTGGTCGTGGTCGTGGTGACCGCGCTGGAGGTGCCGCCGCCGGTCGCCGCGGTCGTCGTGGTGCCCTCGCGGGCGAGCGCCGAGTAGCGGGCCACCGCGTCCATGCACTGGCCGTCGACGCCCTTGGCGGCCAGGACCCGGCGCACCGAGGCCAGGACCTGGTCCGGCGGGATCCGGCCCGACGAGATGGCGTCGACCAGACGGGCGTGGACCTCGGGGACCACGTCGGCGCCCGACACCATGGCGATGTCGGCGCCGGCCAGGATCGCCTTCTCCGCGGCCTCGGCCTGCGTGTCGGTGGCGGCGATGGCGCCCATGCCGAGCGAGTCGGTGATCACGAGGCCCTGGAAGCCCTCGGTGCCGCGCAGCTCGCCGGTGATGGCGGCGGCCGAGAGGCTCGCCGGCTCGCCGTCCTGGGTCAGGCCGGGCACCTCGGCGTGGGTGACCATGATCGCGGGCACGCCGGCCTTGATCGCGCTCTGGAACGGGACGAGGTCCTCGGCCCGCAGCTCGTCGATGCCGGCGAGCGAGGTCAGCCGCTGGTGCGGATCGGATCCGCCGCCGCCGATCCCGGGCCAGTGCTTCACGACGGGCATCACCCCGGCGCCCTGCATGGCAGGCCACACCGCGTCGACGAAGCTCGACACGGTCTGGGGATCCGAGCCGTAGGAGCGGGTGCCGAGCCCGGAGCCCGACCCGACGTCGGCCACCGGTGCGAAGTTCACGTTGAAGCCGAGCTGGCGCATGCCGGCGGCGTGCTCCGCCGCCTGCTGGCCCGCCTCCTCGGGGGTGCCCTTGGCGACCGTGGCCGCCGACGGGACCTCGCCGAGCGCCAGGCGGAGGCGCTGCACGGTCCCGCCCTCCTCGTCGGCGCCGACGAGCGGCGGCAGGGGTGCGCCGTCGACCGCGGCGGCGATCTTGTCGCCGACGTCCTTCGTCTGGTTGCCCTTCAGGCCGAAGCCGCCGATCGTGCCGTCGGCGATCGCCGGCGCGGCCAGCTCGGGGGTGGTGACCATCGCCAGCACCAGCTGCGCGGCGCGGGCCTCGACCGGCAGCATCTGCGCGCAGTCCGGGGCCTCGGTCGTCGAGGTCGTGCTGGCGTCAGCGCCCTCGTCCGCGGCTCGCACGTCGACCTGCTGGCCCGACGTCCCCGCGCAGGCCGCGACGAGCAGCCCGCCGGTCGCGGCGAGCGCGATCGCCGCGGTGCGGGCCCGTCGGCGGCGATCGCGGTCGACGGTGCGGCGAGCCGGTGCGGGCCCGGTCGCGCGCGCCGACGGGAGCGGGTTGCGGGGCGCCGACATGGGCGGCCACCGTAGCGCCCGGGCCCCGAGCGGCTCCGACGCCCCCGGGGGCCCGCATCCCACCCGCCGGGCCCCGGCGGGCCGTCGACCGCCCGGAGGCGGGCGTCCGACAGACTGTGACCGATGTCGTCCGTCAGGAGCCGGCGCCGCTCCCGCGCCTCCGAGTGGTGGTGGGAGCTGACCTACCGCGTCGGCCCGAACCTCTGGGTCATCCCGCTGCTGATGGCCGCGCTCGTCGTCGGCCTCTTCGTGGTCACCCGCCGGCTCGACGCGGTCGTCGGCACACCGTCGGAGGACCGGCAGCTGTGGGTGCCGGAGTGGCTGGTCGCCCGCACCGCCGCCGACGCCGACGTCGTGCTCAGCGCCTTCCTCGGGGCGCTGTCGGCGGCGCTGGCGCTCGTGTTCTCCACGACGGTCCTCACGTTCTCGCTCGCCTCGTCGCAGCTCGGCCCACGGCTGATCCGGCGCTTCATGCAGGACCCGGTCACCCAGGTGACGCTGGGACTGTTCCTGTCGGCGGTGATCCTGTGCGGGCTCACCCTCGGCTCGGTCCGCACCGGCATCGGCCCCGACGGCGTGCCGGCGGTGTCGTACGCCGCCTCGGTGCTGCTCGGCATGTCCTGCTTCGTGGCGCTGGTCGTCTACATCCACCGGGTGGCGGTGACGATCCAGGCGCCGAACGTGGTGGCCTCGGTGGTGCGGGCGCTCGACCGGTCGCTCGACGAGCGCCAGGCCATGCTCGACGACGTCGCGCTCAGCGCCGACGCCGCCGGGGTCGACGCGCTGCGCCGGGAGGCCGAACGGTCCGGCGCGCTGGTCGCCGCCCACGACTCGGGGTTCGTGCAGGTCATCGACCACCTCCGCCTCCTCGACGTCACCGACGCCCACGACGCCGTCGTCGTGATGGAGCACCGGGTCGGCCAGTTCGTCGTCGAGGGCCAACCGCTGGCTCGGGTGCTGCCGGCCGAGGCCGCCGGGCGCATCGCCCACGACCTCGAGCGGTCGGTCGAGATCGGCGCCGCCCGCACCCGCCGCCAGGACGCGGAGTTCGCGATCTACCAGGTGGTCGAGATCGCGATCCGCGCGCTGTCGCCGGCCGTGAACGACACGTTCACCGGGATGATGTGCGTCGACTGGCTGGGCGCGGCGCTGACCCGCATGGGCCAGGAGCCGGTGGGCACCGGCGGGCTCGAGGGCGCCGGGGGCCGGGTCCGGCTGTACCTCCCGCCGCTGCGCTTCGAGCGCACCGTCCGGGCGGCATTCGACCTGATCCGACAGGCGGGTGCCGACAACCCCGCGATCACGATCCGGCTGCTCGACGTGGTGCGGACGACGTCGGTGGACGTGCGTCCCGAGCACCTGGCGGCGCTGCGGGCGACGGCCGACCTGGTGCTCGAGAGCGCGCTCGCGACCGGCCCGGTCGGCCAGGACGCGGCCGACATCCGCGAGCGCCACCGCCTCGCCGTCGAGGCCATCTCGGCGCGGGAGGTCGCGACGTGACGGCCCGGACCCGCCACGGCGGGCCGCGCCCCGGTCCCCCCACCGAGCCGGTGGCCTACCCGCCCACGGCACCCGCCTCGGCGACCGTCCCCGAGCTGCGGCGGCGCCACGGCGCGCTCGGCCCCGACGAGCGCACCGACGAGGAGGTCTCGCTCGTCGGCCGGGCGGTGCTGGTGCGCGACCACGGCGGGATCGCGTTCGTCGTCGTGCAGCAGGGCGGCGACCGGATCCAGGCGGTGGTCGAGACCCGGACCGGGTCGGTGCCGGAGCGCGGCGACGTCGTCGGCGTCAGCGGCGTGGTCGGCACCACCCGCACCGGCGAGCTGTCGGTGTTCGCCGACGAGCTCGTCGTGCTGGCGCCGACGCTGCTGCCGCCGCCCGACAAGCGCCACGGCCCGAGGGAGCCCGGACGCCGGGCGCGCGAGCGCGAGCTCGACCTCTTCTCGAACCCGGCCAGCCGCCGCACGTTCGAGCTGCGGTCCGCGGTGGTGCACGCGCTGCGCACCGAGCTCCACGACCTCGGCTTCACCGAGGTCGAGACACCGGTGTTCGCGACCTCGGCCGGCGGTGCCGTCGCCCGGCCCTTCACCACCCACCACCACGCGCTGGGCATCGACCTCTACCTGCGGATCGCGCCCGAGCTGCACCTCAAGCGGCTCGTCGTCGGCGGCTTCGACCGCGTGTTCGAGATCGGACGGGTCTTCCGCAACGAGGGCATCGACAGCACCCACAACCCCGAGTTCACGATCCTCGAGGCGTACCAGGCACCCGCGGACTACGTGGACATGATGGGGCTGGTCGAGCGCCTCGTCGTGGCGGCGGCGCGGGCGTCGGGCTCGACGGTGGTGGAGCTCGACGGGCGCCCGGTCGACCTCGGCGCCCCGTGGCGGCGGGTGCGGATGCTCGACGTGGTCGAGGAGGTGACGGGGCGCCGGATCGACCCGGCCGGCGACCTCGACGCCGCTCGCGAGGCGCTCGACTCGCTCGACGTCGCGTGGGAGGACGGGTGGGGCCCCGGCCGCTGCCTGGTCGCGGCGTTCGAGGATCGGGTCGAGCGGACGCTGCTCGAGCCGACGATCGTGTTCGACCACCCGGTCGAGACGTCGCCGCTGGCCCGGCGCCACCGCAGCGACCCGGGGGTGGCGGAGCGGTTCGAGGTCTTCGTGGGCGGGCGGGAGCTGGCCAACGCCTACAGCGAGCTCAACGACCCGGCCGACCAGCGGTCCCGCATGCAGGCCGCGGCCGCCGCGGTGTGCGGGCCCGACGAGCGCGGCACCGTGCCCGACGTCGACGAGGACTTCCTGCGTGCGCTGGAGCGGGGCATGCCGCCGACCGGCGGGCTCGGGATCGGGATCGACCGGCTCGTGATGCTGCTGGCCGGTGCGTCGTCGATCCGCGACGTCATCCTGTTCCCGACGCAGCGGCCCGAGCGTGGGCGCACCTCGGCAACCGCCGGTGCACCGGTGCTGCCGACGACGCCGCTGCCGACCACCGTCCGCCCGGGCGCACCGGTGTCGGTCGTCCGGCTGTCGGGCCTCGTCCGGGTGGTCGCCACGCTGACGACCGTCGTCGGCGTGCTCACCATGCTGAGCGCCCTCCCCGCGCTCGCGGTCCGCGTCGTCCCGATCGACGAGCTGGTGTCGCCGCTGCCGCAGGCCGTCGACGACCGGGTGCTCGCCGTCGGCCTCGGCCTGTGCATGGTGCTGCTCGCCGGCCAGCTGCTCCGTGGCAAGCGGCGGGCGTGGAAGCTGGCCGTCGGGCTCTTCGCGCTCTCGGCCCTGCTCAGCGTGGTCCGGGGCGGCGAGCTGGTCGCGCTCGTGACGTCGGCCAGCATGCTCGTGGTGCTCGGGCTGACCCGCCGGGACTTCACGGGCCTGCGCGACCCGCCGTCCATCACGCAGGTCGTGCTCGCCGCGCCGCGCTACCTGTTGTTCGTCTACACCTACGGCTTCCTGGCGCTGTGGAGCCAGCGCAACCGCCTCGAACCGCCGTTCGGCTGGGTGCGTTCGGCGGAGGCGATCACGCTCGGGCTGTTCGGCGCGTCGGGTCCGTACACCTACCAGGGGTCGTTCGCGACGTGGTTCCCGGCGTCGCTCGTGGTGCTCGGCGTGCTCGGGCTGCTCCTTCTGCTCTGGCTCCTGCTGCGGCCGGCGGTCGCCGCCGCGGGTGGGACCGTCGACGGGCGGGCCCGCGCCGAGGCGCTCGTCGACGAGTGGGGGTGGGACACCCTCGCGCCCTTCGCCCTGCGCGGCGACCGGAGCTGGTTCTTCTCGTCCGACGGCCGGGCGATGATCGCCTACGGCTACCTCGGCGGCTTCGCCCTCGGCTCGGGCGACCCGATCGGCGATCCCGCCTCGGTGCCGCTCGTGGTCGACGAGTTCATCGAGCACTGCCGCCACCACGGCTGGCAGCCGGCGTTCCTCGCGGCCCGGGAGATCGACGTGCCCTTCTACGCGGAGCGCGGCTTCCGCGACTTCTACCTGGGCGACGAGGCGGTGCTCGACTGCCGCCGGTTCGACCTCGACGGACCGGGCATGGGGCCGGTCCGCCAGTCGGTGCGCCGGGTCGAGGGCTCGCACCGGTTCGAGCTCGTGTCGGAGGCGGCGGCCGGACCGGAGCTGGCGGCGCAGCTGAACGAGATCAGCGTGCGGTGGCGGGCCGGGGAGGACGAGCGGGGCTACACGATGGCGATGAGCCAGGACGTGGGCGCGACCGATCCCGACCGGCTGCTGGCCGTGGCCTGGGCCCGCCCCGACGCGGGCGACGGGCCCGAGGTGCCGGTGGCGTTCCTCCGGCTGATCCCGGTCGGCCGGGCCGACGGCGACTACGGGCGGGGCTACACGCTCGACCTCATGCGCAGGGTGCCCGAGGCGGCGAACGGCATCGTCGAGTACCTGGTGGCGCGCACGGTCGAGGAGCTCGACGACCGCGGGGTGCGACGGCTGTCGCTCAACTTCGCGGCGTTCTCCCGACTGCTCGACGACGAGGTGCAGCACACCCGCGTCGACCGGTTCCTGCGGCGGGTCGTCGACGTGCTCAACCCCTACTACCAGATCCGGTCCCTGCGGGAGTTCAACGAGAAGTTCCAGCCCGAGTGGCAGCCGCGGTCGCTCGTCTACGCGGACCCTGGCGACCTCCCCAAGGTGGGACTCCGCTACGCGTTCCTCGAGGGCTTCGTCGACGTGCCGCTCGTCGGTCGACTGCTGTCCGGGCCCACCGAGGCGACGAGCCCCGCTCCGGCGAGGACCGCGAGGGGCTCCGAGGCCTGACAGAGTGGGCGGGTGGCGACGACGACACCTGGCCTGCTCGACCGTCTGAGGGACCCCGACGCGGATCCCGCGGCGGACCGCTCACGGCTCCGCTTCGCGGCGATGATGACCGGGATGGGCGTGGCGCACTTCGTGCTGCCCCGACCGTTCGAGCGGATCGTGCCCCGCTGGTTCCCGTGGCGGAAGCAGGCGGTGGCGTGGAGCGGCGTGGCGGAGGTGGCGTCGGGCGTGCTGCTCGCCGTGCCCCGCACCCGCCGCGCCGGCGGTTGGCTGTCGCTCGCCACGATCGCGGCGGTGTACCCGGCCAACGTGCAGATGGCGATCGACGCCAGTCGCGGGCAGCCGCAGGTGGCGGCCCCGACGTGGGTCGCGTGGCTGCGGCTCCCGCTGCAGGTGCCGATGCTCGCCAAGGCCTGGAGCTTCACCCGCTGAGCGCTCCCGGCTCCGACGACCGCCTCCCCGGTCTGGCGGGACTGGCCGATGCCACGGTGCTCGAGCACCGCCTGCTCAGCGCGCTCGGCGGCCTGCGCTCGATCGGCTCGGCCCAGGTCGTCGGACTGCTCCGCGTCGACGGCGGTCCGGCGCGCCCCTCGGAGGTGGCCGAGCGGATCCGCGACGCCGTGCGACCGGGCGACTCCCTCGCCGTCGTCGGGCCGTCGCGGTTCGTCGTGCTGTGCGAGCGGCTCGGCCACCCCGACGACCTGCTCGCCATCGCCCGCCGGGTCGAGCGCTCGCTGGCGGGCGCGGGATCGCCGCTCGACGAACCGCTGATCGAGCTCGCCTACGTCAGCCCGTCGGACCCCGACCCGACCGGACTCCTCCACGAGGGGGCGGGGCCGAACCTGCGGTGGCAGGTCTTCGACGACGACCTGCACTCCCGGGCCGCGGGCCGCGAACGCACCGAGGCCGCCCTGCGCGCCACCCGCGACGGCACCGACCTGGTGCTGCGCTACCAGCCCGAGGTCGAGCTGGCGACGGGGCGGCTCGCCGCGGTCGAGGCGCTCGTGCGGTGGGAGCGCGACGGCGAGCTGGTCGGGCCCGACGAGTTCATCCCGCTCGCCGAGGAGACGGGCCTGATCGTCCCGATCGGCGCGTGGGTGCTGCGGGCCGCGTGCACGCAGCTGGCCGACTGGCGGTCCGTCGGGTTGGCCCGGGACGTGGGGCTCGCCGTGAACGTGTCGCCCCGCCAGCTCCTCCACCACGGCTTCGTCGACGAGGTCGCGGCCGTGCTCGCCGACACGGGGATCGGCACGGGTTCGCTGACGATCGAGATCACCGAGGCCGTCCTGCTCGGCGACGTCGACGTGGCGGGGCGCCTCCTGCAGCAGCTGCGCGACCTCGGGGTGCGGATCGCGATCGACGACTTCGGCACCGGCTACTCGTCGCTCACCTACCTGCACCGGCTGCCCGTCGACGCGGTGAAGCTCGACCGCACCTTCACCGACGGGCTCGGCACCGACGAGCGCCTCACGGCGATCGTCACCGCGGTGATCGGGCTCATCCACGCGATCGGGCTGGAGTCGATCGTCGAGGGCGTGTCGACCCAGGAGCAGCACGATCGGCTGCGAGACCTGGGATGCGGGCTGGCGCAGGGCTCGTTCATCGGCTCACCGGCCGCCCCCGACGACCTCGTCGCCCGCCTCCGCTGAGCGGACGGATCGGCGCGAGAACCGGTCAGAAGGGGAGCGCGGGGTGGCCGAGGACCCGGTGCGGGTCGCAGGCGTCGCGCAGCGTGCGCACGAGCGCCCTGTCGCCCGGCGGCGTGACCGCCGTCCACCAGTCCGCGTTGTGCGGGCCGATCCCGTGCTCGGCGCTGTAGCTCCCGGCGTGGTCGTGCACGGCGGTCGAGAAGACGATGCGGCGCGCCTCCTCGCGCTCGTCGGGCGTGGGCGGCGCGTCGGGGAAGACGAGGTTGCAGTGCGTGCCGCCGTCGGCCCAGTGGCCGAAGTCGGCGACGACCGCCCGGGGCAGCGCCTCCGCGACCCGGGCGATGACGTCGGTGCGGAACGCGACGAGCTCGGAGCGGGGCACCGACACGTCGAAGCCGACCACGGTGCCCGTGCGGGCCAGCCCCTCCGAGATCGAGTGGCGGAGCCCCCACGCGTCGTCGAAGGGGACGAGCACCGCGTCGAGCACGGTGCCGCTCGCGGTGGCATCGGCGACCGCGGCCGCCAGGGCGTCGTCGACGTGGGACGGCCCCGCCGCCTCGACGAGCACGGTCACCTCGGGCACCCGCCCGTCGGCGGCGGGGTGCGCCTCGGACCACGGCGCCCGCCGGCCCAGCGTCGACACCGCCATCTCCACCGCCGTGGCCGACATCACCTCGTACGCCGACAGCAGCGTCCCGAGCGCGCCCTCGACGACGCGCAGTGCGGCGATCGCCCCGGCGGCGTCGACCGGCGCCAGCAGCGCGCACGCCTGCTCCCTCGGTCGGCGGGAGAGCTCGACGGCCACGCGCGTCACCACGCCGAGCGCGCCGGCCGAGCCGACGAACGCCGAGCTCAGGCGAGGCCCGGTGTTGTCCTTGCGGAGGCGGGTCAGGTCGTCGAGCACCGTCGGCCGGTCGGCCGCGGCGGGGTCGAGCGCGGTGGCCGGGTCCACGTCGGCGAGCACGACCTCGAGGCCCAGCACCCGGCGGCGCACGTCGCCGTCGTGCAGCATCCGCGCCCCGCCGGTGTTGGTGGCCACCATGCCGCCGAGGCTCGGGTCCGCGCCCAGGTCGATCGGCAGGGCGAGGTCGTGCGCCGCGACGAGCTCGTTGAGCGCGGAGAGCCGCACGCCGGCGGGCACGATCGCCACGCGGTCGTCGACGAACACCTCGACCGGCTCGACGAGGCGCTCCGTGCTGAGCACGACCAGCGGTCGGGCGCCCTCCGCCGGCGGCACGGAGGCGCCCACCAGGCCGGTGTTGGCGCCCTGCTGGAGCAGCCCGACGTCGTGGGCGACCGCCCAGCGGACCGTCGCGCGGACGTCGTCGGTGGACGCCGGCCGTACGACCGCGGCGGCGTGGCCGCCGGTGCCGCGAGCCGGCTGCTCGTAGCCGTCGAGCACGTCGGACCCGGGGCGCAGCACCGCGCCCGGTCCCAGGGCACCGGCCAGTTCGTCGAGCCACTCGTCCACCACGCGCCAACATAGGGGCCGCTTCCGGCACGTCGTGCCGGATCCCGGCCCGGAGCGGGCCGGGGCGAGACCAGGGGGCAGCATGCGGATCGCGGTGTGGGGGACGGGCAACGTCGGCCGCCCGGCCATCAGGGCGGTGGTGGCCGACCCGGCGCTGGAGCTGGCCGCCGTCATCGTGTCGGACCCGCGCAAGGAGGGCGTCGACGCGGCCGAGCTCAGCGACCTCGACGACCCGACCGGCGTCGTGGCGACGCGGGACTGGGCCGGCGTGCTCGCCGGCGGGTCGGGCCGGATCGACGCCGTGGTCTACGCCGCCACCGGCGACACGCGGCCCGACGCCGCCGTCGACGACATCGTCGCCTGCCTCGAGGCGGGCGCGGACGTGGCGTCGACGTCCGTGTACCCGCTCATCCACCCGGGCACGACGCCCGACGAGCTGCGCGACCGGATCGAGGCCGCGTGCGAGGCGGGCGGTTCCCGCTGCTGGGTGTCGGGCATCGACCCCGGCTTCCTCACCGACCTGATCGCGCCGGTCATCATCGGGACGTGCGTCTCGGTCGACCGCGTGACGGTGCGGGAGACGTTCAACTACGCCACCTACCACGCCCCGCACGCGGTGAAGGAGCTGGTCGGCTTCGGCGGGTCGATGGACGAGCTGCCGCCGATGCTGTGGCCCACGGTGCCGACGATGGTCTGGGGCGGTGTGCTGCGGCTCCTCGCCGAGGCGCTCGACGTCGAGGTCGACGACGTGGTCGAGGAGATCGAGCGCCGTCCGCTCGAGCACGACCTCGAGCTGCCGATCGGCCACTTCGCGGCGGGCACGCTGGGGGCCTTCCGGCTCCGGCTGCTCGGCATGGTGGGCGGCGAGCCCCGGATCGTCGTCGACCACGTGACCCGCATCGACGACGGCTGCGCACCGGACTGGCCCTACGCCCCGGAGCGGTCGATGGGCTGCCATCAGGTGCTGATCGAGGGCGACCCCGACGTCACGCTCAGCATCGAGGCGAGGGACACCGCGGATCCCGCCACGCTCGGCGACCACAACGTCGGCGGCATCGCGCTGTCGGCCGGCCGCCTGGTCCACGCGCTCCCGGTCCTGCGCCAGGCCCCCGTTGGCATCGTCACCGCGCTCGACCTGCCGCTCGTCCCGGTCCCCGGCCTCCTGCGCCCCTGACCGACCCGACCGACCCGACCGCCCTGACCGGCCCGACTGCGCCGACCGACCCGACGAGGAGCACCGAACCGACATGACCGACACCCTCCCGAACGACGCCGACCCGCTCGCCCCGTACGCCGGCCACGGCGGCGAGGTCGGGCGCGTGTTCGCCACGTCCGACCCGTGGTGGCCGCAGCCGGAGCGGGCGGCGGAGGGGGCGCCGAACATCGTCGTGGTCCTCTGCGACGACCTCGGCTACGCCGACCTCGGCTGCTACGGCTCCGAGATCCCGACGCCCAACGTCGACCGCATCGCCGCCGAGGGCCTCCGCTACACCGACTACCACTCGGCGCCCATGTGCTCGCCGACCCGGGCCTCGCTGATGACCGGGCTCGAGCCGCACCGGGCGGGCGTCGGCCACGTCGCCCACTCCGACCCGGGGTTCCCCGGCTACGCGATGGAGCTCACGCCGTTCGCACCGACCCTGCCCGAGCTGCTGCGCTCGGCGGGCTACCAGACGCTGATGGTCGGCAAGTGGCACCTCACGAAGGACAGCGAGGTCAACGACGCCGGCGACCGGTCGTCGTGGCCGCTGCAGAAGGGCTTCGACCGGTACTACGGCTTCCTCGACGCGTTCACCAACTTCCACCACCCGCACCGCCTGATCGAGGACAACCACGCGGTGCGCACCGACGAGTACCCCGAGGGCTACTTCGTCACCGACGACCTCACCGACCGCGCCATCTCGATGATCCGCGAGACCAAGGCGTCCGATCCCAGCAAGCCGTTCTTCCTCTACTTCTCCCAGGCCGCGGTCCACGCGCCGCTCCAGGCGAAGGCGGTCGACATCGAGCGCCACGCGGACGTCTACCGGGAGGGCTGGGACGCCGTGCGCCAGGCCCGCTACGACCGCCAGGTCAGCCTCGGCGTCGTCCCCGACGGCACCGAGCTCGCGCCCCGCAACCACGAGCCCGGCGACGAGGTCCCCGCGTGGGACGACCTCGACGAGGACCACCAGCGCCTCTTCGCCCGCTACATGGCGGTCTACGCCGGGCTGGTCGACAACCTCGACCAGAACATCGGCCGGCTGCGCGAGGCGCTCGAGGAGCTCGGCGAGTGGGACAACACGCTCTTCATCTTCACGAGCGACAACGGCGGGTCGCGGGAGGGCGAGGAGCAGGGCACGTCCGCCTACTTCCGCACCTTGCACTTCGGGCGGAAGGGCACCGAGGAGCCGTTCGAGGAGGACCTCGCCCGCATCGACGAGATGGGCGGGCCGACCACGCTCCCGCACTACCCGCGCGGCTGGGCCATGGTGTCGAACACCCCGTTCCGGCTCTACAAGATCAACGCCCACCGAGGCGGGCACTCGGTGCCGTTCGTGGTGTCGTGGCCGGCGGCGCTGGCCGGAGCGGGACGGACCGGCGGCGAGCTGCGCGACCAGTTCGTGCACGTCACCGACCTCCTGCCCAGCTTCCTCGAGCTGGCGGGGATCGAGCGGCCCGACGAGTGGCGGGGCAACCCGGTCCTCCCGCTGGCGGGAGAGCCGGTGTTCGGCGCGACGATCACCGACCCGTCGGCGCCCGGTCGGCGCCGCGACGTGGTGATCGAGAACGAGGGCCACCGCGGCTTCCGGCGCGACGGCTGGGAGGCGGTCACGCGGCACCCGGCCCGGACGCCGTTCTCCGAGGACCACTGGGAGCTGTTCGACATGGCGGCGGACCCGACCCAGCTCCGTGACCTCGGCGCCGAGCAGCCCGAGCGGCTGGCCGAGCTCGTCGCGGCGTGGGACGAGGCCGCGTGGGAGAACCAGATCTTCCCCATGGACGAGGGAACGGGCTACCGGTTCCTGCTCCGGCCGCCGTGGGTCGAGCGCTACGACGAGCCGGTGGTCATCCGGGCGGGCACGCCGACCCTCGACCGCTGGCGCTCGCAGCGGCTGATCCTCTGGCGCGACGTCACGATCACCGCGGACGTCACCCTGGAGGAGGGCGACGCCGGGATCGTGTTCGCCCACGGGGATCAGGGCGGCGGGTACTCGCTCTACGTCGACGACACCGGCGAGCTCGTGGCCGCGCACAACGGCTACGGCATCGAGCGCGAGGTGCGTGGGCCGGTCGTCGGGCCCGGACGTCACGAGCTCGAGCTGCGCATCACCTGCCCGGGCGACGACGTGTGGGACCTGGCGATCGCGGTCGACGGCACCGAGGTCGCGTCCGGCACCGGCTTCCGGCTGCTGATGGCGATGGCGCCGTTCGAGGGGATCGACGTCGGCCTCGACCGGCGGTCACCGGTGTGCTGGGCCGTGTACGAGCGGCACGGCTCGTTCCCGTTCCGGGGCACCATCCACTCGGTGGCGTACCAGCCGGGCGCCCCGGCGCCCGACAGCCCGACCAACTTCCTGGAGTTCCTCCGCGACTGGGGTCGCAGCATGGAGTGAGCCCGGGGTCGTCGTAGGGTCCACGGCGTGATCGACGTCGACGTCGTGGTGGTGGGTGCCGGGGCCATGGGCTCCGCGGCGGCGTGGCGGCTGGCGTCGGAGGGCCGCAGCGTCGCCCTCCTCGAGCGCTTCGGACGGGGGCACGACCGCGGCTCGTCCCACGGCAGCACCCGCATCTTCCGGATCGCCTACCGGGACGCCCGCTACGTGCACCTGGCGGTCCGGGCGCTGCCGCTGTGGCGCCGGCTCGAGGACGCGGCCGGCGAGGTGCTGCTCGAGCAGGACGGCCAGCTCGACCACGGCCACGCCGCCGCCATCGAGGAGATCGCCGGGCACCTCGAGGGGACGGGCCACCCCGCCCAGGTGCTGCGGCCCGACCAGGCGGCCGAGCGCTGGCCGGGCATGCGCTTCGACGAGGCGGTCGTCTACAGCCCGGAGGGCGGGCGCTGCTACGCCGACCGCACCGTCGCAGCGTGCCAGCGGCTGGCGGCGGCGGCCGGGGCCGAGGTGCGGTTCGACACGCGGGTCGAGCGCATCGAGGTGGGGACGGGCGCCGCGTCCGCCACTGTGCACACGGCCGACGGCGCCTGGCGCGCCCCTGTGGTGGTCGTGGCCGCGGGGGCCTGGGTGGCGCCGCTGCTCGACGGGGTCGACGACGTGCGCCTGCCGCCGGTGGTCGTCGAGTCGGACCAGCCCTCGCACTTCCGGCCCGTCGACCCGGACACCGCCTGGCCGTCGTTCCTGCACCACATGGCGGAGGAGAGCGCGGCCGACCACCCGCTGGCCTTCCACGCATACGGGCTGCTCAGCCCGGGCGAGGGCGTCAAGGTCGGGGGCTACGGGACGGTGGTGCCCGACGACGCCGAGCACCGCGGCGGCATCTCGGAGGAGCGCAGGGCGGAGCAGGTCCGCTACGTGGAGCGCTGGCTGCCGGGGCTCGACCCCACTCCGGTGTCGACGACGTCGTGCCTGTTCACCACCACGCCCGACGAGCACTTCGTGCTCGACCGGCGAGGGCCGGTCGTGGTGTGCTCGCCGTGCTCCGGGCACGGCTTCAAGTTCGTCCCGGCCATCGCCGACGAGGTCGTCTCGCTCGTCGCCGGCCATCCGCAGCGCGAGTCGGCCTGGCGACTGCGCTGACCCGGTCGGCGCCGCCTCAGCCGGTCGACTCGATCGCGGTGCTCGCCGTCGTGACGCGCCGGGCGACGACGGAGATCTGCGGGATGTCGCCGAGCGAGCGCCACGTGGCGCCGTCGGTCGTCCACTCCGCCCGCCAGATCACGGTCACGTCGCCGTACCAGCGGTCACGGCGCCCGTCCACGCCCGTGGCGGAGCGGTAAGCCATGGTGCACGCACCGGGACGCCGGGCCTGACGGCGCGCCGACGCCGGGTCGTCGGGGTCGTAGGGCCGGCCGGGGCCGGAGCAGGTCACCGTGCGGTGGTCCTCGGGATCGCCGCTGCGGACGGTGAACCCGACGGGGTGCGCCCGCACCCGGGCGGTGACGCCGCCGGCGGTCAGCGTGCGGTCGACCTCGGTGGCCCACACCTCGTCGGTGAACGAGGTGAACACCGGCTCGCCGACGACGACCCCGGCGCCCACCGGCGGGCTGGTGGCGCGGGGGAGGGCCGGCAGCGTGGTGATCATCCGGCGGGCGAGCACCTGCGGCGCCGCCGTGGCCTCGGCCGGCACGAGCCGGGCCGTCCCGTCGAACCGGCCGTCGGTGATCCGGATCTGCACGTCCGCGCCCTGCGCGGGCGCCGCCTCCGCGAGCGGGAGCAGCACGTCGAGCAGCGGCGAGTCGAACGTCGGGTCGAGGGAGACCAGCTGGAGGAGGTAGGCCAGCTCGGCGTCGGTCAGGGTGAGCCAGACGGTGCGGGGCGCGGCGCCGCCGCCCCGGGGCCGGATGGTGCCGCCGGTGAGGATCGACGTGATGATCCGGCCGTCGCGCGTGACGCGGGACGACGCGGCGCCGTCGCCGGCGGCGGCCGCCGACGAGGCCGTGGCCACCGACGCGGCCAGGAGGGCGCACGTCGCCACGGCGGCCGTGGCCGCGCGCCGACGCCGGCTCACGGACCGACCTCGGCGGCCGGGCACGGGTCGGGCGACCCCGCTGGGAGCACGTCGATCGAGGTCTGGTCGAGCGACGCCAGCACCCAGCCGCCCGCGGTGCGCTCGACGGTGCCCGTGCCCGCCGCGGCGGCGACGCCGTCGTCCACCACCGAGCCGGTCGCGACGTCGCGGACGACGCCCGGCGACCACCCGCACCACGTGAACGAGAGCCGGTCGGGGCCGACGGCCTGCGCTCCGACGGCGTGGTGCACGTACGACAGCCGGCCGCCCTCGACCGGGATCGCCTCGCCCCGGGTCAGCCGGCCGAGCACGTCGGTGCGGATGTCGTCGGCCAGCACGGCCCCGGGCGGGACCACGGCGACCCACTCCGCGAGCAGCGGATCTCCGGGACGGAGGAACGCGGAGGGGTCGCCGTGGAGCGCCGTGACCACCCGGTCGTAGCGGGCGAGCACGTCCTGCACCGTGGCGGCGGGATCGTCGTGCGGCGGGTCGCTGACGCCGGCCGGCACGGCGGCGCCCGCCGCCGTGGGCGAGGCGTCGTGGTCAGGGCCCGGCGGCTGCGTGGTCGTCGTCGACCCGGCGCCGGGGTCGACGGGCCGGACCGCCTCCCGGCTGCGATCGGTGCAGCCGGCCAGTGCCAGGGCAGCGAGGGCCAGGGCGGCGAGAGCCAGGGCGCCGACTGCCGCCCCGACCGCGAACGTGCCGGTCGGGGCGCGCCGTGCCGCCGATCGGTGCACACCCGTCGCCCTCCCGTCCCCGGCCACGGCGGCCAGTGTGGGCGATCAGATGGGACGATGCAACACGAAAGTGCAGGAAAGGTGTCGAACGCTGCGGACGGGCCGGGGTGACCGGCTCACGAGCGCGACCGGCTCACCAGCCCTTGAACTCGGGGGACCGCCGCTCGCGGAAGGCGGCGATGCCCTCCTGGAAGTCGGCCGACTGCATCAGCCACTCCTGGGCGGCCGCCTCCTCCTCGAAGGCGGTGTGGCGGCTCGACTCGAACGCCCGGTTGACCAGCCACTTCGTGAGGCCGAGGGCCTTCGTGGGGGCCTGGGCGAGGCGGGCGGTGAGCTCGGCGACCGTGGCGTCGAGCTCGCCCGTCGGCGCGACGCGGTTGGCGATGCCGAGCTCCCGGCAGCGCTCGGCGGGCACGTCGTCGGCCAGGAACATCAGCTCCTTGGTGATCTGCGGACCGACGATGCGCGGCAGCATCCACGCCCCGCCGGCGTCGGGGAGGATGCCCCGGCGGACGAACACCTCGACGAGCTTCGCCTCCTCGGCCATCACGACGAGGTCGCAGGCGAGCACCAGGTGGGCGCCACCGCCGGCCGCCGTGCCGTTGACCCGGGCCACGACCGGCTTCTCCGAGTCGAGGATCGAGGCGATCAGCCGCTGCCACCCCCGGCGGATCATCCGGGCGCCGTCGCCGAGCAGGCGATCGGGCGCACCCTCGGGCCTGGGCGGCGACGGCTTCTGGGGGCCGCCGAGGTTGGCGCCGGTGCAGAAGTGGCGCTCGCCGGCGCCGGTGAGGACGATCGCCCGCACGGCGTGGTCCGCCGAGGACCACTCGAACAGGTCGGTCAGGCCGTCGCGCATCGACGAGGTCAGCGAGTTGCCGCTGTCGGCCGCGTCGATCGTGATCGTGGCCACGCCGTCGGCGACGTCGTAGCCGAGCCCGTCGGCGATCGGCGCTCCCGGTGCATCGGTCATCGGAGGTCCCTCCTGGTCGGTGGCGAGCGCCAGACAGTGCCGCCGGTGGGCATCGGCGCGCAACCCACCGGTCCGCGCCGCCCCGACGGGCGCGAGGCGGGTCGGTACGATCCACCGCCGTGCCGAGCCGCCTCGCCCCCTCCCGCCGAGCGGTGCTCTGGCTGCTGGTCGGGCTCGGCCTGCTCGCCTCGGCGGGCCCGCTCTCGGGGACCGCGGGTGCCCACGCCACGCTGGTGTCGTCGACGCCGGGCAACGACGAGGTCGTAGCCGAGGCCCCGCAGCAGGTGGTGCTGACGTTCGACGACGGCGTGTCCGTCGACGACGGGGGCGTCACGGTCCTCGACCCCCGCGGGAACGACGTCGCCGACGGGTCGCCGACGACGTCCGACGACGGGTTGGAGGTGCGCCAGCGCATCACGGCCGAGGCCAAGGGCACCTACACCGTCTCGTACCGGGCGCTGTCCGACGACGGCCACGTGATCGACGGGTCCTACGTGTTCCACGTCGGCAACCGGACGGGCAGCGCGACCGCGTCCACGGGCTCCCAGCTCGACCCGCTGCGCGTCCTCAACGCGTTCGGCCGCTGGGTGGCGCTGTCGGGCGCGCTGCTGGTGGGCGGCGTGCTGGCGATGGCGTGCTTCGTCGACCGGCACCGCCCGGACGACACCGACGACGCAGACATCGACGGCGGCACCGGCGACGGCGCCACCGACGACGGCGCCACCGACGACGCCGACAGCGCCTGGACGGGCGGCCTGAGCTCGGCCCGCTTCCTGCTGCTGCCGGGCGCGGCGTCCGTGCTGTTCGGCGTCGGCCTCAGCCTGCTGGCCTCGGCCGCGGACCTGGCCGGCGGCTCGCTGGCCGACGGCCCGGGCAACGTGGGCCGCTTCGTGACCGCGAGCTGGTCCGGCTCGGTCGCCGGGCTGCGCGTGCTCGTCGCGCTGGTGCTCGTGCTGGCGGTCGCCGGCTCGACGCTGCTCCGGAAGGTCCCGTGGCTGGCGGTGGTGTGCGTGCTCGCCGCCCTCGTGCTGCCGAGCGCCGGTGGCCACGCCTGGACGGCGTCGCCGGCGTGGCTGGCCGTCACCTCCGACGCGCTGCACGTGCTGGCCGCCGCCGCGTGGGTCGGCGGGCTCGGGGTGCTCGTCCTCACGTGGGACGGCTCGCGCGGCCGTGCCGCGGCCTTCAGCCGGATGGCGGTGGTCGCGGCCCCGCTCACGATCGCGACCGGCCTGCTCAACACCTGGCTCCAGGAGCGATCGCTGTCGGGGCTCACCGACACGACCCACGGCCGGTTGGTGCTCGCCAAGCTCGTGGGCGCCCTCGCCATGGTGGCGCTCGGGTGGGTCCACCGCCGCCAGCTCGCCGACGCGGCGCGCTGGACGGCCCGCACGGTCGCGTCGTACCGGGTCGAGGCGGTCATCGGCCTCGCGGTCGTCGCGGTGACCGCGGTGCTGGTCGGCACGCCGCCTGGCCGCGAGGCCCGGCCCGACGCCGAGCCGGTCCAGGTCGTCCGCCAGGCCGGCGACACGACCGTGCGGATGCAGGTCAGCCCCGCTGTCGCGGGACCCAACGACGTGCACCTCTACTACCTGGCCCGGGACGGCTCGCTCGCCCCGGTCGACGCCGCGGAGCTCGAGATCTCGACGACGGGCGTGTCGCCGCGATCGGTGCCGATCACCCCGATCACCGCCAGCCACGGGATCGCAAACGGCGTGCAGCTCACGCCGGGGACGTGGTCGTTCCGACTCACGATCGTCACGGGCGGCGTCCCCGCGCAGACGACGTTCGAGGTGCCGATCTCGTGATCGTGCGGGCATGATCGACGACATGCAGAGCCGCACCGCCTCCCCGTCCCGACCTGCCCGCCGCCGCGCCGGCGCCGCCGCGCTGGTCGCGCTGCTCGCTGCGCTCGTCGCGCTGGTGCCCGGGCTGGTCGCCGCGCCGACGGCCGGTGCCCACGGCGACGAGGGCGTGCTCAGCGTCGTGTCGGCGACGCCGTCGGGGACGTCGAGCACGGTCACCGTGCAGCTGGTCTACGAGGGCGACGGCCACCCGGTCGACGGCGCGACGGTGACCGTCGTCGCCGACGACGGCGCCGGCGCCACGATCGACCCGGTGCCGATGGGACCGGGGTCGGCCCCGGGCCAGTACACGGCCACGGTCGTGTACCCCTCGGCGGGGACCTGGAACCTGCGCGTCACCGCCGTGTCGCCGGCGGCGACCCTCACGCTCACCCAGGACGTCACCGCGGACCCGGGGGTGGCGGCGCCGTCGAGCACCGCGGACCCGGCCACCGACGACGACGTCACCGGATCGCCCACCACCGCCCAGATCGGCGAGGCCGCGAACGACGAGGCGCCGGAGACCGAGCCGGCGGCCGCGGAGGACGAGGACGAGGGCTCGAGCCCCCTGCCGTGGATCCTCGGCGGGCTCGCCGTCGTGGTGTGCGTGGGCCTCGGCGTGGTGTTCGTGCTCCGGGGCCGGGACCAGGGCCCGATCGACTGACGAGTCCCGTCGTGCGCCCGGCTCAGGCGTCGAGCGCGGCGACGATGGCGCCGGCGGCGCGTGCGGCGGCGCCGGCGTCGGTCGACAGGAAGAACGACGGCTCGGTCAGCTCGAGCTCGAGCAGGACCGGCGTCCCGTCCTCGTCGGGCAGCAGGTCGACCCGCGCGTAGAGCTCCTGCACGCCGGTGCGGGCCCGTGCCGCGGCGAGAACCCGCTCGGCGACGTCGCGCTGCGCCTCGGTCGCGGTGCGGGGCGAGATCGCCTCGAGCGCGTACAGCTCGGTGACCGGGCCGCCGCCGACCTCGAGCAGCGGGCCCTTCCGGAACGCGTGGCTGAACCTCCCGCCGAGGAAGACCAGGCCGGTCTCGCCCTCGGTGTCGACCGCGGCCAGGTAGGGCTGCACCATGACCGGCCGGTCCGCGCCCAGCAGCTCGGCGGCCTGCGCAGCGGCCGTGGCGAGCCCGCCGGGATCCTCGTCGAGCGCTGCGTAGCGGACCGTGTCCTTCGACCCCGCCGACACGGTCGGCTTCACCACGAACCCCGAGGTCCGGCCGACCACCTCCGTCAGGCGGTCGGCCAGCGCCGCCGGCTCGGTGACGGACCCGCCGGGCAGCAGGAACTCGGTCGGGGCGACCGGCACGCCGTCGGCCGCCAGCTCGGCGAGGTAGCGCTTGTCGGTGTTCCACCGCACGAGCGCGGCGGGGTTGCGCAGCTCGGTGGCGGCGGCGACTCGGTCCGCCCAGGCCACGAACTCGTCCCGGCGGAGCGCGTAGTCCCACGTCGAGCGGATGACGACCATGTCGTAGGCGGCCCAGTCGACCGCCGGGTCGTCCCAGATCTCCTCGACGGCGTCGATGCCGGCCGCCGCCAGCGCCTCGGCGAGCAGCGGTGCGTCCTCGTCCGCTCGCCAGGCGTCGCGACAGGTGGCGACCGCGATGCGGCGGGCATGGGTGGTCACGGTCGGCGGACGCTAGCGGGCGCGGCGCGGCCCGGACGGTTCGCGGACCGACCCCGGGCGGTCGGGCGATGTGACGTGCGCCCCTGCAATGCCACCCGGGGGGCGGTCGCGTGCCACCATTCCGCCATGTCGATCACGGCCCGCGACACCACCGAGACCGCCTGCGCCCCCGGGACCGCCACCGGGACCGCCGCGCTGCTGGCTCGCTGCCTCGAGGCGGGCGAGCGGGGAGAGCCGCTCGACCGCGCCGACGCCCTGGCGGTCCTCCGCCTGTCGGACGCCGACACCGTGGCGGCGGTCGCGGCCGCCGGCGTCCTGCGCCGTGCCGCCTACGGCAACACCGTGAAGATGAACTTCCTGGTGAACCTGAAGTCGGGATTGTGCCCTGAGGACTGCGACTACTGCTCGCAGCGGCGAGGTTCCGAGGCCGGCATCCTCACCTACCGGACCGTCGGCTCCGACGTCGTCCACGACGCCGCGTCCCGGGCGGTGCACGCCGGCGCGGCGCGGGTGTGCCTGGTGTCGAGCGGTCGTGGTCCGACCGATGCCGACGTCGAGCACGTGGCCGAGGCGGTCATGGCGGTGCGCGACGTGCACCCCGGGCTCGAGGTGTGCGCGTGCCTGGGGCTGCTCGCCGACGGCCAGGCCGAGCGCCTCGCAGCCGCCGGCGTCGACGCCTACAACCACAACCTCAACACCTCGGAGGGCCACTACGGCGAGATCTGCACCACGCACGGCTTCCAGGACCGCGTCGAGACGGTCGGTTCCGCCAAGGCCGCCGGCCTGTCGCCGTGCTCGGGTGCGCTGTTCGGGATGGGCGAGGACGACGACGACGTCGTCGACGTGGCGTTCGCGCTGCGGGCGCTGGAGCCGGACTCGGTGCCGATCAACTTCCTGATCCCCGTCGACGGCACCCCGATGGCCGGGCGCTGGGAGCTCACGCCGCAGCGCTGCCTGCGCATCCTCTCGATGTTCCGGTTCATGTTCCCCGCCACCGAGATCCGCATCGCCGGTGGGCGCGAGGTCCACCTGCGGTCGGTCCAGGGGCTCGCGCTCGAGGTCGCCAACAGCATCTTCGTGGGCGACTACCTGACGACCGAGGGCCAGGCCGCGCACGCGGATCTCGAGCTCCTCGCCGACTGGGGCTTCGAGCCGCTCGAGCTGCCCGGCGGCATCGAGGCGGCCGCCGCGCCGGCCCCCGAGCCGGTCGCCGCGCCGGTGGACGGGGTGGCGGGCGAGGGCGCCCCCGTCGGGGGTGCGGCGCGGGAGGACCTCGTGCGGATCCGGCGTCGGGGCGTCGGCACCGACCTGCCGCCCAACGCCTGACGTCGGGGCCGTGGCGCGGCGCACGACGGGTCCCTCGGTACTGTCGGCGCCGTGACGACACGACGGCACACGGCCACCGCCTGGCTCCTCCGGTTCCTGGTGCTCGTCGCGGTCGCCGTCGTCGCGTTCGTCCCGCCGGTGACGACCCAGGAGGTCGACACGGCCCGGATCACCCGCTACGTCGCCGACTTCGAGCTGTCGGCCGACGGGACCCTCGTCGCCACGGAGACGATCGACGTGGAGATGCCGGGGGGCAAGCACGGGATCTACCGGATCTTCGACATCGCCGACAACCACCGCTACGGCGTGGACCACCCCGTCACCGACGTGACGGTCACGCGGGACGGCGCCGCGGAGCCGGTCGAGTGGACCGATTCGAACCGCGGCAGCGAGACCCTGCGGATCGGCAGCGCGTCGGTCTTCCTCACGCCGGGCCAGCACCAGTACGTGATCACGTCGACCACCTCGAACGCGCTGGAGCGAGGGCCCGACGGCACCGTCGTGTGGTGGTGGAACGTCGTGGGCAGCGGGTGGCAGATGGCGATGGACTCGGTGTCCGTCACGGCCCGGCTGCCGGCCGAGGTCACGAAGGCCGAGTGCGTGCAGGGCGAGGACACGGCGTGCACGGCGGACCTGTCCGAGCGGACGCTGCGCGTGGACACCGGTCCGCTCGCACCGTTCACCCCCGTCACGGTGCGCGCGACGTTCCCGGCCGGCGCCTTGGCCGAGCCGCCGGCCGAGCCGACGAACCTCCCCTGGCTCTGGTCGACGCTGGCCGCGCTGATCGGCGCCGGCCTCGGCATCTGGTTCGTCGTGGCCACCCGCGAGCGCCGCCCCGGCTTCCCGGTGCTGTTCGAGCCGCCCCAGGGCGTCTCGCCCGCGCTCGGGGCCAAGGTGCTGTCGGAGGTCGACTCCGACGACGACCTGCAGGCCACGTTGTACGACCTCGGCGCGAAGGGCGTCATCCGGCTCGACGGCGACGACGAGGCGTGGAACGTGAACCTGCTGGTCGACCCGCAGGCGGCCCAGGTGCCGGAGATGGAGCGGGCGATGCTGGCCGGGCTCGGCCTCACCCAGGCCGGCGACTCGTTCCTCGTGACGTCGACGGCGTCGGCCGGCGAGATGATCTCCACCGCGCGCTCGACGCTGCGGGGCACCGTCGCCCGGCAGGCCGAGGCCTACCTCCAGCCATCGGCCGCCGGCATCATCGGCAACCTGCTCGGCTGGGTCGCCGTGCTCGGCGTGTTCGGCCTCGCGGGGCTCTGGCTGTTCGGCCGGGGCACCTGGTTCGGCTGGCCGCTGTTCGCCGGGCTGGCCGCGTTCGCGCTGGTGGCGGTGCAGGTGTCGACGGACCCCGGCACCCGGACGAAGCGGACGGCCGAGGGCCGCGAGCTCTGGTCGCGCACCGGCGGGTTCGCCCGGTTCCTCACGACCGACTCCGCGGAGTCCCGCTTCGAGGCTGCCAAGCACCTCGACTGGTACCCGACCTACCTCGCGTGGGCGCTCGTGTTCGGCTCGGCGGACGCCTGGGCCCGCCGGTTCTCGTCGCAGGGGGTCGAGGTGCCCGTGCTGCCCTGGATCTACTGGACCGGGATCGGCCACCCCGGACCGGCGTTCGCCTCGTCGATGGCGAGCTCGTTCGACGCCGCCATCAGCTCGGCCAGCGCGAGCTACGCGGCGTCACAGGCGCAGTCGGCGGCGTCGAGCTTCGGCGGGGGCGGCGGCTTCTCCGGCGGCTCCGGCGGCGGGGGCGGCGGCGGGGGGTCGTGGTGACAGACTGTCCCGAACCGTTCGGAGGGTCCTCGTGCTGATCGCCATCATCGTCATCGTCGTGCTCGTCGTCGTGGTGGGCCTGCTGGTCGTCTCCGGCCTCAACCGCCTCCGCCAGCAGCGCGTGTCGGTCGACGAGGCGTGGGCGGGCATCGACGTCCAGCTGACCCGACGGGCGGAGCTGATCCCCAACCTGGTCGAGACCGTCAAGGGCTACATGGGCCACGAGCGGGGGACGCTCGAGGCGGTCACGCAGGCGCGGGCCGCGGCGCAGGCCGCCAACTCGGTCGAGGAGGCCGCCGCAGCCGACGGTCAGATGCGCCAGGCGCTGGCCAACCTCTTCGCCGTCGCCGAGGCCTACCCGGACCTCAAGGCGTCGGCGAACTTCCAGCAGTTGCAGGGCGAGCTGACGCGGACCGAGGACCAGCTGGCGTTCGCCCGGCAGTACTACAACGACGCGGTCGCCACCCTGAACCGGACGATGGTGACCATCCCGTGGTCGCTCTTCGCCGGGATGTCGGGCGTGGAGAAGGGCGTCTTCTACGACGCCCCCGAGGGCCACTCGGCCCCGCCCACCGTCAGCTTCGGCTGAGCGCGGGGGCGTCGGCCCGCGCCTCGTCGCCCGGCGGGGGAGGGTGCGCCGTCGTCCGGTCGCTCAGGCGGTCGGGGGGACCAGGCCGAGCGCGACCCGCAGGTCCTGGAGCATGAGCTCCGAGTCCGGGAAGTCCATCCCGTGGTGCGTGATGCGCAGGTCCACGATGCCGTGGGCCCACGTCCACACCTGGTACGAGAGGAACCGGGCGTCGTCGGTGCGGGTCGGGGCGCCGGCGTCGATGCAGTCCTGGACGATCTGCACGAGCGTGTCGAACGCCTGGTCGCCGGCCATGTGCTTGGTCTCGGCACCGCCGAGGGCGACCGGGCTCTCGAACATGACGGGGTTCGAGAAGAGCACGCGGTAGCGCCCGCCCTGCTCCTCGGCGAACTCGAAGTAGGCCCGACCGGCCTCCTGGAGGCGCTGGAACGGGTCGTCGACCTCGGCGATCCGCTCGCCGAGCAGCTCGGCGAAGTCCTGGAAGCAGCACCCCACGGCCTCCATGACCAGCTCGTCGCGGTCGTCGAAGTGCCGGTAGGCCGCGGTCGGGGAGACGCCCGCCTCACGGGCGATGGCCCGGATCGACACGTCGTCGGGGTGCGCGGCGTCGGCGAGCAGGCGCAGCGCGGCCTCGAGCAGCTCGTCGCGCAGCCGATCGCCCTGGCCGCGCGGGTTGCGGGGTCGGGCCGGTCGGCCCGCCTCGGACCCCTCGGCGGGGGCGTCGGTCACATCGGGGTGCGCAGTGACGTCGGTCATGTCCACGGAAAAACCTACCTGAAGAGGTTGACAACCGTGAGTGTACGCGAGTGAATGAACACCTGTAAACACACAGCCGTACATGAACAGATGTGAATGCACAGCTGTGAGCGAGCCCGGGGAGGGCCCATGTTCCGATCGCTCGGCCACCTGTCCGTCCGCCGCCCACGGGCGGTGCTCGCCGCCACCGGCGTGTTCCTCGTCCTCGCCGCGGTGCTCGGCGTCGGCGTGTTCGACCGCCTCTCGGGCGGCGGGTTCGAGGACCCGTCGGCCGAGTCCACCCGCGCCGAGGCGCTCCTGGAGGAGCGGTTCGACTCGGGCACCCCCAACTTCGTGATCCTGGCCACCGCTTCCGGCGGCGACGGCACCGCTCCCGCGGTGGACGCCCCGGGCGCGGCGGCGGCGGGCGAGCAGCTGACGCAGCGGCTCGCGGACGATCCCGACGTCGCCGAGGTCGTCAGCTACTGGAGCCTGGGCCGGGTCGCGCCCCTGCGGTCGACCGACGGCGGCTCGGCGATCGTCGTGGCGCGCCTCGCCGGCGACGAGGACGACGTGATGGCGGCGTCGGAGCGGCTGGAGGAGGAGCTGGGCACCCAGGCGGGTCCGCTCGAGCTCGGCTACTCGGGGCGGGGTCCGGTGTTCTCGGCGGTGTCGAGCAACATCGAGGGCGACCTGTCCCGGGCCGAGTCGATCGCGGTGCCGATCACCCTCCTCCTGCTCGTCATCGTGTTCGGCGGCCTCGTGGCGGCGGGCCTGCCGCTGCTCGTGGGTGCGGTGTCGGTGCTGGGCACGTTCCTCACGCTGTGGCTGGTCTCGCTGTTCACCGACGTGTCGGTGTTCTCGATCAACCTGGTCACCGCCCTGGGACTGGGGCTGGCGATCGACTACTCGCTCTTCATCGTGAGCCGCTTCCGCGAGGAGCTGGCCCGCCACCCGCGCTCGCACTGGCAGCCCGACGAGCACCGGGCGATCCGCGCCGCGGTGGTGCGCACCGTCGAGACCGCTGGTCGCACGGTCGCCGTGTCGGCGCTGACGGTCGCGGTCTCGCTGTCGGCGCTGCTCGTGTTCCCGCTCTACTTCCTCCGGTCGTTCGCCTACGCCGGCGTCGGCGTGACGCTGGTCGCGGCGGTCACCTCGGTGGTGGCGCTGCCGGCACTGCTGGCGATCCTCGGGCGACGCGTCGACGGCCTCCGCCTGTTCCGGCGCCCGCCCGCCGCGCCGGCGAGCGGGTTCTGGCGCCGCAACGCCGAGGCCGTGATGCGGCGGCCGGTGCTCGTGGCCGTCGTCGGCGTGGTCGTCCTGCTGCTGCTCGGCGCGCCGTTCCTCGGCGTCCGCTTCGGTGTCCCCGACGAGCGGGTGCTGCCCGAGGGCGACCCTGCTCGCACGACGACCCAGCACCTGCAGGACGACTTCAGCTCCGAGGAGGCGAACGCGTTCTCGGTGGTCGTCGAGGGGAGCGATCCGGCCGGACCGAGCGACGCGCAGGTGGTGGCCTACGCCGAGGCGCTGTCGCAGCTCGACGGCGTCCAGCGGGTGGACGCGCCGACCGGTCGCTACGTCGAGGGCGCCCAGGTCGCGCCGGTCGACCCGATGCTCGAGGGCTACCGGTCGGGCGCGGACGTGCGCATCAGCGTCGTCCCGGACTTGGTGCCGATCTCGGCCGAGGGCGAGGAGCTCGTCGCCGCCGTGCGGGCCACCGACGCGCCGGGCGCGGCGGTCGTCGGCGGGCGCTCGGCCGAGTTCGTCGACTCGACCGAGGCGATCGCGGCCCGGCTGCCGTGGGCGATCGCGATCATCGTCGTCGCCACGTTCGTGCTGCTGTTCCTGATGTTCGGTTCGGTGCTCGTGCCGCTCAAGGCGATCGTGCTCAACATGCTCTCGCTGAGCGCGACGTTCGGCGCCATGGTCTGGATCTTCCAGGAGGGCCACCTGTCGGGCGTGCTCGGGTTCACCGCCACGGGCCTGACCGACACGACGACACCGATCCTGATGTTCTGCATCGCCTTCGGCCTGTCGATGGACTACGAGGTCTTCCTGCTCTCCCGCATCAAGGAGGAGTACGACCGCACCGGCGACAACACCGAGGCGATCGCGGTCGGGCTCGAGCGCTCCGGTCGGATCGTGACGGCGGCCGCCGCCCTGCTGACGGTGACGTTCCTGGCGTTCGCGACGTCCGGGATCAGCTTCATCAAGCTCTTCGGCCTGGGTCTGGCACTGGCGGTCGTCATGGACGCCACGCTCATCCGGGCGACGCTGGTGCCGGCCTTCATGAAGCTCGCCGGTGACGCCAACTGGTGGGCGCCGCGGTGGATGCGGCGCATCCACGACCGGTTCGGCTTCTCGGAGCACGTCCCCGAGCCGGAGCCCACGACCGACCTCGTCGGGATCGGCGCCCTGGACGGCTGCGACGCCGAGGACGAGGTCGGGTCGCGCGAACCGGTCGGGGTCGGTTGAGCCCACGCCGGGACCCTCCGGCCGTCCGCCCGGGCGGTAGCGTCCGGCGCATCGAGGAGCGGACGGAGGGGGACCGGGTGGACGCCACGCCGAGCGCGGCCGAGCTCGACGGCGGCGCCGTCGACCTCTGCGACCTGTCGCTGTTCGAGCAGGGGTTCCCGCACGCGGTGTTCGCCCGGCTGCGCGCCGAGCGGCCCGTGTGGTGCCACCCGCCGTCGCCGCACGTCCCGGGCGACGACGGCTTCTGGGTGCTCAGCCGCTATGCCGACGTCGTGGCCGCCGCCTCGGACGGGGCGACCTTCTCGAGCCGGACCGGGCCGGGCCGCGACGGCGGCGGCACGCTGATCGAGGACCTCCCCGAGGGCTACACCGGGGTCCTGCTCAACATGACCGACGACCCGCACCACCAGCGGTTCCGGTCCCTGCTCACGCCGGCGCTGTCGCCCCGTGCCGTCCGCGCGCTGGCCGACGACCTCCGCGACCGGTCGCGGGCCATCGTGCGCTCGGCCGTCGACCGCGGCGAGGTCGACCTGCTCGTCGACGTCGCCGCCGAGCTCCCGCTGCAGGCCGCGGCGTCGCTGCTCGGCGTGCCGCAGGAGGACCGCCGCCTGCTGATCGAGTGGGCCGACGCCACGCTCGACCACGACGACCGCGACCTCGGCGGCACGTCGGACCGGGCGGCGGCCGCCGCCGGCGCGATGTTCGAGTACGGCAGCGCCCTGATCGAGCGCCGTCGCGCCGATCCCGGGTCCGACCTGCTGTCGCTCGCGGTGCACGGCGAGGTGGACGACGCCGACGCGCCGGGCGGCCGCCGCCCCCTGCGCGACGACGAGGTGCAGCTGCTGTTCTCGCTCCTGGTCGCGGCCGGCACCGAGACGACCCGCAACACGATCGCGGTGGGGGTCGCCGAGCTGGCCGACCGCCCCGACGACTGGGAGGCGCTGCGCGAGGACCGCTCGCTCGTGCCCGCGGCGGTCGAGGAGATGCTGCGCCACGCATCGTCGACCCCGTACAACCGCCGGACCGCCACCCGTGACGTGCGCGTCGGCGACCAGCTGATCCGCGCCGGCGACCGGGTGACCCTGTGGTGGTCGTCGGCGAACCGCGACGAGGCGGAGTTCGCGGAACCCGACCGCTTCGACGTCCGCCGCACGCCGAACCGCCACGTCGCGTTCGGCCACGGCTCCCACTTCTGCCTGGGGGCCCGCCTCGCCCGGCTCGAGATCGCCTCGATCGTCGAGGCGCTGCTCGACGCGTCGGCGCCGCCCGAGCGGGCCGGCCCGACGGAGTGGACCCGTTCCAACAAGCACACGGGCGTGCGCCACCTGCCCGTGCGGCTCCGACCGCTCGGGGCGCCTGTCGCGCCGTGAGCCCGACCGCCGACGACGGGGCCGGGCCGCGACCCGACACGGCGAAGGGCCGGTCGGCCCGGGCCGCCATCGTCGAAGCGGTGTGGGCGGCGCTCGACGAGGCCGACCTCGCGCAGCTCACCGGGGGGATGTCGGTCCGCCAGGTCGCCGCCGCGGCGGGCGTGTCGGCCGGTGGGGTGCAGTACCACTTCCCGACGATGCGGGACCTGGGCGCGGCGATGGTCGACTCGCTGCTGCTCGACGTCGCCGTCGAACCGATCGACGCCGCGGCCGAGGGGGCTGCGCTGCTGGCATCGGACGGGCTCGCCGCCGCCGTGCGCGCCGCGGCCCAGTTCAACTGGGACGCGCTCGAGTCGCCCGACGAGCTGGCCTACGACCGGCGGCTGCAGCGGGTGCTCGCGCTCGCCCACGGCACCGGCCCCGACGCGGTCGAGCTGCGGCGGCGGCTGCGGGACGAGTTCTGGGGCTCGTTCCGGCCCGTGTTCGAGGCGATGCTCCAGGCGATGCTGGACACCACGGACCGCCGGCTCGTCGAGCCGTTCACGGTCACCGACCTGGCACGGGTCACCGGTGCGCTGGCCGAGGGGCTCCGGGTCCAGCAGACCTGCCACGACGGCGCCATCCGCGCCGATCTGTACGCGGACGCGGTCGTCGCGATGGCGACGGCCCTCACGGTGCCGGTGAGCCGGCCGCGGTCGGTGTCGGAGGTGGCCGTCGAGCTGCACCAGGTCCGGTCGTCGGCGAGCGAGGGGGTGGTCGGCCTGGCGGCCGTGGCCCGCGCCGCCGCGCCGCTGTTCGCCGACGGGTTCGAGGACGTCGGCTTCGCGTCGATCGTGGCGGCGTCGGAGCTCGACGTCGCGCTCGAGGACGTGGTCGAGGCGTTCGGCGACCCCCGGGTCGTCGCCGCGGTCTCGTTCTCGCGCCACCTCGACGCGCTCGGCGACGCGGCGTCCCGTCGTCGCGCGGCGTCGCCCGACGTCGCGCTGGCGGACCTCGTGCTGGAGCTGGCGCGCCGCGCCCAGGCCGAGCCGTGGGTGGCGGTCGCGCTCGTGCAGGAGCGGGCCGCCGCCGCGACCCGCTCCGCCCGGGTCGACGACGGGGCCGACGTGCGCTCCCTGGTGCCGCTCGACCCCCTGGTGGCCGGGCTCCTCGCCGACGCCCGCCCCGAGCTCGGCGAGCGGGAGGCGGCGGCGGTGGCCGTGCTGGTCGTCGACACGACGTTGGCGCAGGCGGCCGCCCGCACGACCGAGGCCGTCAGCGCCCTGTCCCGGCGCGTGCTCCGCCTGGTGCCGCCGCCGGCTTCCTGAGGATCCCGTACATCCGCGCGGGAAATGGCCGGCACGCGTCCCGCCGGTCGGCCCCGGACGGGCCTCGGCCGTTGTCGGCGGGCGACGGCTGGGGGACCATCACGTCCTCGCGCCGGGTCCGGCGAGGCCCCATCCGCCGGACCCGGCGCGCGCCGATCGGTTGCGGCCCCATGGGCCCGGAGCGCCGGATCGGGCCGCCCCGTGCCGGTCGAGGGTGGCTCCCGCCTGCCCATGGGCCGTTCGGACCATCGTGGTCCCCGGGCACGTCTGCCCAGATCGTTCGCGGGACCTCCGTCGTTACATTGGACGCACGCTCCGCGCCGACACCCGACCGCCTCGTGCGACCGGTCGGCGGGAGCCTGCTGGGGCGACGGGTGCACCGTCTCGTCGACCCTCCACGTGGCAGCGAGGACCGGGACGACCAGGGTGGCCATCATCAACTCGGAGACGAACCCGCCGGAGGACGCAACCGCGGACCTCCGCCGTGCCGTCTCCGGCGGCCGCGCCACCGTCACCGAGCTGCCGGCGCGGACGGCGGCCCGCCCGGTGCCCGCCGGCCACGAGCGCGGCCCGGTGCTGTCGCACCTCTCCCTCCGCATGGTGCTGCTCAAGGCGGGCGTGGTCGCGGCGGACGTCGTCACGATCCTCGCCGCCTACACGATCACGACCCTGGTCGTCGGCAGCTGGGCGGGCTGGACGACGTCGGAGGTCGACGACCACCTGCGCATCGCCGCGCTCACCCTGCCGGTCTGGCCGATCCTGTTCGCCCGACAGCAGATGTACGCCGCGCGGTTCCTCACCCGCCTGATGGACGAGCTGCGCCGGGTGGTGCACGTGGTCGTCGTCGGCACCGTGGCGCTGGTGCTCGTCGGCTGGCTCGCCGGCACCGAGCTCGCCCACGGGTGGGTCGCGGCGTTCCTCGTCGTGGCGCTGGCCTGCGTGACGCTCGAGCGGTTCCTGGTCCGGCGCTGGTTCGTGCACCGCCGTCGCTCGGGCCGGTCGCTCCGCGACGTCGTGATCATCGGGACCAACGCCGAGGCGCTCGACCTCGCGCTGGCGCTCGAGAACCCGGCGCTCGGCTACCGGCTCGTCGGCTACGTCTCCACCGATCCGACCGCCACGGGCTCGATCGACGGCCTCCCGGTCCTGGCCGGCACGGCCGACACCGTCGCCTTCGCCCACTCGCTCGACGCCCAGGGCGTGATCCTGGCCACGACCAGCCTCGAGGTCGGCCTGTCGAACCGCCTGCTCCGCGGGCTGCTCGACGGCGGCCTCCACGTCGAGATGACCTCCGGCCTGCGCGACGTCACGCCCGAGCGCATGACCGTGCGCCCGCTCGGACGCCACCCCGTCGTGTACCTCGAGCCGGCCCGCCGCTTCGGCTGGCGCGCCGTGGCCAAGCGCATCTTCGACACGGCCCTGTCGACGGTGGCGCTGGTCCTGACGGCGCCGCTGCTCCTGGTCGCGGCGATCGCGATCAAGGTCACGTCGCCGGGCCCGGTGCTGTTCCGCCAGGTGCGCGTCGGTCGCGACGGCGAGCCGTTCTTCGTGCTCAAGCTCAGGACGATGGTCGTCGACGCGGAGGAGCGCCTCGCCGAGCTGCTCGAGCAGAACGAGTCCGACGGCCCGCTGTTCAAGATGCGCCACGACCCGCGCATCACCCGGGTCGGCCGCGTCCTGCGCAAGCTCTCGATCGACGAGCTACCGCAGCTGTGGAACGTCGTCCGCGGCGACATGAGCCTCATCGGGCCCCGGCCGGCGCTGCCCCGCGAGGTGGCCGAGTGGGGCCAGGAGCTGCACGAGCGGCTGCGGGTCCGGCCGGGCATCACCGGCATGTGGCAGGTGAGCGGCCGCAGCGACTCCGGGTTCGAGGAGTACCAGCGGCTCGACCTGTTCTACGTCGACAACTGGTCGATCCTGATCGACCTCGGCATCCTCATCCGCACGGTGCCGGCGGTCCTCACCGCTCGCGGCGCCAGCTGAGCGCGCCGCCCACGGTCAGACCATCGATGCGGCGCCACCGCCGCCCGAGGGGGGCGTGAAGGCGACCATGAACCCGTCGGTGCCGCCGCCCGGGGGCGTCGTGGCGAGCTGGCCGGTGGTCGATCCCGACACGACGAGCAGGCCCGACTCGGTCCGGGTCATGCCGGTCACGACCTCGTCGCCGGGCGAGCCGAACTGCGCCACCCAGCGCAGCGTGCCGGTCTCGACGTCGATGGCGGCGAGGAAGCCGTCCTGGCCGCCGCCTGTCGGCGGAGCCGTCGTCGTCGGGGCGGTCGTCGTCGGGCCGGTGGTCGTCGGGCCGGTGGTCGTCGGGCCGGTGGTGGACGGGCCCTCGCCCGGCGCCTGGTCCGCCGGCGGCGTCGGCGTGAGCGCGATGCGCTGGCCGCCCACGATCTCGGCCGCGGCGGTGCCCGTCACGTAGACCGTCGAGCCGTCGACGACGACGCCGGTCGCCTCGTCGTCGGCGGTGGAGCCGAGCTGCACGGACCAGAGCTGCCGGCCGGACGCGTCGAACGCGGCGACCATCGCGTCGTCGCCGCCCAGGTTCGCGGCCGTGCCGACCGCGCCGTCGGTGCGGCCGGCGGCCACGAAGACCTCGGTGCCGCGGCGGGGATCCCCGCCGCGCCCGACGGCCCGTGCCGCGTCGTCGCCGGCCGAGCCGAACTGGGTCAGCCACCGCAGGTTCCCGTTCGGGTCCATCCGGGCGACCCAGCCGTCCTCACCGCCGATCGTGCCGCCGACGTCGCCGTCGGTGCGGCCCTCGGTCGACCCGGCGACGATGGCGTCGCCGTCGTCGCTCGTCGTCACCGCATCGGCGCGGTCCGACGAGGTGGTGCCGAACTGGCGCGCCCAGCGCACGATGCCCGATGCGTCGAGCCGCGCCACCAGCGCGTCGCCGTCGCCGAGGTACCCGCCGGTCGGGTCCTTGGCCCCGGGGAAGAGGCCGACCGCCCGGCCGACGGCGTACGCCGCGTCGTCGAGCGAGCCGCTGCCCGAGCCGTCCTCGGTCGCGTGCACCGCCACCCCGACGAAGGCGTCGTCCATGTCGCTGCCGACCGGCTGCGCGGGGCCGAGCACGCCGTCCGATCCGACCGGGGCGCACCAGGCGTCGGTCCCCGACGTGGCGCCGTCGCCCTCTCCGAGGCGGCCGGCCGCGGCGGGCGTCGCCCCGCACGCCAAGGACAGGCTCGTCCCGGCGCGGTCGTCGCTCCCACCGGTGCCGCCGCTCCCACCGGTGCCGCCGTCGCCCGGGCGGCTCCCGCCGCTGCCGATGCCGTCGGCCGAGGCGGTGCGCTCCTGCGGCGACTGGACGGTCGCGGCGGGCAGCCCGTCGGCCGCCGCCACCACGTCGACCAGCGCCGCGGTCGCGCCCGACGCCGGCGGCGTGCGCCCGGCGGGGTCGCCGGCCGGCGGCAGGCCCGTGGTCGACCCGACGCCGAGCACGAGGTCGTCGCGGCCCGCGACCGCACGGATCACGTCGTCGCCGGCGCCGCCGACCTGGCGCACCCACGCGACCGGGAGCGGGCGGTCGCTGCCCTCGGGCGGAGCCGTCGTCGTGGGATCGGTCGTGGTCGTCGGCGCGGTGGTGGTCGTGGTGGTGCCCGCCGTGTCGTCGTCGCCCGAGCAGCCGACCAGGACGAGCCCCGCCAGCGCGAGGAGCACGGGGAGGAAGCGCGTCGATGCGGGTCGTCGGTGCGGGACCATGGGTGCAGTATCACCGGTCGACGACCCGGACCGGCGTCACGGTCGGCGGGTGCCCGCACCCGCCTCAGGCGGCTCAGTACGCTCCCGGCGGTGCCGAGCCCAGTCCCCCCAACTCTGCGCCCCCGCTCGGGCCCGCGCCTCGCCGCCCTCGCGGCGGTCGTGGCCCTGGCGGCGCTCGCGGCGGCGTGCAGCTCGTCGGTCGACATCGGGGTGGAGGGCGTGGACGCCCGGTGGATCGACGTGAAGGGCCCCGGCGACCGGCAGGCCCTGCTCGTCACCGCCGAGGCGGTGGCCGACGACGGCGACGACACCCCCGAGCCGGCCCCGCCGCTCGTCGTGGTGCTCCACGGGCTCGGGCAGGACGCCGAGCACATGGCGACCATCGGCGGGTGGGCGCAGCTCGCCCGCGACCGGGGGACGGTCGTGGTGTTCGGGGAGGGCTCGGAGCACAGCTGGGACGCGGGGACGTGCTGCGGCGAGGCGGCCGCCCGGGAGGTCGACGACGTCGCGTACCTGGACCGGCTCATCGACCAGGTCGTCGACAGCACGGGCGCCGATCGCGACGCCGTCCGCATGGTCGGCTTCTCCAACGGCGGCATGATGACGTACCGGTACCTCTGCGAGGGCGAGGTCCGGCTGGCGGCCGCGGCGTCCATCGCGGGCACCGACGTCGACGGCTGCACGCCGACGCGGCCCACGACCTTCATCCAGATCTCCGGCTCGGCCGACACGATCGTGCCGCTCTACGACACCCCCTCCGCCGCGCCGGAGCTGGGGCCGCTCGAACCGGTGAGCGAGTCGATCCGCGGCGTCGCAAACGCGTTCGGCTGCCCGACCCCGCGCCTCGGCCGGACGGGCCCCGTCACCACCACGCTGTGGGCTCCGTGCGCCGAGGGCGTCACGGTCCGCTTCGACGTCGTCGCGGGGATGCCGCACGCCTACCCGATCGTCGACGGCTACCAGGGCACCGACCAGATCCTCCAGCTGTGGGGCCTGGGGGCGCCGGCACCGGGCGGCTGAGCCCGCCCTCGGGACCCGTGGATCCGGCGCGAATTCCCGTCCCGACTCGCGTCGGTCCTGCCACGGGCTGTGGCAGGCTGACCGGATGAGCGATCTCCCGCCCCTCGACCAGCCGCAGGCCTACGTCGTCGTCGGACCGAACGACCAGCGCGGGCCGTACACGTTGGACCTGCTGATCGGCGAGGTCGTCGCCGGCCGGCTGCACGACGCCACCCCGGTCTGGTGGCCCGGGCTCGCCGAGTGGACCACGATGAGCGGCCACCCCGGCGTCGCCGCCGAGCTGGCCCGCCGACGCGGCGGCTACGCGGCGCCGGCCGCCCCCGCCGCTCCGCCCGCCCCGGCCCCCGGGCAGTACGAGCAGACGACCGGCTACGAGTCGTACCAGCCGCAGCAGCCCCAGCCGCAGTCCTACGAGGCCGGCCAGTACGAGACGACCTCGTACGGCGCGGGCGAGGCCGTCCAGTCCGCCCCCGGCCAGGACTACTCCTACGACACCGGCGTGCAGGCGCCGGTCACGGCCGACCAGTCGCCGGCGCCCGAGGCCGTCGCCCCGGTCAGCCCCCAGGTGCAGCCCGTCGAGGCACCGGCCGACGTCGCGGAGATCGTCAACGAGGTCCCCGACGGCTCGTCCGCGACGGGCACCCAGGTCCCGGCCGGGTGGACCGTGACCGACACGTCCACGCCCGTCGGCGCCGCCCCGGTCGTCGACCCCCAGGCCGACATCGTCGAGGCCGAGGTCGTGACCCCCGAGGTCGTCCGCTCCTCGTCCGTCACCGACGAGCACCGGTCGCTGTTCGCCGGGCTGGTCGACCGCTCCACGCGCCGCGCCGAGGCCGGCGACCGGGTGCAGGCGATCGACAGGGCCTTCGTCGACGCCGTCGTGTCGGGCGCCGAGTCGCAGGGCTTCACCTCGACCGACCGCACCGCCGGCGAGACCAACCACGAGCTCCGCTTCGACGGCGAGAGCGGTGAGCAGCTGTCGATCACGGTGGGCCGCATCAAGGGCGACGACCCCGCCGCCGTGCGGGCCGGTCACGTGCCGCTGACCGTGCGGTTCCAGTCCGCCAGCTACTCGGGCGCGCTCGAGAGCGGCACCGGCGGGCACGGCGAGGTCGTGATCGTGTCCGACGAGTGGAGCGGCCAGGCGACGTCGACGGTGTCGCTGCTGCTGCCGCTGGAGGACTACGTCCGCGAGGACCTCGAGGTGGACGCCGTGCGCCTGCTCCGCGACGTGGGCGCCACGGTGTCGATCGTGAGCGATCGCCTCCGCTGATCCCGGGCCCGCCCACCACACGCCCTCCGTCCCGGCCCCGGCGCACCGCGCCGGGGCCGGGCCGCGTCCCGGCGGCCGCCGCGCTCGGGTAGGTTCCTGCGACCATGCCCGCCGAGCCCCGCCCCGACGAGCCCACCCACCGCACCGCCGCCGCCACGGCCGATCCCGCCGGGCCGGCGCCCCAGTGGTACCGGATCTCCGGGCACGCCGTGGCCGAGCGCCTCGGGGTCGACCCGTCGGTCGGCCTCAGCGCCGCCGAGGTGGCCGAGCGCGTCGAGCGCTACGGCACCAACGAGCTGGCGGAGGCGCCCCGGCGACCGGCGTGGCTGCGCTTCGTCGATCAGTTCAACGACCTGCTGGTCTTCATCCTGATCGGCGCCGCCGTCGTGTCGGCGGCGGTCGGCGACCTCAAGGACCCGATCGTGATCGCGATCGTGCTCCTCATCAACGCGGTCCTCGGCTACGTGCAGGAGTCGCGCGCCGACGACGCCCTCGCCGCGCTGCAGCAGATGCTCGAGGTGATCGTGCGCGTCCGCCGCGACGGCGCGGTGCTCGAGGTCCCCGCCCGCGAGCTCGTGCCGGGTGACATCGTGCTGATGGAGGCCGGCGACCGGGTCCCGGCCGACGGCCGCTTCCTGGTCGCCAGCTCCCTGTCGGTCGACGAGTCCACGCTCACCGGCGAGTCCGTGCCGGTCGACAAGACCGCGGATGTGATCGAGGTCGACGGCGACGAGGTCGCCCTCGCCGAGCGCGCCAACTGCGGCTACATGAACACGACGCTCACCCGGGGGCGGGCCGAGATGGTCGTCACCGCCACGGGCATGGAGACCGAGGTCGGCCGCCTGGCCGGCCTGCTCAGCGCCGCGGACGACCAGGAGACGCCGCTGCAGCAGCAGCTCGACAAGCTGGGCAAGCGGCTGGCGCTGATCGCCGGCATCGCGGTCCTGGCCGTGTTCCTCGTCGGTCTGTCGCAGGGCGACGAGATCGGCGAGGCCGTGCTCGGCGCCGTGGCGCTCGCGGTCGCGGCGATCCCCGAGGGCCTGCCCGCCGTGGTGACGGTGACGCTCGCCATCGGCGTGTCGCGCATGGCGAAGGAACGGGCGATCGTGAAGCGCCTGGCGTCGGTCGAGACGCTCGGTTCGACCACCGTGATCTGCTCCGACAAGACCGGCACCCTCACGCTGAACCAGATGACCGCGACCAGGGTGGTCGCCGCCGGGCGCACGTACGAGTTCGAGGGCCTCGGCTACGGCGACGAGGGCGAGGTGCGGGCCGCCGACGGCGCGGGCTCGGCCGACGACGACACGCTGCGGTGGGCGCTGACGACCGCCGTGCTGTGCAACGACGCGCACATCAGGACCGGCGACGACGGCTCGCCCCAGCTGGTCGGCGACCCGACCGAGGGCGCCCTGGTCGTCGCGGCCCGCAAGGTCGGGCTCGACCCCGAGGCGCTGCGCGCCGACGCCCCGCGGCTCGACGAGGTGCCGTTCGACTCCGCGGTGAAGTACATGGCGACGCTGCACCCGCTCGGCGACGAGGGCTCGCTGCTCGTGGTCAAGGGCGCCCCCGACGTCGTGCTCAGCCGGTGCGACCGCTCCCGCGTCGCGGACGGCACCGAGCCGCTCGACGCCGCGGGTCGTGAGCGCGCGCAGGCCGCCAACGACGAGCTCGGCCGCCAGGGCCTGCGGGTGCTCGCCGTGGCGTCCAAGGTGCTTGGCGAGCACCACGCTGACCCCACGGTCGGCGACGGTGACGGGACGATGGACCTGTCGGCCGAGATCGACGGCCTCACGCTCGAGGCGCTGATCGGCATCCTCGACCCGGCGCGGCCCGAGGCCGTCGTCGCGGTGGCGGAGTGCGCGGCCGCCGGCATCGGCGTGCGGATGATCACCGGCGACCACGCGACGACGGCCGGCGCGATCGCCGCCGAGCTCGGCATCCCCGGCTCCGTGGTCACCGGCGCCGAGCTCAACGACATGAGCGACGAGGAGCTCGCGGAGCGCATCGAGGAGATCGGCGTCTGCGCCCGGGTCTCGCCCGAGCACAAGGTCCGCGTGGTGAAGGCCCTGCAGTCGAACGGCGAGGTCGTCGCGATGACCGGTGACGGCGTCAACGACGCACCGTCGCTCAAGCAGGCCGAGATCGGCGTGGCCATGGGCATCACCGGCACCGAGGTCACCAAGGAAGCCGGGGACATGATCCTGACCGACGACAACTTCGCCACGATCGTGAAGGCGGTCGAGCGCGGTCGGGCGATCTACGAGAACATCGTCACCTTCGTCCGGTTCCAGCTGACCACCAACGTCGCGGCGATCGGCACGATCCTCACGGCGCGGCTGGCGGGCTACCCGGCGCCGTTCAACCCCATCCAGATCCTGTTCGTGAACATCCTCGCCGACGGTCCGCCGGCGATGAGCCTCGGCATGGACCCGCCCCGGCCCGGCGTGATGGACCGGGAGCCCCGCGACGGGGAGGAGCGGATCCTGTCGGGCGCCCGCCTCGTCCCGATCCTGTTCACGGCGGCGATCATGACCGTCACCATCATGGCGATCCTGGTCGGCTGGACCGACGCGTCGCCCGCCACGAGCCCCGAGGACGACCCGGGCTTCACGATGGCCTTCACGTCGTTCGTGTTCCTGCAGATGGTCAACGCGCTCATCGTGCGGTCGGGCGACCTGTCGGTGTTCAACCGGTTCAGCCTCACCAACCGCACGTTCTGGCTCGCGGTGTCGGGCGTCGTGATCGCCCAGGTCCTCGTCGTGGTCGTGCCGTTCCTGCAGAACGTCTTCGGCACGACCTCGCTGTCGGGACAGGAGTGGCTGGTCTGCGTGCTGAGCGTGCTGCCGCTGCTCGTCATCTCCGAGCTGCGGACCTTCGTCCTCTGGATGGTCCGCCGCTCACGGCCGCCGGTCGCGGTGCCGGCGGCCGCGTGACGGGACGGCTCAGAGCGCGGCTTCGATGGCGTCGACGACCTTCGGGTCGTCGGGCACCACGGTCGGGTTGAAGCGGGCGAGCACCTCGCCGTCGCGGCCGACCAGGAACTTCTCGAAGTTCCAGCGGATGTCGCCCACCGTCCCGTCGTCGGAGTCGGGGACCGCGGTCAGCTCGGAGTAGAGCGGCGACCGGTCGTCGCCGTTGACCTCGACCTTCTCCGTCAGGGGGAAGGTCACGCCGTAGGTCGTCGAGCAGAACGTCGCGATCTCCTCGGGCGAGCCGGGCTCCTGCTCCATGAACTGGTTGCAGGGCACGCCGACGACCGTGAAGCCCTGGTCGCCGAAGCGCCGCTGGAGCTCCTCGAGCTGCGTGTACTGCGGGGTCAGGCCGCACTTCGAGGCGACGTTGACCAGCAGCGTGACCTTGCCCTTCTGGTCGGCCAGCACGCCGGGCGTGCCGTCGAGGGCGGTGAGATCTGCGTCGTAGACGGACATGGCCGGCACCCTACAATCGGCGGTCCGCCGACCGCGGGTCAGCGGGTCACGTGCGCCGCCCGGCGGGCGCGCCACCTGCCTTGCCGTGCTCTCAGCGGCAGGCGCCCCTCCGCCGGTACGGCGGGGTGCTGCCGATACCCTCGGCCGGGATGTCGAACGACACCGTGAGCCTGTTCCTGGCGATGCTGGCCGTCGTCGGCCTGGTGTTCGTCGCGGCGACCGCGGTGTTCGCCCTCGTCGCCAGGACCAGGGGGCTCGGTCCCGGCGCGGCCTCGCTCCGAGACGGCGTCTCGGACGCTGCGCTGCCGCTGGCGTTCGCCGTCGCCACGACGTGCACGCTGGGCAGCCTGTACATGTCCGAGGTCCGGCACTTCACGCCGTGCGACCTGTGCTGGTACCAGCGGATCTGCATGTACCCGCTCGTCGTGGTGCTCGGGATCGCTGCGCTGCGCCGTGATCGCGGCATCTGGCGCTACGTCCTGCCGATCGCACTGATCGGCGCCGCCATCAGCACCTACCACTACCTGCACGAGCGCTTCCCCGACGCCGTCGCCACGTCCTGCAGCCTCGAGGCCTCGTGCTCGACGCTGTGGATCTGGGAGCTCCACTTCCTTTCCATCCCCGGCATGGCGTGGGTCGGCTTCGTGCTGATCGCGACGCTCGTGCTCGTCGCCCGCTCGGCCGAGCGGCGCAGCCGCTCCGGCGGCGCCGTCGCCGGCCGCGCCGGGCGGACCGACGACCCATCCCCCCAGGAGGTGCCGGCATGACCGGCTCGAACCGCAAGCGCGACGCCCACGGCGGCGCCGACCCGTACTCCCGCCTCAGCAGGGCGCAGGAGCGGCGGAAGCTCACGTACCCGCTGGTGATCGGCGCGACCGTGCTGGTCGTCGCGGCGTGCGCGCTGATCGCGGTGCTCGCCACGCGCTCCGACGACGACGCGTCGTCGGCGGCCAAGGAGGGCTCGGGCGCCGCGGCGGCGGCGGACTCGAAGCAGGAGACGGCTGCGGTGACGGTGACGGGCGAGCCGCTGCCGGAGATGCCGTCGTCGACGGGATCGAGCCCGTTCACGAGCGCATCGGACGACCCGGCGATCGGCGCGGCCGCGCCGAAGATCGAGGGCGAGACCTTCGACGGCTCGAAGGTCACGATCGACCCGGCCGACGGCACGCCGAAGGTGATCGTCTTCGTCGCCCACTGGTGCCCGCACTGCCAGAAGGAGGTGCCGCTGATCCAGGAGTGGATCGACGAGGGCAACCTGCCCGAGGGCGTCGAGATCGTCTTCGTCAGCACCGCGGTCAGCGAGGACCGGCCGAACTACCCGCCGTCGGCGTGGATCGCGGACGAGGGCATCACCTCCCAGGTGGTCCTCGACGACGACCAGTCGGCCGCCGCGTCGGACTACGGCCTGACGAGCTTCCCGTACTTCGTGATGACGAACGGCCAGGGCCAGGTCGTGGCGCGGGGCAGCGGCGAGGTCCCGATGGCGCAGTTCGGCGCCGCCGTCGACGCCCTCGCCGAGGGCGAGGACCCGGCCGCCGCCGCCGGCTGACCGCACCGGAGCCCCCGACGGGCGATCGCGCCGGCCCGGTGCCCGGTCAGCGGGCGCGGGACTCGAGCGCGACCTTGCCGACGACCCGGCGCTCGAGGAGGTCACGGAGCGCGACGCCCACGTCCTCGAGCGGCAGGGTGGTCGGCTCGATCGGCGACAGCGCGCCGGCCTCGACCTGGGCGAGGACCTCGCGGAGCAGAGCGGCGTTCTCCTGCGGGTGCCCCAGCGCCCACGCGCCCCAGTCGACGCCGAGCACCGATCGGTTGCGCAGGAGGACCTGGTTGGCGGGCAGCGACGGGATGTCGCCCGACGCGAACCCGATGACCATGAGCCGACCGCCCTCCCGCAGGCCCCGCAGGCCGGCCTCGGCGAGCGAACCCCCCACGGTGTCGACGACGATGTCGGCCCCGCCGCCGGTGATCTCACGGATCTGGTTCCGCAGCGGGCCGGCCTCGGACTCGGGCACCGACGCGTCGATGACCGCGTTGGCGTTGCGCTCGATCACGAGCTGCAGCTTCTCGGGGCTGGACGCCACCGCGACCGTGTGGGCGCCGAAGGACCGGGCCACGTCGAGCATGGCCAGCCCGACGCCGCCCGCCGCGCCGAACAACACCACCCAGTCCTCGGGTCGCAGGACCGTGCGCCGGGTGAGGGTGAACCAGGCGGTGCAGTACGACTGGCCCATCGTCGCGGCCTGGCCGAAGGACAGGTTGTCGGGGATGCGGGTCAGCTGATCCGGCCGGAGGACGGCCTCGTCGGCGAACCCGCCGAGCCCGGTCGACGCCATCACGCGGTCGCCGACGGTCCATCCGTCGACCGCAGGCCCCACCTCGGTGATCTCGCCGGCGATCTCGGAGCCGGGCACGAACGGGAGCGGCGGCTTGATCTGGTAGCGGCCCTGCACGAACAGCGCGTCGACGTAGTTCACGCCGGAGGACCAGATGCGGACGCGAACCTGGTCGAGCCCGCAGGGGACCGTGTCGAGGTCCTCGACCACGAGGTCCTCTGGTTCGCCCAACGCACGGCACATCACGGCTCGCATGGGCGAGCAAGCTAGCGAACCCCGCCGGCCCGACGTCCCGTGGTGCTCGGGACGCCGATCCCGACGCCTCGAGCACCACGGGACGGGGCGGGGGAGCGCGAGTGGGAGGATCGGTGCCGTGGACGCCGTCGACCGCTCGCTCGCCGACTCCGATCTCCGTGTGCTCTGGACCGACACGGCGGACCGTCCCGGTCCGGCGGCGTCGCTCGACGGCGACGACCGGGCCGACCTGGTCGTGGTCGGCGCCGGCTACACCGGTCTCTGGGCGGCGCTGCGCTCGCTCGAGGCGGAGCCGTCGCGGTCGGTGCTGGTGATCGACGCCGGGGCGGTGGTCGGACAGGCGTCGGGTCGCAACGGCGGCTTCGTCTCGGCGTCGCTGACCCACGGGCTCGCCAACGGGATCGCCCGCTTCGGCCGCGACCTCGACGCCACGCTCACCGCCGGGAGGGACAACTTCGCCGGGCTGGTGTCCGACGTCGAGCGGCTCGGCATCGACGCCAGGCTCGAGCGCACCGGCGCGCTGGCCGTGGCCACCGAGCCGTGGTGCGTGCCCGAGGTGCAGGAGGACGCGGCGCGCCAGCGCGCCCACGGCGAGGACGTCGAGCTGTTCGACGCCGATGGCATCCGGGCGCTCGTCGACTCGCCCACGTTCCTCGCCGGGTCGTGGACCCGCTCGGGCGAGGCGCTGGTCGACCCGGCGCGCCTCGGCTGGGGCCTGGCCGACGCGGTGCGGGCGGCGGGCGGGCGCATCGTCGAGCGGACGCGGATGACCGGGCTCGAGCGGCACGGCGCCGGCGTGGTCGTCCGCACCGACCGGGGTCGGATCCGTTGCGGTGCCGTCGTGCTCGGGACCAACGCCGCCCGGTCGCCGGTGCGGTCGATCAACCGGCGCGTCGTCCCCGTCTACGACCACGTGCTGGCGACGGAGCCGCTGGGGGACCGGTTGGCCTCGGTCGGCTGGGCCGGCCGCCAGGGGATGTCCGACACGACCAACCAGTTCCACTACTCGCGGCTGACCGACGACGGCCGCATCGTGTGGGGCGGCTACGACGCGGTGTTCCACGACTGGGGCCGGATCGACGAGCGGTTCGAGGACCGGCCCGAGACCTTCCGGCGCCTCGCCGAGCACTTCCACACGACGTTCCCGCAGCTCGAGGGCGTGCGGTTCAGCCACCGCTGGGCCGGTGTCATCGACACGTCCACCCGCTTCTCGGTGTCGTTCGGCACCGCGCTCGACGGCCGGGTCGCGTACGCCGTCGGCTACACCGGGCTGGGCGTCGGGGCGTCGCGGTTCGGCGGCCACGTGTGCCTGGACCTGCTCTTCCGGCCCGAGTCGCCGCTGCTCGACCTCGACCTCGTCCGTCGGGCACCGCTGCCGTTCCCGCCCGAGCCGATCCGGACCGTCGGCGTGCAGCTCACCCGGCGGGCGATCGCCCGCGCCGATGCGCGCGAGGGCCGCCGCGGTCCCTGGCTGCGGCTCCTCGACCGCCTCGGGCTCGGCTTCGACAGCTGAGCCGGAGCGGGGCGGTCGGCTGCCGGCCCGGCCGACTTCGACAGTCCGCGAGCGCCGTCCTAGCGTCGCGGCCCATGCGGAGCCCCAAGGACTTCTTCAAGCCCCTCGCCGTCGGCGCCCCCGAGCCGCTGAGGGAGATCCCGTTCCGGCCGTCGCGGATGATCCACTTCTTCCCGCCGCACCTGGAGAAGGTCACCGCCAAGCTCCCCGACATCGCACCGACCGTCGACATCCTCCTCGGCAACCTCGAGGACGCCATCCCGATGGACGCCAAGGAGGCGGCCCGGGCCGGCCTGGTCGAGGTCGCGAAGGAGGTCGACCTCGGCGACACCCAGCTGTGGACCAGGGTCAACAGCCTCGACTCGCCGTGGGTGCTCGACGACCTGACGACGCTCGTGACCGAGGTCGGCGACCGCCTCGACGTGATCATGGTCCCGAAGGTCGAGGGGCCCGAGGACATCCACTACGTCGACCGGCTGCTCGCCCAGCTCGAGGCCAAGGCCGGCCTCACGAAGCCGCTGATGGTCCACGCGATCCTCGAGACCGCCCGTGGCGTCGCCAACGTCGAGGAGATCTGCCTCGCGTCGCCGCGGATGCAGGGCCTCTCGCTCGGCCCCGCCGACCTCGCGGCCAACCGCCGGATGAAGACGACCCGCGTCGGTGGCGGTCACCCGGGCTACCTCGTCCGCCAGGACCCGCCGCAGGGCGACGACGGCCCCGCCTACGACGCCGACCGCGCGAGCTACCAGCAGGATCTCTGGCACTACACGATCGCCCGCATGGTCGACGCCTGCGCGATGGCCGGCATCCTGCCGTTCTACGGCCCCTTCGGCGACATCAAGGACACCGTCGCCTGCGAGGACCAGTTCCGCAACGCCTACCTGCTCGGCTGCGTGGGCGCCTGGTCGCTGCATCCCGTGCAGATCGACATCGCCAAGAAGGTGTTCTCGCCCGACCCGGCCGACGTCGCCCACGCCCAGCGGGTGATCGAGGCGATGGGGGACGGGACGGGCGCCATCATGCTCGACGGCAAGATGGAGGACGACGCCTCGGTGAAGCAGTGCAAGGTGGTCGTCGCGCTGGCCCGGCAGCTGTCCGAGCGGGACCCCGAGCTGGCCGACCGCTACGGCTTCTGACAACCCGCCCCGCGTCCTGACGCCTGCCGCCGACCGTGGCGGTCGACCACGGGCGTCAGGGACCCGATCCGCACGTCGAGGAGACGATCGACATGACCGACGAGATCCGCCCCCGCCGCAGCGCGCTGTACATGCCCGGCGCGAACGACAAGGCGCTCGAGAAGGCGAAGACGCTGCCGACCGACGCGATCATCTTCGACACCGAGGACTCGGTCGCCCCCGACATGAAGGCCGTGGCGCGCGAGAAGGTGGCGGCCGCGGTGCAGTCGGGCGAGTACGGGTCCCGTGAGCTGACGATCCGGGTGAACTCGCTCGAGACCGAGTGGTCGGCCGACGACCTCCGGTCCGCGGCGCAGGCCGGCCCCGACGGCATCGTGGTGCCGAAGGTGAACTCGGCGGCCGACGTCGCCGAGGTCGAGAAGGTGATCGAGGCCGCCGGCGTCCCGGACCACACCCGCATCTGGGCGATGCTCGAGACGCCGGCCGCGATCGAGCGCGCCGTCGAGATCGCCACGTCGTCCGAGCGCCTGGCCGTGCTCGTCATGGGCACCAACGACCTCGCCAAGGAGCTGCGCGCCGCGCTCGTCCCGGGCCGTGCCCCGCTCCTGTGGGGCCTCGCCCGCTGCGTGAACGCCGCCCGCTACGCGGACAAGGTGATCCTCGACGGCGTCTACAACGACGTCCGCGACCCCGACGGGTTCGCGGTCGAGGCGGCCCAGGGCGCCGAGCTCGGCTTCGACGGCAAGACCCTGGTGCACCCGACCCAGGTCGAGCCGTGCAACGCCGCCTACTCGCCGTCGGAGGACGAGATCGAGTACTCGCGCCGGGTCATCGAGGCCTTCGACGAGGGGCTCGCGGCGGGCAAGGGCGTGATCACCGTCGACGGGCGCATGATCGAGAACCTCCACGTCGACAACGCCCGTCGGGCGATCGCGATCGCCGACGCGATCGCCGCGCTGTCGGACTGACCCGGTCGCGCCCGGGGCGGCGGGGCCGGATCAGCGGTGGGTGGCCCCGGTGAGCCCGCCGTCGGGGAGGTCGACCGGCGCGCCCTCCGCACCGCCGATCAGCTTGGCCAGCAGCCACTCGCCGGCGTTGACCGTCGGGTACCGGGCCGGGGCACCCTCGCCGACGCAGCTCGGGATCGGCGCGAGCTCCACGCTCGGGTCGCCGTCGAGGAACCGTGCGATCGAGCGGCGGCGCGGCGCACCCGGCTCGGGCGCGACCACCCGGTGCATCGTCGAGGTCCACCGGTCGTTGGTCCACATCGAGAGCATGTCGCCGATGTTGCACAGGATCGTCCCGTGCGGCGGGGTGAAGCCGTGCCACACGCCGCCCCGGAGCACCTCCAGGCCCGGCACGGGATCGGCGACGAGCAGCGTGATCACCCCGTAGTCGGTGTGGGCGCCGAGCCGCTGCTGGCCGTCGCGCACCTCCTCGCCGGCGGGCGTCGGGTAGTGGTTGGGGCGCAGCGTGATCACGGCGCGCTCGTTGCGGACGACGAGCCAGTCCTCGGGCAGGTCGAGCGCGAGCGCCATGGCCCGCAGCACGACGTCGGCGACGCGCCGCAGCTCGGCCTCGAGCGCGTCGTTGGCGGCCCGCAGGTCCCGGGGTTCCTCGGGCCAGATGTTCGGCTGGAACCACTCCCGGTGCTCGTCGAAGAACGGGCCGAGCGCGTCGTCGCGCCCGATCGAGTAGCCCTCCATGAGGTCGGGCGGCGTCTCCTCGCCCGAGGTGTAGGCGAGGGCCTGCGACGTGTACGGCGTGTAGCCGGTGTTGGCGTCTGACGTCGGCGGCACGTGCGCCAGCTTCTGCTCGAGCGGGAGGTCGAAGTAGCGCTGCCAGGCGTCGATCGCCGAGTCGATGACCGCCGGGTCCACGCCGTGGCCGGTCAGGAGGATGAACCCGCTGTCGCGCCCGGCGCGGTCGAAGGCGTCGACCACGGCACGGCCGGTGGGGCGGTGGGGGCCGTCCTCGAGGAGGGGACGGAGGTCGATCTCGTGCACGGGCGCGTCCATGGGGACGATCGAACACCGGCCGGTCGACGCGCGTCCGTGAACGCTCCGTGAACCGGGCGGGCCGCCACGTCTCGCGGGATGATGGCGCCATGACGATCTCCCTGGCGCAGACGGGCAACTTCATCGGTGGCGAGTTCCGCCCAGCGGAGTCGGGGGCGACCGACGACGTGCTCGACCCGTCGACCGGTGACGTGCTCGCCACCGTCGCATCCTCGGGCGCGGCCGACGTCGACGCCGCGGTGGCCACGGCCAGGGCGGCGTTCGAGACGTGGTCGGAGACCACGCCGCGCGAGCGCTTCGAGCGGATCACCGCCCTGGCCGACGCGATCGAGGCCGACCTCGACGGCCTGAAGGCCCTGGAGTCGGCGAACGTCGGCAAGCCGGTGTCGATCATCGACTTCGAGTTCGACCTCACCGTCGACAACTTCCGGTTCTTCGCCGCGGCGGCGCGCTTCATGGAGGGCCGGGCGGCGGGGGAGTACCTCGAGGACCACACGAGCTTCGTCCGCCGCGACCCCTTGGGCGTCGTGGCCTCGATCGCGCCGTGGAACTACCCGCTGAACATGGCGACGTGGAAGGTCGGTCCGGCGTTGGCGACCGGCAACACCGTCGTGCTCAAGCCGTCGGAGCTGACCCCGCTCACGGCCATCCGCCTGGCCGAGCTCGCGGCCGACATCCTCCCGCCCGGCGTCCTCAACGTCGTGCTCGGCCAGGGCGAGTCCGCGGGTGCGGCCCTCGTCGCGCACCCCGACGTGGCCATGGTGTCGGTCACCGGCGACGTCTCGACCGGCAAGCTCATCGCCCGCAACGCGGCCGAGACGCTCAAGCGCGTGCACCTCGAGCTCGGGGGCAAGGCCCCGGTCATCGTGTTCGACGACGCCGACCCGGCCGCCGTCGTCGAGTGCCTGACCGAGATGAGCTACTACAACTCCGGCCAGGACTGCACCGCCCCCTGCCGCGTCGTCGCCGGTCCGAAGGTGTTCGACGACGTGGTGTCCGGGCTCACCAGCTCGGTCGGGTCGCTGCGGTGGGGCGACCCGTCGGATCCCGACGTGGCGGTCGGTCCCGTCATCTCGGCGGAGCAGCAGGCGAAGGTCGCCGGCATGGTGGACCGGGCCGTGGCCGCCGGCGCCGAGGTCACGACCGGTGGGCGGGTCGGCGACCGGTCCGGATTCTTCTACGAGCCGTCGGTCGTCGTGAACCCCGCCCAGGACTCCGAGATCGTGCAGCGGGAGGTCTTCGGGCCCGTGGTCACCGTGCAGCGCTTCGACGACGAGTCCCAGGCGCTGGCCTGGGCCAACGGCGTCGACTACGGACTGGCGTCATCGGTCTGGACGAACGACGTGGGACGTGCGCTCCGCATGGCGAAGCGGCTGCAGTTCGGCACGGTGTGGGTCAACGACCACATCCCGATCGTCTCCGAGATGCCCCACGGCGGCTACAAGCAGTCGGGCTACGGCAAGGACATGTCGGTCTACGCGCTCGAGCACTACACCGAGATCAAGCACGTCATGATCAAGCTCTGACCCACCCCGTCCGCCCGCCCGGCCCTCGCCCGAGGGCCTCGACCTACCCCTGGAGCATCGCGACGGTCGCGGCGGCGAGCCTGGCCTCGGTGAGGCCCGGCGCCGAGGCGGTCACCGTGATGACGGCGGGACCGGTCGACACCTGCACCTCGCCCCGCTCGTCGTCGAAGCTGATCGCGCTGGCGGCGAACGAGCCGAGCCCCGGTGCGGGGTCCTCGTCGCCCGACACGGCGGCCTGCGCCTCCGAGTCGTTGGGGTGCGGCGTCATCGTCACCGCCAGCTCGTGCGTCCCGTCGCCGCCGTCCTGGGACCACGTGCACGACGTGTCGGTGGCCGTGACACGGGCGGGCGGCGCGCCCAGCAGGTCCTCGATCCCGCTGGTGCCGAGCGACGAGCAGAAGTCGCTCGCGTCGCGTGCCGTCGTGTCGGTGCCCGTCCCTGCGACCGCCGTCGGCGTCGTCTCGGTGGGCGTGGCCTTCTCCGAACCGTCGGCGCCCTCGTCGTCGCCGCCGCTGCACGCGGCGACCGTGGCGACCAGCACGAGGGCGGCCAGGGGGACGAGCGCGGTCCGGGCGTGGCGGAGCATCCTTCCAGGCTAAGGAGAGGTCGCGGATTCCGGCCCCTGACGTCGCGGCGGTGGGAGGATCGTGGGGTGAGCGATCAGCAGCAGCAGCCGCCCGCCGGCCCACCGCCCGGCTGGTACCCGGATCCGCAGGGGGTGACCCGGTGGTGGGACGGGACCGCGTGGGGTCAGGCCGCGCCGCCGGCCCAGCCGGCGCCCGGCGCCGTGGCGGCGCCGTACGGCGGGTACCCGGCAGCCGCGACCGGCGTCCAGGCCCAGACGTCCACCGCCGCCCTGGCCCACGCCCTGGGTGCGATCGGGTTCATCGTGCCGTGCTTCGGCTGGGTCGGCCCGCTGGTCGTCCACCTGACCACCAAGCCGGAGCAGCCCTTCGTGCGCCACCATGCAGCCGAGGAGCTCAACTTCCAGCTCACGCTCGTCATCGCCTACGTCGCGAGCTTCGTCCTGATGTTCGTGTGCGTCGGGTTCGTCACGTTCGTCGTCGTGTGGATCATGAACCTGGTGTTCCCGATCATCGCCGCGGTCGCGGCGAACAGGGGCGAGTGGTACCGCTACCCGATCAACATCCGCATGGTCTCGGGCGCCGTCGGCTGAGGCGGTCCGCCCTCGGCGCAGGTGGCCCCGGGGCCGTCAGGCGCCCTGCCGCTCCACGAGCTGCTTCGCGATGACCCGCAGGCAGAGCACCTCGTCGGCGCCCTCGAAGATCGACAGCACGCGGGCGTCGACCCACAGCCGGCTGACCGTGTACTCCTCGGCGTAGCCCATGCCCCCGTGGATCTGCATCGCTTCGCGGGTCACCCACTCGGCGGCCTTGCAGACGTAGGCCTTGAGCAGCGCGGCCTCGAGCCGGCCGTCACCCGAGGCCACCTGGCGGGCGATGTCGTAGGAGAACTGGCGGGCGCCCTGGACGATCACCGCCATGCGGCCGAGCTTGGCCCGGGTGAGCTGGTAGTCGTGGACCGGCTGGCCGAACACGTTGCGGTCGATCGAGTACTGACGGGCCTCCTCGAGCGCGGCCTGCATGACGCCGACCGCCCGGGCCGCCGTCTGGATGCGCCCGTTCTCGAACCCGGCCATCTGGTAGTAGAAGCCACGGCCGAGGCCGGCCTCGCCGCCGATCAGGTTCTCGTCGGGGACGAACCAGTTCTCCAGCGCGATCTCGTAGGAGTGCATGCCGCGGTAGCCGATCGTGTCGATCGGGCGGCCCTCCATCTTCCCGCCGCCGTGGTCGTTGTCCTGCGTCTGCCGGAAGCCGTGGCCGTCGCCGCGCTCCTTCGGGACGATGAACATCGACAGGCCCTTGTGGGTCTTGCTGCGGTCCGGGTCGGTCCGGGCGAGCAGCATGAGCACGTCGGCGCGGGCCCCGAAGGTGCACCACGTCTTCACGCCGTTGATCAGCCAGCCGCCGTCGACCTGGGTCGCCTGCACCTTCACGCCGGCCACGTCGGAGCCGTAGTCGGGCTCGGTCACGGCGACGGCGTTCATCACCTCGGCCGAGGCCAGGCGGGGCAGCCACTCCTGCTTCTGCTCCTCGGTGCCCCCGGCCTCGAGGGCGCGGGCCAGGATCTCCGGGCGCGTGATCAGCGAGCCGCCGGCGCCGAGGGACCCGCGCGACAGCTCCTCGGTGGCGATGATCATGGCCACGTAGTCCGACTCCGTGCCGCTCGCGAAGCCGCCGTGCTCCTCGCTGATCGACAGTCCGAAGGCGCCCATCTCGGCGAGGCCGGTGATGATGTCCTCGGGGATGTCGGCGTTCTCGCGGTGGATGTGCTCGGCAACCGGGGCGATCTTGTCCTCGGCGAAGCGGCGGAAGGTGTCCTGCACCATCTCGAAGTCGTCGGCGAGGCCGCGGGGACCGTCGGTGTCGGCGAGCGACGCGAGGAACGCCGGCGATCCGTAGGCGGCGGTGACGGCGCGCGTCGCGTCGAGGTCGCCCGGCTCGACGCCCCACTCCTCCTCGCGGCCGAACACCTTGGCGGCGACGTCCGCGAGTGCGCCTGCGGCGAAGGCGCAGGCGATGGCGGCCTGCTGGTCGCCCTGCGCGCCGTAGGTCAGGAGGCTCCGGGAGGCCACGACGCCGGCCGTCGCGTGGGCGATGTCGTAGGCCAGGACCTGGTTGTCGTCGATGCCGTTCTTGGCCAGCTGCGCGATGCCGCTGTCCAGGACGCCCTGGGCCACGTCGAGGGCCGTGGCGACGGCGTCGAGGTCGGGACGGGGGAGGTCTGCGCTCGTCATGGGCGCGAGGTTACCGGTCGGTAACGGCGGGCCTCCAAGCCGTCGCAGCCACGTCGCCGGCGCCCTCGGGCCCACGCCCGGCGCCGTCCGGGTCCGCGACGGCGTCGAGGTGAGTGAGCAGGTCGCCGAACGGCATGGGCGGCGCCAGCGCGAACCCCTGGGCGGTGTCGCACCCGATCGCCCGGAGGGCGCCGATCACGGTCGGGTCGGCGACGCCCTCGGCGGTCACGGTCAGGCCGAGGTGGTGGCCGACGTCCACGATCGACCGCACGATCCGGTCGTCGCCGTCGAGGAGCTCCTCGACGAAGCGCCGATCGATCTTGACCTCGTCGATCGGCAGGTCGCGGATCAGCGCGAGCGACGAGGCGCCGCTGCCGAAGTCGTCGACGCTGAAGCGGATGCCGACGTCGTGGAGTCGCCGGATCACGTCCGCGCTCTGGCGGGGGTCGTCCATCAGCTGGCCCTCGGTCAGCTCCATCCAGAGGCTGCCCGGCACGAGCTCGATGTCGTGGGACAGGTCGCACAGCCAGTCGACCCAGACGGGGTCGTAGAGGTTGCGCGTCGACAGGTTCACGCTGGCCGAGCGCAGGCCCCGCCCGGTCAGCGTCGCGAGCGCGTCGCACGCCCGGACCGTGACCGTCTGGGTGATCGACCGGATCGCGCCCGACACCTCGGCGAGCTCGATGAAGTCGGCGGGGGCGAGGAGCCCGTGCCGGGGGTGGCGCCAGCGCACGAGCGCCTCGACGCCGAAGGTGGACATCGTGCGAAGGTCGACCCGGGGCTGGAAGTGCACCTCCACGTCGTCGGTGAAGCCGGACTCGCGCAGGTCGGCGAGCAGCTCGAGGCGCCGCACCGCGGCGACCTCCTGGGCGGGGCAGTAGACGACGTGGCCGCCGCCGGCCTGCTTGGCGTCGTACATCGCGCCGTCGGCCCGGCGCATGAGGGTCTCGGCGTCGTTGCCGTGCTCGGGTGCGATCGCGACTCCCACGCTGGCGCTCACCTGGAGCCGGTACTGGCCGACCTGCACCGGCTCCTCGGCGAGCTCGGTCAGCCGCCGCGCGACCTCCTCCGCACCACCCGTCGTGGCGTCGGTCGTGAGCAGGACGGCGAACTCGTCGCCGCCGAGTCGGGCGATCGTGTCGCAGTTGCGGAGGCGGTTCGACATGCGGCGCGACAGCTCGCGGAGCAGCGCGTCCCCGTACTCGTGGCCGAGGGCGTCGTTGACGTCCTTGAACTGGTCGAGGTCGACCATGAGCAGCGCCACCGGCGCACCCGTGCGGTCGCCCTCGATCAGCGCACGGCCCAGGCGCTCCTGCAGGAGCGCTCGGTTGGGCAGCCCGGTCAGCGCGTCGTGGGTCGCCTGGTGGCGGAACGCCTCGGCCATGCGGGCCCGCTTGGTCACGTCCTCGAGCGAGATCCCCACGCAGCGGTCGGGGAGGGGGACGGCGCGCATGGAGAACACCTCGTCGACACCCTCGATCTGCACGAACGGCTCGTCGTGGGGCTCGCCATCGCGGATGACCTGCGCCATGTCGTCGAGGAACTCGTCGCTCACCGGCAGCAGGTCGGCCAGCCGGTGGCCGATCGCCGCCTCGTCCAGGTCGGCGATCGCGGTGGCCGCGGGGTTGGCGGCCTGGAGCACGAAGCTCGTCGGGTCGTCGGGGTCGGCCATGCTCAGCACGACGAGGGCGATCGGGATGCCCTCGACGAAGTCCGAGTAGCGCCGCACCGAGCTCTCGGCCTCCCACCGGGCGGTCTCGTCGACGAGCACGCCGCGCCGCCGGGTCACCCGGCCCGTGCCGTCCACGGTCACCCGCACGCGGTTCTGGATGCGGCGGGTCCGGCCCCAGGCGTCGACGATGCGGAAGTGCACCTCCACGTTCTCGCCGGCGGCGACCAGCCGCTGGCTCTCGAGCACGACCTCGAGGTCGTCGGGGTGGACGCGGCTCGTGAAGAACGCGGTGTCGCGCACCTGGTCGAGCCCGTAGCCGAGCAGGTCGACCACGTGGTCGCTGAGGAACTCGGCCGGCCCGGCAGGTCCGGCACCCTCCCAGACAGCGGCGTCGATGCCGTTGACGAGCTCGTCGTAGCGCTTGCGCTGGGCCGCGAGCGTCCGGGCCACGTGGCCGAAGATGATCGTCGAGAACGTGCACGTGACGACCCAGGCGATGAGGTACGGCACCCACGCGTCGGGCGAGCTCCACAGCCCGATGGCGAGCAGCGCGATCGCCGTCGGCGGGAGCAGCCGCCACGACGCCCGCGGGCCGAACCAGAACACGTAGAGCCCCGTGCTGGACACGAGCACGACGATGACCACCCCGTAGGCCTCGGGCACGAGCATCGCCACGGTGCAGGCGACGGCGATGTCGCCGAGCGCCAGCAGGGCCGGGACCGTCCCGCCGCGCTGGACGCGCCGGGTGAGGCAGAGGTTCGACGCGGTGGCGAACAGGAGGATGGCGGCGCCGATCTGCAGCCGGAGGTCGCCGAAGAGCGGCAGGACCATGACCGCGGCACCGATCACGACCGCGGCGACGGTCCGCCAGCGGAGGATCTCGAGCTGGGCCGCCTGCTGGTCCGCGGTGGCGGCGTCGTGGACGCCGGTGGACGGGGTCGCGGACAGCACGGCGGACGCGAGCGGTGCATCCCGTTCCGTGCCCTCGTGCGCGTCGCGCCCCATCGATCTCGTCCCTTCCCGAACCCCGCTCGGTGCGGGGTCCCTCGCCTGCGCTGCCCGGCGGGGCGGTACCTCTCCTCGTGGCGCTGCGTGTGGTGCCCGCCTGCGGCGCCGTCGCGTGCTGTGTCCTCGTGACGTTGCAGTGCTCACTTGAAGCGCACGGTACACCACGCTCCGTGAGCTACTTGGAGGGTAGATCTCCCAGTCGACGTGGCAAGGATCGAGGACCCGGAGGGGCCGCGCGACCCACGTTTTCGGGCCGAACGGACCAGTCGGGGTGGCGGGGAGGCGGGGCGGGAGCGAAGCCGCGAGGTCACGCACCGTGACCGGCGGGCACCCGGCCCCCCGGGCGGTTGGGTGCCCCCGACGCCGCTCCGTTACCGTCCGGCGCATGACCGTCCACGACCGCCCCTTCGGCCGCTACCTCGAGGACTTCGAGCCCGGCGACATCTACCGGCACTGGCCCGGCAAGACGATCACCGAGTACGACGACCACCTCTTCTGCATGATCACGATGAACCACCACCCGTTGCACACCAACGTGTGGTTCGCGGAGAACGAGACCGTCCACGGTCGCAACGTCGTCGTGGGCAACCTCGTGTACTCGCTCGTGCTCGGCATGAGCGTCCCCGACGTGTCGGGCGCCGCCATCGCCAACCTCGAGATCGAGACCCTGCAGCACAAGAACCCGACCTTCCACGGCGACACCATCTACGCCGAGACCCGGGTGCTCGAGACCCGCGAGTCGTCCAAGGGCGACCGCGGCATCGTCACCGTCGAGACCAAGGGCTTCAACCAGGACGGCGTCGAGGTCTGCTACTTCAAGCGCAAGGTGATGGTCTGGAAGCGCGACGCCGCCCCCCAGCGCTCGCGGCCCTACGCCGACGACGTCTGGGAGGGCTGAGCCCCTCCGCCCAGCGACCGGGTCCGGCGACGTCGCGCGCGAGTCTGGGGGCGTGACCGTCAACCCCGTCGCCGCCGGCGGCTTCACGTCGGCCGCGGCCACCTACGCGCGGATCCGACCCACGTACGCCCGGCCGGCGATCGGCGCGATCAAGGACCTGTGTCGCGGCGGCGGGACGGTCCTCGACCTGGCCGCGGGCACCGGCATCCTCACCGGCCAACTCGTCCGGGCCGGGCTCGACCTCCGCGCCGTCGAGCCGCTCGACGCGATGGCCCGCCAGTTCCGTCTGTCGCTCCCGGCGGTGCCGATCGTGCTCGGCGTCGCCGAGGCGCTGCCCGTCGCCGACCACGAGGTCGACGTGCTGACGGTCGGCCAGGGGTTCCACTGGTTCGACGCCGACGCCGCGCTCGCCGAGGCGTCCCGGGTGCTGCGCCCGGGCGGTGTGCTCGCGCTCGTCTGGAACGCGCGCGACGAGGCCACGCCGTGGGTGGACGAGCTGACGCGGCTCGTCGAGGAGCGGACCGGCGGCCGGCCCTACATCGACCACCGCGAGCGGCCGTGGTCCGAGGTCGTCGCGGCGTCGGGCGGGTTCACGCCGCTCGAGGAGCACCGGTACCCCAACCCGGTGCCGACGACGCTCGACGGCGTGCTCGACCGGCTCCGGTCGACGAGCTTCGTCGCCGCGCTCGACGAGCCCGACCGGGAGGCGCTGCTCGACGAGGCCCGGCGCCTCCTCGCCGGGCACCCCGAGCTCACGGGGACGTTCGACTACCCGCACGAGACCGTCCTGCACACGTGCCGGACGCTGCCGGTCTGACGTCCGAGCAGGCCGACGTCCTGTCGGCCGGGCTCGCGGCCCTGCGCGACCTGCCGTGGCGACGGACGCGCGACCCCTGGGCGGTGCTCGTGAGCGAGGTCATGCTCCAGCAGACCCAGGTGGCGCGCGTCGTGCCCCGGTACGAGCGCTTCCTCGAGCGGTGGCCGACGCCGGCCGCCTGCGCGGCCGCGCCGCTCGGCGACGTGCTGACCGAGTGGCAGGGCCTGGGCTACCCGCGGCGGGCGCGCCACCTCTGGTCGGCGGCGCGGGCCTGCGTCGAGCACCACGGCGGCGAGCTGCCCCACGACCTCGGCGGCCTGCTCGCGCTCCCGGGCGTCGGCGCGTACACGGCCCGGGCGGTGCTGGCCTTCGCGCTCGAGCAGCCGGTCGGGGTCGTCGACACCAACATCGCCCGGGTGCTGGCGCGGCGGGACGGCCGCCGCCTGACGCCGACGGCCGCGCAGTCGGCGGCCGACGCGTGGGTGCCGGCAGACCGGTCCTGGGAGTGGAACCAGGTGCTGATGGACCTCGGCGCCCGGCGGTGCCGGCCGGTGCCCGACTGCGACGGCTGCCCCGTGACGTGCCGGTGGCGTGCCGACGGCTGGCCCGCCCCGGACCCCGCGCTGGGCTCGGCCGGCGTCTCTCGCCGGCAGGCCCCCTTCGAGGGGTCCGACCGCCAGCTGCGCGGGCTCGTCCTCGCCGCGGTGGCCGAGGGCCGGGCCGCCGCCGCCGTCGTCGAGCGCTCGATCGCCGAACGGGGCGTCGAGGAGGACCGCGTCGCCGCCGTGGTCGAGTCGCTGGTGGCCGACGGCCTGGTCGTCCGCGGCGCCGACGGCGTGCTCGCCCACCCCTGACGCGGCGTCAGCGCGCGAACGCGCCGCGTCCACCTCTGCGGCCCGGATGCGGCCACTGCCGAGATTTCGGTCACAGCGGACGGCATCGGCGGCGCCGGTTCACTTACTGTTCACGTGCCCGGACGTGTGGCAGGGCCCGATCCGGCTGATCAGGGGGACCGTTCTGAACGTCACGTTCTACGGCGTGCGGGGTTCGACCCCGTGCTCGGACGAGCGCCTGGCTCGCTACGGCGGCAACACCGCGTGCGTGGCCGTCGAGGAGCCGGGTCAGGAGCCGATCGTGCTCGACCTCGGCACCGGGCTCCGCTTCTACGGCATCGACGGCTGCGGCTGCCCGTCCGCAGCCACCCCGTTCCGGGGGACCGCGCTCGTCACCCACCTGCACTGGGACCACGTGCAGGGCATCCCGTTCTTCGCGCCGCTGCTGTGCGACGGTGCCGAGCTCGACCTCTACGCCCCGGCGCAGGAGGGCGAGTCGCTGGCCGACGTCGTGCGCGGCTTCCTGTCGCCGCCCTACTTCCCGGTCGAGGTCGACGCCCTGCCCGGCGAGATCCGCTTCCACGACACCGAGCCCGGTTCGTTCCGGGTCGGCGACGCGCTCGTCACGGCGGCGTGGGTCCCGCACGTGGGCCCGACGCTCGGCTACCGCATCGAGCTCGGCGGTCGGTCGGTCGCCTACGTGAGCGACCACCAGCAGCCGGGCGTCGGATCGACCGAGGTCGACCCGGCGGTGCTGGCGCTGTGCCGCGACGTCGACGTGCTCATCCACGACGCCCAGTTCGACGACGCCGAGTTCGCGCAACGCAGCGACTGGGGTCACTGCACGGTCGAGTACGCGGTCGAGGTGGCCGCGCAGGCGGGCTGCCGCACGCTCGTGCTGTTCCACCACGACCCGTCGCACCACGACGGCCGGGTGGACGAGCTCCTCGCCGACGCCCGCCGGCTCGCCGACGCCCGCGGCGTGCCCGAGGTGGTCGCGGCCCACGAGGGCCTCACGCTCGCGCTGCCCGGCGCCACGCCGAGCACGGCCGATCCCGGCGTCGCGGCCCGCTCGGGGGCGGTCCTGGGGAGCGCGCCGGGCGCGCCCGCGGTGGCCGACCGGGCCGCCCGACCGGCTTCCTCGCCGGTCGCCGCCGCCCGGTAGGTTCAGGGCGTGACCGACACGACCAGCACCGGTTCCGACGACCGGACGCCCATCGAGATCGACCCCATGCTCTACCGGCAGGTGCTGGGGCACTTCCCGACCGGCGTGACCGTCATCTCCTCGCTGGCCGACGACCGACCGGTGGGCCTCGCCATCGGCAGCTTCTTCTCCGTGTCGCTCGATCCGCCGCTCGTCGGGTTCTGCGTGGCCCGGACCTCGTCGACGTGGCCGTCGATCGCCGCCACCGGTGTGTTCGGCGTCAGCGTCCTCGCCGAGGACCAGCACGAGACCTCGGGCCGCTTCGCGTCGAAGGCCGAGGACAAGTTCGAGGGCATCTCCTGGGAGCCGTCGCCGATCACCCGGTCGCCGCTGATCCAGGGGGCCGTGGCCCACATCGACTGCGAGCTCTACGAGACCCACGAGGGGGGCGACCACCTGATCGTCGAGGGGCTCGTGCGCTCGCTCGACGTGCACCGCCCCGACGTCGGCCCGCTCCTGTTCTTCAAGGGCGGCTACGGCCGCCACTCCCAGCTCTGAGGCGGCGACGGTGCCCGTCTACGCCCTCGGCGACCAGGAACCGGAGATCCACCCGAGCGCGTACATCCACCCCGACGCGATCGTGATCGGCTCGGTGGTGATCGGTGCGGAGTCCTCGGTGTGGCCGTGTGCGGTCCTGCGGGGCGACGACGGCTTCATCTTCATCGGCGCCCGCTGCTCGGTGCAGGACGGCGCCGTCATCCACACCACGCCGTTCTGGCCGACCACCGTCGGCGACGAGGTCACGATCGGGCACCTGGCCCACCTCGAGGGCTGCACGGTCGAGGACAAGGCGCTGATCGGCATCGGTTCCAAGGTCCTGCACAACGCCCGGGTCGGCCGCGAGGCGATCGTCGGCGGGGGCGCCTTCGTCGGCAACAACAAGGTCGTCCCCCCGCTCGCCATGGCGCTCGGGATCCCGGCGACGATCAAGGAGGACGCGGTCGAGCCGGGTCACTTCGACCTGGGCGTCGAGTCCTACGTCCAGCGCCGGCTCCGCTACCGCGACCAGCTCCGCCGCCTCGACTGACCGACCCGTCCCCGGGGCCCAGGCGGGAGGATCCTCAGGCGGGGCGATCTGCCCCTACCCTCCGGTGCTGGTCCTGGACAGACTGGGTACCTGACGTGGGTCCGCCCGCGCCGACCCGGACCCCACCACCCATGCGCCGACCCGCCACCACCCTCCTCCTCGCCCTCAGCACCCTCGCCCTCGTGGCGGGGGTCAGCCTCGCCGCGCCGGCGGGCGCCCAGGGCTGCTCGGGCGACCTCGTGTCCGCCTCGATGTCCGCCACCTCGGCGACCGGCCCCACGTGGTCGGTGACCGACGCCTGCGTCGACGCGCGGGACTACTTCACCGGCGAGGTCGAGGGGCACCAGTTCGCGATCGGCATCTCGACGGTCACCTACGACGACGGCCACGTCGGCCGGCTGGCGTTCCTGTCGGTCCGGGTCGACGCCGCCCAGGCCGTCACCGTCGTCGGCATGGAGGACCCGGCGACCTCCCAGCTGCACTTCGCCGGCACGGTGCGCCAGGCCGCGATCGGCACGACCGGCGCCACGGTCAGCGGCGACGGGATCGCCTTCCCGCCGCTCGAGGCCGCGACGGTGCGCCTGGACTTCACCGACTCGGCGGCGCCGTGGCCGGACTGGGCGACCACGACCACCACGCCCGACGGCTCGGGCAGCACGGTCCCGACCACGACGGCCCCGCCGTCGACGACGACACCGGCGGTCACGACCACGGTGCCGTCGACGAGTTCGCTGCCGTCGGTGCCCGGGATGGACCTCAGCACGACCACGCTCGTCCCCGGCGCCTGACCGTCGGGATCCCGACCCCGGGGCCCCGCACCTGTCGGTCCGCAGCGTCGGTCGCGGGCGGGACCTGCCGCTAGGCGGCGTCGGCGGCCAGCCAGTGCACCCACCCGACGTCGACGTCGAGGTTGCGCACGACGGTGAACGCGAGCAGGGCGACCCCGACGGCCACGAGGGCGGGGCGGGGCAGCGTGGGCAGGCGGAACGGGCGGTCCTGCAGGGACCGGACGAGCCAGACGGCCCAGAGCACGGCTGCGATCGGCAGGCCGACCGCCACGATCACATTGTGGTCGGCGGCGGCGAGCCAGTCGCCGCGGAGCAGCGCGTTGGCGGCGCGCAGCCCGCCGCAGAGCGGGCAGTCGACCCCGAACACCGACCTCGACCAGCACACTGCGGTGCCGCCGTCGCCCGGATCCCAGAGGGCGACCGCCGCGCACCCGGCGGCGAGCGCGGCACCGGTCGCGACCGGCGCCACCCAGCGCGGCCGCGGCGGCCTCGGCAGCTCGGCCGGCGGGACCCAACCGGGCCGTGGGTCCGTTCGATCGCCCCCGGTCACCGTCACGGGGCCCACCCTAGGCACGGGGCGCCGGAACGGGGTGCCAGGGAGCACGCCGGGGGGAATGTCCGGGGCGCCGGGGGGTTGTTACTATCGGCGTAGGAGAAATCCGTCCGCCAGCAGTTCCCCGACCACCGACCCTCCGGGAGGAGCTCCCACATGTCGGTCGATCTCGACCTCTCCAAGTACTCGCTCGGTTGGAGCGACGAGGAGGACTACGTCTTCAAGCCCAAGCGCGGGCTCGACGAGGCGATCGTCCGGGAGATGTCGTGGATGAAGGGCGAGCCGCAGTGGATGCTCGACTTCCGCCTCAAGTCCCTGCGGGCCTTCGAGCGGCGCCCGATGCCCCGGTGGGGCGGCGACATGTCGGAGATCTATTTCAACGACATCTACTACTACATCAAGCCGACCAACACGCAGGTCGACGAGTGGGACGAGCTCCCCGACGCGATCAAGAACACCTACGAGAAGCTCGGCATCCCCGAGGCGGAGCGGAAGTACCTCGCCGGTGTCACGGCGCAGTACGAGTCCGAGGTCGTCTTCCACCGCAACCGTGAGGACCTGGAGCGCCAAGGCGTCATCTTCTGCGACATGGACACGGCGCTGCGGGAGCACCCCGAGATCGTCAAGCAGTACTTCGGCACCGTCATCCCCCGGAACGACAACAAGTTCTCGGCGCTGAACTCGGCCGTCTGGTCGGGCGGCTCGTTCATCTACGTCCCGCCGGGCGTCGAGGTGACCATGCCGCTGCAGGCCTACTTCCGCATCAACGCGGAGAACATGGGCCAGTTCGAGCGGACGCTGATCATCGCCGACAAGGGCTCGAAGGTGCACTACATCGAGGGCTGCTCGGCGCCGGTGTACACGTCGGACTCGCTGCACTCCGCCGTCGTCGAGATCGTCGTCAAGGAGGCCGCCCGGGTCACCTACACGACCATCCAGAACTGGTCCTCGAACGTCTTCAACCTGGTCACCAAGCGGGCCCGGGTCGAGGCCGAGGGCCACATGGAGTGGATCGACGGCAACATCGGCTCCCGCCTGACCATGAAGTACCCGTCGGTCGTCATGGTCGGCCCCAAGGCCTCGGGCGAGGTGCTCTCGGTGGCCTACGCCGGCGCCGGCCAGCACCAGGACACCGGCTCGAAGATGATCCACGCCGCACCCGAGACGACGTCGAAGATCGTCTCGAAGTCGATCTCCAAGGACGGCGGCAAGACGTCGTACCGTGGCCTCGTCCGGGTCGAGGACGACGCCTACGGCTGCCGCTCGCACGTGCAGTGCGACGCGCTCATCCTCGATCCCGACTCGATCTCCGACACGTACCCGTACATGGAGGTCGGTGCCCGCGACGCCGTCATCGGCCACGAGGCCACCGTGTCGAAGGTGGCCGACGAGCAGCTCTTCTACCTGATGAGCCGCGGCCTCTCCGAGGAGCAGGCGATGTCCATGGTGGTGAACGGCTTCATCGAGCCGGTCACCCGGACGCTGCCCATGGAGTACGCGGTCGAGTGGTCCCGCCTGATCGAGCTCCAGATGGAGGGGTCGGTCGGCTGAGCCTGCGACGCCCGCTCCGTGAGGGGCGGGCGGCTGCTCAGGCGGCCGAGGCGGTGCGGGTGTCGATCATCCGGAACCCGCCCACGCCGTCGGCGAGCGCCTCGGTCGTGGCCCGACCGGCGTCCGACACGAGTCGCTCGGGCGACGAGGTCCCGTCGCCGACGGCGATGCCGATGACCATGTCGATCGACACGGCCGTGCCGTCGACGAGCACGTCCTCGACGACCCCGGCGAGCAGTCGGTAGGCCACGCCCGCGGCGTCCTGCGGATCGCCGAGGTCCTCGGCGATCACCGTGAAGGCCGCGGCGCTGGACCGGGTGACCGTGTCGGCGCTGCGCAGCCGCTGGGTCAGCCGCTCCGCGACGGCGGACATGGCCTGGCGGGTGGTGGCGGCGCCGTGGCGGTGCTCGACGTCGTCGAGGTTCGTGACCTCGCAGCGCAGCACGGCGAACGGGGCGTCGTGCGACCCGGCCCGGCGGACGGCCGACCCGATCAGCACGGGCAGCGCCCGCTGGTTGGGGAGGCCGGTCTCTCCGTCGGCCAAGGTCTCCTGCGCACGCTCGACCGACTCGCGCCGACGGCGGCGCTGCGCCCGTCGCTCCTCGGTGAGGTCGGCGGCGATGGCCACGACCCGGTCGACCCGGCCGTCGGCGCCGGTGAGGCCGCCGAGCGTGAGCGAGAGGGTGCGGACCCGGCCGTCGGCGCCGGTGACGCGGAGCTCCTCCTGCTCGATGTCGGAGACCGCGCCGACGATGCGCACCAGCTTGGACAGCACCTCGGCCTGGTCGCGGCCGGGGCAGAGGGCGAGCAGGTGCAGCCCGGCGATCTCGCTGGGGGCGCGGCCGCAGAGCCGGGCGAAGGCGGGGTTGAGCGAGACGATCTGGCCCTCGCCGTCGAGCGTCGCGGTCGGCACCGAGGCGGCGTCGAGGATCCGGCGCACGGCGTCGACGGTCGATCCGTCGGCCACGTCGGTGCCGACGGCGCCTCGCGCCTCGTTCGAGGGAGTACCCGCCCCGCGATCGCTCATGGGTCTGTTGTCGGCGTGATCCGGCCCGTCGTTGAGCATTCGCCGACCGGATGGGGTGCGCGTCCGTCACACGCGCCCGACCGGTCCCGGGGCGCGCCGTGGACGAGGGCCGTCTCAGGAATCGGGAGCGGCGCGGCGCCGGATCGCGGCGGCTCGCTGCCACACTGTCGACCATGCCGATGCTCGAGAGCTGCAAGTTCTTCGAGAGCCGCACGTACCCGAACGGCGAGACGGTCCGGAAGTGCGATCTCGACCTCGCGCCCGAGGCCCCGTGGCGCTGCCCCGAGGACTGCAAGGCGTTCACCCCCCGGCTGGCGGACGTGAACTGGGCGCACGGCACGCTCGTGGTGCCGCCCACCCCGCCCGAGCCACCGAGCCTGGGGGACCCGTCGATCGCGGCGCTGCTCGACGAGGCCGAGGACATCGTCAACGCCGCCGTGCCGCGGGTGCGGGCCGAGGTCGACGCCGACCAGCAGCGCGAGGATCGCCGCCGGGGCGGCTGGAAGCGGTTCTTCCGCCGCAAGTAGGCCGCCGGCCCGGACGACCCGGCGGCCGGGTGGCCCGGACGTGACGGGTGCCCGGCCCTGTCGGCTGAATATGCACTACGGCCGTAGTGTAAATTTGGCCCGTGCCCGACCCCCTGCCCGAGATCCCCCTCGACGCGCCGGTCGCGGCCGAGGCGCCCCCGTTCGTCGTGGCCGACCTCCCGGGCCCCGACTGGCTGCGCGCCCGCCGCGCCGACGGGCTCGACCGTGCCGGTCACCTGCCGCTGCCGAGCGACGAGGCCGAGGAGTGGCGCTACAGCCGCATCGCCGAGCTCGACCTCGAACGCTTCGCGCCCGCGCCGGCCGATCCGGTGGAGCCCGGCACCATCGACGTGCCCGCCGCCGTCGGCGAGGTGCTCGCCGAGCTGGGCCCGCTGTCGGGCGTCGTCGTCCTCGTCGACGGCCGGGTCGTGCACGCCGAGGCCGAGGGCGAGCCGTGGGACGCCGGTGTCCGCTTCGGCTCGAGCCACGACGACGCCGTCGAGGCCGAGGCCGTCCTGGGCGACGCCGCTGACCACCCGGTCGACCTGTTCGCGGCCTGGAACGACGCGCTCTCCGTCGAGCCGGTGGTCCTCGACGTGCCGGCCGGCGTGGTCGTCGAGCGGCCCTTCGCGGTCGTGTCGTACGTCGCCACCGAAGGCATCGCCGCCTTCCCGCGCCTGTCGGTCCGCCTCGGCGCGGATGCCGAGGCATCGCTCGTCGAGGTGCACCTGTCGGCCGAGGTCACCAGCCTGGTCGCCCCGGTGACCGAGCTGTCGGTGGCCCCGGCGGCACGGCTGCGCCACGCCGTGCTCCAGGACCTCGACGAGCGGGTCTGGCAGCTGGGCTCGCTGCTCGCGACGGTCGACCGCGACGCCACCCTCGAGGTGGGGGTCGCGGCGCTCGGCGGCGACTACGCCCGCCTGCGCCTCGACTGCCGGCTGCAGGGCCGGGGCGCCACCGGCAACCTGTCCAGCGTCTACCTCGGCGAGGACCACCAGATGCTCGACCTGCGGACGTTCCAGTCCCACGAGGCGCCCGACACCACGTCGAACCTGCTGTTCAAGGGCGGGGTCGCCGACACGTCGCACTCGGTGTACACGGGGCTGATCCGGATCGCGCCGGGGGCGCGGGGCTCGAACGCCTTCCAGACGAACCGCAACCTGAAGCTGTCCGACGGCGCGTGGGCCGAGTCGGTCCCGAACCTCGAGATCGAGAACAACGACGTGCACTGCTCGCACGCCTCCACCGTGGGCCCGGTCGACCCCGACCAGCGCTTCTACCTCGAGTCGCGCGGCGTGCCGACGTCGGTCGCCGACCGCCTCGTGGTGGGCGGCTTCTTCGACGAGGTGCTCGACGACTTCGCCGTGCCGGCGCTCGTGTCGACGATCTCCGAGCGCATGGACCGCACGCTCGATCGGGCGCTCGGCCGGACGGCGGCGACGTGAGCGCCACACCCTCGGACGTGGTGTCGGTCGACGTCGCCGCGCTCGACGACCTGCCCGACCTGGAGGGCACCGCGTTCGACGTCGGCGGTCGCCGGGTCTCCGTCGTGCGCATCGGCGACGACGTCTACGCGATCGGCGACACGTGCAGCCACGCCGACGTGTCGCTCTCGGGCGGCATCGTCGACGAGGACGCGTGCACGATCGAGTGCCCGAAGCACGGCAGCGAGTTCGACCTGCGCACCGGCGCCGCGCTGACGTTGCCAGCGGTCAGGCCGGTGCCGGGCTACACCGCCCGGGTGGTCGACGGCCGCGTGCTGGTGGACGTCGCGGTCCCGTCGCCCGGGTCCGACCACGGGGAGGCCCTGACGTGAGCGAGCTGGTGATCGACGACCTGCACGCCGAGGTGAGCGGCCGCGAGATCCTCAAGGGCGTCACGCTGACCGTGCGCTCGGGAGAGGTCCACGTGGTCATGGGCCCGAACGGCTCGGGCAAGTCGACGCTGTCGCACGTGCTCATGGGCAAGCCGGGCTACACGGTGACCGGCGGGAGCGTCACCCTCGACGGCGTCGACCTGCTCGCGCTCCCCACGTGGGAGCGGGCCAAGGCCGGCCTGTACCTGGCCATGCAGTACCCCACGGAGGTGCCCGGGGTCCGGGTGGCCGAGGTGCTGCAGGAGGCCTACGCCGCCGCGGGCCGGGACCCGGCCCTGGTGCCCGCCCGCCTGGAGCGCGAGGCCGACCTGCTCGAGTTCGATCGGCGCTTCCTCGACCGGGCGCTCAACGTCGACCTGTCGGGCGGCGAGAAGAAGCGCAACGACACGCTGCAGCTCGGCGTGCTCGAGCCTCGCATCGCCGTCCTCGACGAGGTCGACTCGGGCCTCGACATCGACGCCCTGCGCGCGGTGTCCCGCCGGATCGAGGCCGCCACGGCCGGCGGTCTCGACGGTGGCGAGGCCTTGGGCGTGCTGGCGATCACGCACTACACGAGGCTGCTCCAGGAGCTGCACCCCGACGTCGTGCACATCTTCGCCCGCGGCCGGATCCTCGAGTCGGGCGGGCCGGAGCTCGCCGACCGGCTCGAGGAGTCGGGCTACGCGGCGTGGGTCGACGACCTCGAGGACGAGGCGCCGGCCGAGGACGCCGCGCCGACCCGCCCGGAGGTCGAGGACCCCTTCTTCGACCTCTGATCCGGGATATAGGGGTGCACAGCGACATCCCTTGTCGCGATCCGGACCAGAGAAATCTCCACCACCGTTCGTCAACGCCGCGTGAACTCCGCCCCGGCGCGGTTCCGTCGCACGACCGACGTGCGTACGGTCCGGGACGTGACGCCGTCGACCACCGCCGCCACTCGTGAGCTGACCTCCACCCCGGCGACGGTCCAACCCGGGGTGTTCGACGGCAGCGCCGCGTCGGTGGCCACCGTGCGATCCGGCGAGGCGTTCGCGGTCCGCACGCTGACCCGGACCCCGCTCGGACTCGACACGTACGAACGGCTGGGTCCCGACATGGTGGCGATCGAGGCGGCCGGCGGCGCCTGGCTGGGGCCGCACCCCGTGCTGGGCCCGATCACCGTCGAGGGCCACCCGCTGGGCTGCACCCTCCAGGTCGACCTGCTGGAGATCGCGCCGGACGCTCCGACCGGTTGGAACGGGGTGCGGGAGGGCTACGGCGTGCCCGGGCTGGAGGGCGCGTACGACATCGAGCTCATCGACGTCGACGCGGACGAGGGCGTGCTGTCGCTGCGGTCGGGCATCGTGTTGCCGCTGCGCCCGTTCTTCGGCGTGCTCGCGGTGCGCCCCGACCCGGCACTCGGGACGCTCGGCACGATCCCGCCCGGGCCCTTCGGCGGCAACATCGATTGCCGCGAGCTCGTCGCCGGCTCACGGCTGTTCCTCCCCACGTTCACCGAGGGCGCCGGCTTCCTGATCGGCGACGGCCACGGCACGCAGGGCGACGGCGAGATCACCGAGACCGCGCTCGAGATGTCCATGCGGGGCGTGGTCCGGCTGACCAGCCGTCCCGAGCTCGACACCGACCGCCCGCTGGCGGCCACCGTCGACGCCACCGTCTTCTTCGGGTTCGGCGACACCTTCGACGCTGCCGCCCGGGACGTCATTGCGCATGCCGCGTCACGGGTCGCCGAGTGGTCGCACCTCACCGAGCACGATGCCTACCGGTTGTTCTCGCTCGCCTGCGACGTCCGGGTGACGCAGCTCGTCAACGGCGTCGTCGGGGCGCACCTGATCGTGCCCCGGCACGTGACCGAGCAGCTCGCCGGCTGGCCGGGCTGGCTCCACCTCTGAGCGAGCCGGTCTTTCCCGCGTCGATTTCTGGGGTCGGGATCGCGACAAGGGATGTCGCTGTGCACCCCTATATCTCGAAGAGGGAGCGGACGGCTCGGAGCTCGCGGATCGGGTCCGACCCCATCGGCGCGTACACGAACTCGGACACGCCGGCGGCCTCGGTGTCGGCCAGCCGGGCCCGCAGGTCGTCGGGTGTGCCGGTCCACGTCGTGGCCGCGATGAGGTCGGGGGTCACCGACGCCCGGTCCCGGTCGGTCATCGAGACGAAGTGGCCCTCGTGGGTGTGCAGGTGCCGCTCCGACTCGGGGAAGGCCTCGATTGCGGTCCGCCACTCGGCGCCGCCCTCGAACCCGTCGAGCAGCTCCGGGCCGGCCTCGTACATGCCGTGGAACACGACCGCGCCGCCGGGCCCCGCCGCGTCCAGCACCCGCTCGGAGCCGACCGACTCGCCCTCCTCGAGCACCGTGCCGTAGGCCAGCAGCGCGCAGCGCTCCCAGCCCTCCTGGCCACCGAAGATCGACATCACGCCGTCGGCCCCGATGTCGGCGGCGACCGCCAGGCCCTTGGGCCCGTTGGCGCCGACGATGACGTCGACGTCGACCGGGCGGTCGGCCACGAAGCCGTCGGGGTGGATCATCCGGCAGGCGGCGCCGTCGATCTCGACCGTCTCGCCCCGCAGCAGGCCGACGAACTGCCGCAGGTACTCCTCGGTCGCGGCCCACGTCATCGGCTTCTGGCCCATCACGAACCGGCCGGTGAAGCCGGTGCCCAGCGCGACCGCGACCCGGCCCGGCGCCAACCGGGCCAGCTCGGCAGTCGCAGCGGCGTTGACCATCGGGTGGCGCAGCGACGGCACGAGCACGCCGGGGCCGAGCCCGATCCGCGACGTCGCGTCCGCGCAGCGGGCGAGCGCCATCCACACGTCGCCGTAGAGGCCGGGCGAGTCGTAGACCCACGCCCGCTCGTAGCCGAGCTCCTCGGCGACGACGACGAGCTCGACCAGGTCGGGACGGGGAGGGAACGCGCAGCTGAGCTCCATGGCGGCGAAAGCTAGTCACGTCGCCGGCCGGGTGCGGCGGACGAGGCCCCAGCCCGGGTCGTCGATGCGTGCGTCCCGCGCTCCGCGCCAGCACCGCACGGCCGCCCGGGCGTAGCCTCGGCCGCATGGCGCGACCCCAGCCGCTGGCCGACGACGAGCTCGCCGGCGCCCTCGCCGACCTGCCGGGTTGGGCGCTCCTCGACGGACGCCTGCACCGCGAGCTGCGCTTCGCCGACTTCAGCAGGGCCTTCGGCTACATGGCCGCGGTCGCGACCGTGGCGCAGGCCATGGACCACCACCCGGACTGGTCGAACGTCTACAGCACGGTCGTCATCGACCTCGTCACCCACGACGTGGGCGGGGTGACTGCGCTGGACGTCGAGCTGGCCCGGCGGATGTCGGAGCTGGCCCGCGACTGCGGCGCCGACTGAGCGGGCGCTGTCGGTCCTCGTCGAGGCGTCAGTCCTCGTAGACGGCGAGCACATCGAGGTTGCGGAACACGGCGTCGCCGAACACGTCCTTCGCCTTCTCGGCGAACTGCTGCGTCGCCGGGTTGTCTCGGTCGACCCCGCCGGTTCGATCGTCCTCCCGTCGGGTGACGAGCACAACCCCGGCTCGTGCTCAGGCGGGTGGGAACCGCACGTACGTCGTGTACCGGAACAGCTCCCGGTAGCCCATCCGCGCGTAGATCGCCTCGCCCATCTGCGATGCCTGCAGCGTGACGGCGCGGGCGCCCTCGTCGAAGGCGCGGTTGGTCACCGCCCGCGTGACCAGGTCGCCGATGCCCCGGCCCCGCGCCGCCTCGAGCGTCCCGACGAAGTAGACGCCGGCGATGCCGTGGCTGAGCAGCGCCATGGCGGCGCCCGCCGGCGTGCCGTCGACGGTCGCGACGACCACCGTCGTGCCCGGCGTGTCGATCAGGTGCGGTGCGGCGACGGCGGTGTGCAGCGTGCCCGCCGGCATGCCGAGGCTCTGGTACGCCGCATCGGAGACCGCGACGAAGTCGGCCGCCTCCGCCGCCGATCCCGGCGCTGCGGCACTCCCACCGTCGAGCCAGCGCAGCTCGACGCCGTCACCGGCTGCCCGCTCCTCGACGCGCTCGACCACCGCCATCTCCGGCGCGCCCGACAGCGCCACCATGCCGGCGTCCACGGCGGCGGCGCGGATCGGTTCGTCGTCGGGGTGCAGGTCCCGCAGCGGCGTGCAGAACCCCCGGCCGAGCGCCTCGAACCGTGCAGTCGCCTCCCGCACGACGGCGTCGCCCGGGAGGGTGGGGTCGAGCGCGGCGGCCCCGTTGAGCAGCACCGGGAAGTCCGAGGCGCTGGCCCACGTCAGCACGCCGGACCGCTCCTCGACCGCGCCGGCGGCGCCGGACCAGCGGGCCAGCGTCCGCTCGAACTCGAGGCGGTTGAGGTGCCCGAGGGCGGCGAGCTCGTCGTCGTGCGGGTCGACCATGGCCGACATGGTGGTCGTGCGGCGCCGGTCGGATCGACCGGGTTCCGCCCGCCGGCGCAGGTGCCCCGGCCGGGTCGCTCCGATCGTGTGAACGGAGCGTGAAACGGATCAACAGTCTGTTGACCCTCTCGATCGATGCTGCGAGCGTCGGGTGACGTGACCACCACGCTGCTGCGCAACGGGATCGTGCTCCCCATGGAGGGGGCGAAGACCGTGCTGGACCCCGGTTCGGTGCTCTTCGTCGACGACACGATCGTGGCGGTCGGACCGGTCGACGAGGTCGACGCCCACCCGGCCGCCGCCGGCGCCGAGGTGGTCGACGCCACCGGCATGGCGGTCCTGCCCGGGCTGCACAACGGCCACCTCCACTCCGGCCTGCTCCGCGGCACCGCGGAGTCGATGTCGCTGTGGGACTGGCTGGAGAACTACGTCGACCCCGCGCACAAGGTGATGACGCCCGAGATCGCCAAGGCGGCCAGCCGTCTGGCCTACACCGAGGGGCTGCGGTTCGGCACGACCTCGGTCATGGACATGTGGCGGTTCATGCAGGGGTCGGCCGAGGCGGCCGACGAGATCGGCGTCCGGGCCACGCTCGTGCCCTACGTCGCCGACCTCCCCGGCTTCGACTACTTCGAGACGCTCGAGACGAACCTCGACCTGCTCCGCACCCACCGCACCGCGTCCGAGGGCCGGGTCCGGACCTGGGTCGGCCTGGAGCACCTCTTCTACTGCTCGCCCGAGGCCTTCCGGCGGGCGGCGGAGATCGCCCTCGAGTACGACACCGGCATCCACACCCACACCTCCGAGAGCATCTGGGAGGTCCAGGAGTCGCTGCGCCGCTTCGGCCGCCGACCCGTCGAGGAGTTCTACAACCGCGGCATCCTCTCCGATCACACGGTCATCGCCCACTGCGTCTGGCTCGACGACCGCGAGATCGAGCTGCTGGCGCAGACCGGCACCAGCGCCGTCCACTGCCCGTGCTCGAACATGAAGCTCTCGTCGGGCCCGGCGCGCGTCGCCGACATGCGGGCCGCCGGCATCGCCGTCGGCATCGGCTCCGACGGCGAGAAGGAGAACAACAACCTCGACATCGTCGAGGAGATGAAGTTCGCGTCCCTCCTCGCCAAGGTCACCACGCTCGACCCGACGACCGGCGACCCGTGGGACGTCCTCGACCTGGCCACCCGCGACGGCGCCCGGGCGCTCGGGCTCGACGAGGTGACCGGCACGCTCGAGGTCGGGAAGCGGGCCGACGTGATCACCGTCGACCTGCACCAGCCGCACTTCACGCCCGTGCTCCACGGCCGGTGGTCGAACGTCGCCGCCCACCTCGTCTTCACGGCGTCCGGCCACGACGTCGACTCCGTCTGGGTCGACGGCCACCGGCTCGTCGACGGCGGCGCCGTCCTGTCCGTCGACGTCGTCGACGTGATGGCGGAGGCCCAGGCCGCCGCGGAGGAGCTCTTCGAGCGCCGCGACGCCTACCTGGCCGAGCGCGACGCGGCCCGCCTCGCCGAGGTCGCCCCCCACACCCACGACACCGAGGTGCCCGTCCCGTGAGCACGACCCTGGACCAGCGACCCGACCCGCAGGAGGCCCAGGCCCGCTACGACGCGCTGGTCGACGACCTGGAGCGCCGGCGCGCGGCCCTGGGCGACGACGACGGCGGCACGTTCTTCAACCGGTCGATGTCGGAGCCCGAGCTGATCGAGTACCTGTCCTTCCAGGCGTACTACGAGAAGCGGGCCGCCGAGTTCATCGGCCGCTGGCTCGCCGACACGCCCGAGCGCGACGCCTTCGTCCTCCTGGCGCAGCAGGTCGAGGACGAGGCGAACCACTACGAGTACTGCATGCGGGCGCTGGCCCGCCGCGGCGTCACCTCGCTCGACGGGTGGACGCCCGAGCCGGAGTGGGAGGAGTGGCTCGACGTCTGGTACCCGTCGGGCGCCGACACCGTCGAGCGCGTCGCCGCCCACAACGTGACCGGGGAGTCCGGTGCCTGCCAGGCGTTCCTCGAGGTCCGGCCCCGTCTCCCGGCCGACGTCCAGAAGATCTTCGACCGGATCATCCCCGACGAGCAGTTCCACCTCCACCTCGGCAAGCAGGTGCTGATCACCTACTGCCGCGACGACGACGACTGGGAGCGGGTCCGGGAGCGCACGCAGCGCACGTTCGAGCTCGAGCAGGCGGGGCGCATCGCCTACAACCGCCGCATGGCCCGGCTCGGCCTCGGCGACCTCGACGACCCCAACCCGATGCTCTGAGGGGGCTGCGACCGTGCCGTCCCTCCCGCCTGCGCCGTCCGGGGGCCCGTCTGCGCCGTCCGGGGGCTTCGAGGTCCCGGTGGTCGACATCTCCGGCTGGTCGACCGGCGACCACGAGGCCCGCGCCGCCGTGACCGCCGCCGTCGACGACGCCCTGCGCCGCGTCGGGTTCATGCAGGTCGTCGGCCACGGCGTCGATCCGGCCGTCGTCCAGCGGATGCTCGACGCCTGCGACGAGTTCTTCGCGCTCCCGGTCGGGGCCAAGTCCGAGACGCTCCCGCCCTCGGCCGACGTGAACCGCGGCTGGGCGCCGCTCGGGACCGAGTCGCTGCTCTACAGCCTCGGCGCCGACGCGCCGCCCGACCTGTTCGAGGCGTTCAACATCGGACGCGACGTCGTCGACGAGTCCGATCCCGCGGTCGCGGTCGAGCGGCACCGCCTGCAGGCGCCCAACATCTGGCCGCCCGCCCTGCCGTCGGTGCGCCGGCCGCTCGTCGAGTACTTCGACGCCGTGGCCGACCTGGCGCTGCGGCTGACCCGGATCTTCGCCGTCGCCCTCGGGGTCGACGAGGCGTTCTTCGTCGACCGCTGCCGGCACCCGACCGAGACGCTGCGCATGATCCGCTACGAGCGGGCGCCCGGGTCGCCCGACCCGCTGCCCGAGCAGATGCGCATGGGCGCCCACACCGACTACGGCATCGTGACGGTCCTCTACGGCGACCAGGTGCCCGGGCTCGAGGTCCTGGGCCCCGACGGCGGGTGGCACGGCGTGGTGCCGGTGGACGGCGCCTACCTGGTGAACCTGGGCGACCTGCTGGCCGAGTGGACCAACGACCGCTGGCGCTCGACCCTGCACCGGGTCGTGCCGCCGCCCGCGCAGACCGACGGGCCCGCCCTCCGGCGCTCCGCGGCGTTCTTCCTCGACGGCGACCACGACGCGCTGGTCGAGTGCCTGCCGACCTGCTGCGACGACGAGCACCCGCCCAAGTACCCGCCGGTCCTCGCCGGCGAGCACCTCATGGCCAAGCTGGTCGGCCCTCGGACGCTGCAGGCGTCGGAGTTCGAGGTCGACACGGTCGGCGACCGCACCTACTGACCCGGACGCGGCCCGGGTTCGCCGGCCCCCACCCCATCGAACTTGTACGTGGCGGTCGCCCCACCGGTCGGTGACGTGCATGTTCGCCGGGCGCCGTCGATCTTGTACGTGGCGGTCGCCCCACCGGTCGGTCGCGTACAAGTTCGGTGGGTTGCGTCGGGTCGGGTTCGGTCGGGTCGGGGCGGGGTGGAGCGGGGCGGGCGGGTCAGCCGAGCAGCGTCGACTGCCAGCGGGTGGCCACCGCCCGGTGCGCCGCGAGCTGCTCGTCCAGGCCGGGGTGGGTGAGCCGGCCGTCGCGGACGACGACGCGGCCGGCCACGACCGTGTGGCGCGCCGCGTTCGGTCCGCACCGCAGCAGCGCCTCGACCGGGTCGGCCAGCGCCCCGGCGTGCGCGGGGCCGTCGAGCCCCCACACGACGAGGTCGCCGGCGGCGCCCACCGACAGCTGGCCGATCTCGCCGCGCCGGCCGAGGCAGTCCGCGCCGCCGCGGGTCGCCAGCTCGAGCGCCCGACGGGCGTCGAACGCGTCGGCCCCGCCGCGCAGCTTGGCGAGCAGCATCGCGTTGCGGGCCTCGGTCCACAGCGACGCCGAGTCGGCCGACGCCGAGCCGTCGCATCCGAGCCCGACCGGGACGCCGGCCGCGAGGAAGCCGGTGACCGGGGCGATCCCGACGCCGAGGACCATGTTCGAGCTCGGGCAGTGCGCCACGCCGGTGCCCCAGGCGCCCAGGCGCTCGACCTCGGCCTCGTTCGGCTGGACGCAGTGGGCGACCCACGTCCGGTCCGAGCCCCAGCCCACCTGCTCCAGGTACTCGATCGGCCGGCAGCCGAACCGCTCGAGGCAGAAGTCGTCCTCGTCGAGGTCCTCGGCGATGTGGGTGTGCAGGCGCACGTCGAGCCGCTCGGCCAGCTCGGCCGTGTCGACCATCAGCTGCTGGGTCACCGAGAACGGCGAGCACGGCGCCAGCGCCACCCGGACCATGGCCAGGGGGTCGACGTCGTGGAACCGCCCGACCAGCCGCTCGGAGTCGGCGAGGATCTCGTCGGGCTCCTGCACCACGCTGTCGGGCGGCAGGCCGCCGTCCTTGCGCGACAGGCTCATCGACCCGCGCGTGGCGTGGAACCGGACGCCGAGGTCGACCGCGGCGGCCACCTCGGCGGCGATCAGGTCGCCGCCGCCGTCGGGGTGGACGTAGAGGTGGTCGCTCGTGGTGGTGCAGCCCCCGAGCGCCAGCTCGGCCATCCCGACCCACGCCGAGACGTGCGCGGCCTCCTCGTCGAGCAGCGCCCAGATCGGGTACAGGGTGGTGAGCCAGTCGAACAGCTTCTGGCCGGTCGCCGGCGGCAGCGCCCTCGTCAGGTTCTGGTACAGGTGGTGGTGGGTGTTGACCAGCCCCGGCGTGACCAGGCAGTCGGTGGCGTCGAGCAGGTCGACCGCCTCGGGCTCGCTCCCCGGCGGTCCCACCCCGGACACGGCGCCGTCGGTGATTGCGACCCAGCCGCCGGCGAGCTCCCGTCGGTCGTCGTCGACGGTCGCCACCAGCCGGGCGCCCCGGACCAGCAGGTCGGCGGGTCGGGCCGCGTGGGGCGGGGTGCCGGCATCGGACATCGTCCGCAGCGTGCTGCCCGGCCGACGGCGCGTCAACAGTTCGTTGAACAGTTCACGGACGTGCAACACGTCGGACCCGGGGTCGTGACCTGGGCGCGGTCAGCTGTCCGGGATGGAGATCACCGTGTCGGACGAGCGCGCCCCCGACGAGAAGGCGCGGTTCTCCGAGCTGTTCGGCCGTCGCTACGCCGTGCTGACGGTCGGCACGATCGTCCTGCTCGGCTGCAACGCGTTCGAGATCGTCGGCGCCGCGACGGCCATGCCGGCGGTTCTCGACGACGTGGGCGGCGTCGGGCTGTTCGGTGCCGCGATCGCGGCGCCGCTCGTGGCCAGCGTCTTCGCCGCACCGTTCGGCGGCCGCCTGGCCGACCGGTTCGGGACGCTGCGCCCCCTGGTGCTGGCGCTGTCGGTCTTCTCGCTCGGCCTGCTCGCCACCTCGTTCGCCACGTCGATGGCGCAGGTCGCCGCCGGCCGGTTCGTCGTGGGGCTGGGCGCCGGCGCCACGCTGACGCTCCAGCTGGTCATCATCGCCCGCTACTACCCGTTGCGACTCCAGCCGCTGGTGCTCGGCGTCGTGTCCGCGGTGTTCATCATCCCGGGGATGATCGGCCCGACGATCTCGGCGACGCTCGTCGAGACCGTCGGCTGGCACTGGATCTTCGGCGGCATCATCCCGATCCTGGCGCTCTGCGCCGCGCTGCTCATCCCCGAGATCATCCGCCGGCCGGCCCTCGACCTGTCCGAGGTCGGCGACGGCGCGGAGGGCGCCGCCGAGGAGTCGCCCGCGTGGGGTCCGGCGCTGCTGGCCGGCGGCCTGGGCATCGTCGTGCTGGCGGGCAGCGCGTCCGACCCCCGGTGGTTGCTGCTGATCCCGGTGGGGATCCTCGTCCTGGTCCCGGGGGCCCGCGTCACGCTGCCCCGGGGCACGTGGGTGGCCCGCCCGGGCAAGCCGGCGGTCATCGCCTGCGCCCTGACCGCCTGCGCCGCCTACCTGACGACCGAGAACTTCCTGCCGCTGCTGCTCCGCGAGGTGCGGGGCTCGACGATCCTCGAGGCCGGGCTGCCGCTGACGGTGGCGGCGTTCTTCTGGGCGGCCGGTTCGTGGTCGCAGGCCCGGCTCGCGCCGGCCCGCCGGCCGAACGTCGCCGCCGGGGGCGCCGTCGTGGCGGCCGCCGGACTGGTGCTGGCGGCGTCGCTCGTGTTCGAGGTCGTGCCGTTCTGGCTGGCGTACCCGGCGACGGCGCTCGGGTCGTTCGGCTGCGGGCTGGTGTTCACGATCTGCCAGGTCATCGCCGTCGAGGGCGCCCCCGCCGGCCGGGAGGGCGAAGCGACCGCCCTGGTCCAGCTCGCCAACCTGCTCGGCACCGCCCTGGGCACCACGGCCGCCGCGATCGTGATCGCCCGCCTCGACGACCAGCTCGGCGCCGCGGTCGGCATCACGATGCTCGTCGCCGCCGGCTTCGCCGTCCTCGCCTCGTTCGCGGCGCGGCGCATGCCGGCGACGAGGACCTCGACGTGATCGTCCGCCACTCGCCCCGAAGGAGCGCACCGTGAGCACGCAACCGACCCCGCCGTCCGACGCCGGCATCCTCACCATCTCGCTCGCGCCGTGGTTCGCGGGCACCGACGAGGGCCGGGCCGAGGTCGCAGCGCTCGTCGACCGCTCGCTGTCGGACATGGGCTTCATGGTGATCACCGACCACGGCATCGACCCCGAGCTGCCGGGCCGCCTCCGTGCCGAGCTGCTCGAGTTCTTCACCGGCCCCGAGGAGGTCAAGGAGGCGGTGCGGGTCGACCAGCTCGGCGACCGGGGCTGGGTGCCCTACGGCCTCGAGGCGAACGGTTACATCTTCGGCGAGGACACTCCGCCCGACATGAAGGAGTCCTTCGTGGTGGGCATGGACGCGATCGATCGTGCGTCGTCGATGGCGACGCCGTGGCCCGAGGCGCCGAGCGGCCTGCGCGACGTGGTCGTCGAGTACACCCGGCAGGTCGAGGACCTCCACATCGAGCTGATGCGGATCTGCGCCGTGGCCCTCGGCCTCGACGACCCGGAGCACTTCGTCGACCGCGAGTCGAGCTCCGACTCGGTGATGAACGTGAACTGGTACCCCCCGCTCGTCCGCACCGGCCCCGTGCAGGACAACCAGTACCGCATCGGCCCCCACACCGACTTCGGCACGGTCACGATCCTCGACCGCCAGCCCGGGACGGGCTGCCTCCAGGTCCAGGACGCAGCGGGCGGGTGGCACGACGCCGAGTTCGTGCCCGGCTCGCTCACGATCAACGTGGGCGACCTGCTCGAGATGTGGTCGGGTGGCCGCTGGCGCTCGTCGCGGCACCGCGTGCTGCCGCCGTCGGAGGCGACGCCCGAGGAGGGCCTGATGTCGCTCGTGTTCTTCGGCGAGCCCGACGACGACACGGTGATCGCGCCGCTGCTCGACGGCGACGCGTTCGAGCCGGTCCGGGCGCGGGACTTCCTCGAGGCGAAGATCGCCGCGATCACCGTCGCCTGAGCGGCGGGGAGCGGGAGGCTCGCCGGAGCGGCGGGGAGCGGGGGGCTCGCCTGAGCGGCGGGGAGCGGGAGCAGAGCGACCGGGCGGGGTGCGTCCTACGCTCTCGCCATGGACGCGCTGTCGGCACCGCTCACCGTCGGGTTCAACCACGTCGCCACCGGCACGCCCGACCTGGACCGGATCATCGCCTTCTACCGCGACGCCTTCGGCGCCACCGTGAAGGTCGAGATCCCGAAGGGCCCAGAGCACCCTCGCATGGCGATCATCGACGTGGGGTCCGGTTCGGCGATGAACGTCGCCGAGGTGCCCGAGGGGTCGCTCGTCGGCGATCGCGCCCGGATCGGCGGTCGTGGGCCGGTGGACCACTACGGGCTCGCCGCGCCGTCCCGCGAGGCGCTGGAGGTCCTGCTGGAGCGCATCCCGGCCGCCGGCGGCGAGGTGGGGGAGATCACGCTCCTCGGCGGCGACACCTGGTCGCTGTTCTTCCGGGACCCCGACGGCATGGAGCTCGAGGTCTGCGCACCCGCCCACGTGGGCTGACCGGCGGCGCTCAGGCGTCGCCGGCCGCCAGGTGCGAGCGGAACCACCGCCGCGACGCGATCGACATGGCGTCGGCCTTGACGTGCACCTCGACGCCGAGGTCGAGCGGCACGCCCCGGGGCTCGAGCTGCTCGACGATCCAGCGGTCCTCGGCGTTGACGGCGTCCTGGAACGCGACCCACTCGTCGACGGGCTGGTCCGTGTCGAAGTCGCGCGCGTTGGCCAGGTAGACGCGGCAGGCATCGGCGTGGACCGGGGCGGCGACGTCGCCGATGAGCTCGGTGCCGCCGTGCGGGTAGTCGATCTCGAGCCACGACGCGAACGGGAGGTGCCACCGGTAGCGGTAGGCGACGACGGTGTCGTCGGTCGAGCCGTCGAAGGTCTGGCGGGCCTGCTGGACCATCGTCACGTCGAGGCTCAGCAGGCGCCCGTCGACCCGGACGTCGAGCGGCGGGACGACGGGGTCCTCGACGCCGAACGTCCCCTGGTGGATGTACGGGAAGTGGGCCTGGTCGTTGAAGTTCTCGGCGTGGCGCTGGGCGGACGAGCTCCAGACGAACGGGCGGCAGCCCGCCCGCTGGAACCCGTCGTCCTCGAGGCGCGACCACGGTGGCAGGGGGCCCTCGTGCGGTGCGCCCTCGACGGTGGGCTCCCCGTCGACCGCGGCGGACAGGTCGGGCCGCAGGCAGGTCCAGACGATCCCGTAGCGCTCGATGACCGGCAGCGGCTCGAGGTGCATCCGGGGCGGGACGGCGTTCGTCGACGACGAGGGGACCGATACGCACCGTCCGCCGCCGTCGAACGTGAAGCCGTGGTAGGGGCACGTCACGCAGCCGTCGGCGACCACGCCGTCCGACAACCGGGCGCCCCGGTGGGGGCAGCGGTCGAGCAGGACGGTGGCGTCGCCGTTCGCGCCGCGGAAGGCCACGAGGCCGACGTCGAGCAGCACCGAGCGGAACGCGCCGGGCGGCGGTGCGGCGGGGAGCCGCTCCTCGTCGAGGACGGACCCGCCGCCGGCGTCGACCTCGGTCGACAGCGCCACCGGGTGCCAGCACCCGGCCAGCAGGTCCCACTCCGCCGGCGAGAAGCCCGAGGTCGACGGTCGGGTGATGCCGGCGCCGGGCGCGCCGGCGAGGTCTCGTCCGGTCGACCCGGTGGTGGTCGTGCTGCTGCTCATACGGATCCCTCCCCGCAGCGCCGGCTCAGATCGCCGCCAGCACCTTGGGCGCGAGCTCGGGCTCGAGCCCGGCGGTGGCCGGGATCCACTCGCCGCCGCGCACGCAGCCGACGGGGACCAGGCGACGGTCGCCCTCGACGGTCTCGTAGCCGTCGCTGAGTTGGCACGGGCCCTCCTCCAGGCGCATGACCGACACCTCGGCGGAGCGGCCGACGTCGAGGTTGCCGAGCTCGTCCTCGTGGCGGATCGCCTTCGCGGTGCCGCACGTGCCCATGGCGATGGTCTCCTGCAACGAGAAGCCGAGCACGAGCATCTTGGAGAGCGTCTCCGGCAGCGACACGACCACGCGGTCGATGTTGAAGATGTTCAGGTCCGTCGAGGCCGAGGTGACCTTGAAGCCCTTCTCGTAGAGCCGGCGGGCGTCCGCGAATCGGAAGTCGGTCGCGGAGTGGCCGACGTCGAGCAGCACGCCCCGCTCGTAGGCGTCACGGAACTCCGGGATCACCTCGTCACGCCCGGACGGGAACACGCCGGAGGCGCCGCGGTAGGCGTGGGTGATGATGTCGCCGCTGCGGAGCGACTGCAGCAGCACCGGCGGCGTGATCGACGGGGTGTGGGGGAACCGTCCGAGGTGGACCATGATCGGGCGGTCGCCGGCGACGGACTTGGCGCCCTCGAGGAACGGCGACTCGGCGGGGTCGCCCGCGTGGCACACCCGGACCTTGAACCCGACGACGTCGGGGAGCTCGAGCGCGGCGGCCGCCGCGTCGAGGTCGAGGTTGCGCAGGTCGTTCGCGATCTCCAGCTTGTGGCAGATGAAGTCGTGCGTGGCGAGGTACAGGACGCACGGGTCCACGAAGGACAGCACGCGCGTCTTGGGCTGCAGCGCGTCGAGCCAGTCCCGGGCGAGCCGGATCGTGGCGGTGCCGCTGGTGCCGCCGTCGACGACGATCGGCACGCCGCGCTCGACGCCGGCCTGGTCGGGGCCGACGCAGAAGTTCCCCAGGCCCGGGTACACGTGGGCGTGGAGGTCGATGAGCCCGGGGGTGACGACGAGCCCGGTCACGTCCACGACCTGGACCTCGGCCGGGATCGCCCCGTCGGCGATCCCCGCGTCTCGGAACCAGGCGTCCGCCGGTCCCACGGCCAGGATCTTCCCGCCGCCGATGAGGACGTCGGTCACCGTGTCGACGCCACGCTCGGGATCGATCACGCGACCGCCGCGCAGGCACAGGTCGGGTGTGGGGGTCGGGGTGCTCATGTCCAACAGTCTGTTGAAGTCGGCGCCGGTGGTGAAGGGCAGCGGGGGAGGGTTCACCGGCACGTAACACGAACGGCTCGCCCGGCCGGAAGGCGGGTCACCCGGGGTGCAGCGCCGCCCACACCACCGCCGGCGACAGCGGCGTGCCGACCAGGCGGTCCGCTGCGGCCGGGTCCTCGGCCGCCACCGCCGCGGCGACGCCGTTGGCGACGCAGGCGAAGCTGCCGTTCGTCCCGCCCTCGCCCATGCCCTTCATGCCGCCGGGGGTGGTCGGGGACGGGTGCTCGGTGTGGACGACCTCGATGTCGGGGACCGACGAGCTCACCGGCACCAGGTAGTCGAGCAGCGTCGTCGCCGTCGGCGCGCCGCCCTCGTCGAACGTCGCGGCCTCGAGCAGCGCGGCGCCCAGGCCCTGGGCGACACCGCCGTGGATCTGGCCCTCCACGATCGTCGGGTTCACGAGCGTGCCGCAGTCGTGCACCACGCCGTAGCGCTCGACCTCGGTCAGCCCCGTCGACGGGTCGAGCGCCACCCGGCACACGTGCACCGCGTAGTTGTAGGTGAACTCGGTCGGATCGTGGCAGACGCGCGCGACGAGGCCGGGCTCGGCGCCGTCGGGCAACGACCGGGCCTGCCACGCCCGCTCGGCGACGGCGCCGATCGGGACCCAGCTCGTCGTCCCCGCCACGGTGGCCCGGCCGCCGCCCAGCTCGACGTCGTCCGGGTCCGCCTCGAGCATCTGCGCCGCCACGGCGCGCACCTGGTCGGCGAGCCTCGCCGCCGCCCGCACGGTCGCGCCGCCGCCGACCACCATCGAGCGCGACGCCGCGGTGCCGTACGGGGAGTAGGGCGTCACGTCGGTGTCGGAGTGGATCAGGTCGACGTCGGCCGGCTCGATCCCGAGCTCGTCGGCGACCAGCTGGGCGAACGACGTCTCGTGGCCCTGGCCGTGGCAGCTGGTGCCGACGAGCGCCCGGACCGTGCCGTCGTTCTCCATCCGGAGGTCCGCCGTCTCGAAGCCGCCGACGTCGAGCCCGATGGCCTCGTTGCCGCCGCTCGGGCCGATGCCGGACTGCTGCACGTACACGGCCCAGCCCGTGCCCCGCCGGCGCCCGTCCTCGGGCGTCTCCTCCCACCCTCCCGCCAGGTCGCGGGCCAGGCGGAGCGCGCCGGGGTAGTCACCGGTGTCCAGGAGCAGGGGCGCGGTCCGCAGCGCCGACGGCATCTCGTCGGGCGTCACGAGGTTGGCGAGCCGCAGCTCGACGGGATCGGCCCCCAGGTGCCGGGCGGCCATGTCGATCGCCCGCTCCCGGACGTACACGGCCTGGGTCTGGCCGAAGCCCCGGTAGGCGCCGGTGGGGTTGGTGTTCGTGGCGACGGCCACCGCATCGCAGCGCACGGCGTCCCAGCGGTAGGGCGCGGGCAGCATCCCGCTCGTTGCGAAGAGCGGTCCGGCCCCGAACATGCCCATCAGCGCCCCGGTGTTGCGCACCGCCTCGACGTGGAGGGCCCGCAGTCGGCCGTCGTCGTCGAACGCGATGGCGACGTGGTTGTCGTGGTCGCGGGCGTGGCGGGTGAGCGTCAACGACTCGGCACGGTCCTCGATCCACTTCAGCGGCCGGCCGAGCTGCAGGGCGGCGAGGATCACGAGCATCTCGTCCTCGCCCTGGTGGTCCTTCACGCCGAACCCGCCGCCGACGTCGGGAGCGACGATCCGGATGCGGTGCTGGGGCAGGTCGGTGGCGGCGGCCACGAAGTCGCGCACGGCGTGCGGTGCCTGCGTCGAGCACCAGACCGTGAGCTTGCCCCGGCCGCGGTCGTGGACGGGCGGCGGCTCGACGACGACCCCTCGGGTCTCCATCGGCGCTCCCGCAACCCGGCCGATGCGCAACGTGGTCCGCAGCACGTGGTCGGCGTCGTCGAGCACCGACCCGAGGTGGTCCCGGTCGTCGCCGGTGGACCAGCGGGCCATCACGTTGGTGCCCTCGTCCGGGTACAGCAGCGGCGCGCCGGCGGCCATCGCGTCGTGCGGGTCGAACACCGCCGGCAGCTCGTCGACGTCCCAGCGGACGAGCGCGGCGGCGTCCTCGGCGGCGTAGCGGGTGGGGGCGACGACGACGCCGATCGGCTCGCCGACGTAGCGCAGCCGGCGGTCGACGACCGGGTGGCTGTGCTGGAACTGGCCGGGCAGGTGCCAGAGCACCGGGATCGGGGAGTAGCGGTCGAGGAACGCCTCGGGGCCGAGCACGACGACGTCGGGGTCGGTGATCGCGCTCGTGTCGATGCCGCGGTAGGTCCCGTGGGCCACCGGGCTGCGCAGCACCGTCGCCTCGAGCATCCCGGGGAGGTGGAGGTCGTCGGTGAACGTGCCGCGCCCGGCCAGGAGGCGGTCGTCGTCGAGCCGCGGGAGGCGGCGGCCGACCCAGCTCACGACCCGGCCTCCGGCGTGAACGCGGCCCGGACGGCGGCCCGGACGTTGACGTAGCCGGTGCAGCGGCACAGGTGGCCGCCGAGCACCTGGTCGAGCGCCTCGTCCACGTCGGTGCCGTCCCGGAGCGCCGCGGTCATCGAGACCACGATCCCCGGCGTGCAGAACCCGCACTGCAGGCCGTGCTGCTCGTGGAGCGCGCCCGCCACGCGTCCCGGCGCGCCGTCCGCGGCCACGGCGAGCCCGTGCACGGTCTCGATCGACGCCCCGTCGACCTGCGGCGCCAGCACGAGGCACGACCGGACCGGGGCGCCGTCGAGGAGCACCGTGCAGGCCCCGCAGCTGCCGTGCTCGCACCCCACGTGGGTGCCGGTGGCGCCCCACTCGTGGCGGAGGAGGTCGCTGAGCAGGGTGCGGACCTCGACGGTCGCCTCGCGGGGCGTGCCGTCGAGCGTCAGGCGGACCGTGCGCGTCCGATCGCCGGTCACGCCGCGATCCCCGGTGCGGCGGACCCGCCGGGCCCGACGAGCAGGTCGCCGAGCGCGATGCGCAGCGTGGCGCCGGCGAGGGCCCGACGGTGGTCCGACGTGGCGTGCGGGTGCGGCGGGGGCGTCACGGTGTCGAGCACGGCGGCCACCGCCCGTCCGACCGCGGCCTCGTCGAGCGGGGCGCCGACCAGCGCCGCCTCGGCCTCCGATGACCGGACCGGCGTCGCCGCCGCCCCGCAGAGCCCGATGCGGGCTCCGGTGACCTCGGCGGTGGGGTCGCCGTCGAGGTGCTCGAGCGCCACGCAGGCGCCGGCGATCGGGAACGTGCCGCGGCGGCGGACGAACTCGCGCCACGTCGAGGGTCCGGCGGGCACGTCGAAGCGGACCTCCACCACGACCTCGTCCCGGGCCCGTGCGGTCGTGTACGGCCCGGTGATCCAGTCGTCGGCGGCGATCGTCCGCGTGCCGGTGGGCCCGGTGACCGTCACCGACCCGCCGAGCGCGACCAGGGTCGTGGGCACCTCGGCGACCGGCTCGGCGAGCGCGATCGTGCCGCCCACGGTCGTGCGCGTCCGGGTCTGGGGGTGGCCGACCGATCGGACGGCACGGCGGAGCGCGCCGTGGCCTGCGGTCGTGGGGTGGGTTAGCAGGTCGGCCGCGGTGGCCGTCGCCCCGGCCACGACCGCCCCCGCCTCGGCGCGTATCCCGCCGAGGCCGGGCACGCGCCGGAGGTCGACGAGCGTGGTCGGGGCGAGCTGGCGGAGGTTCAGCGCCATGACGAGGCTCTGGCCGCCGGCGATCAGGACGGCGCCGGGGTCCTCGGCGAGGGCCGCCACGACGCCCTCGACGCTGTCGGGGTCCACGTAGTCGAACGGCGGCGGCTTCACCTGCGCCTCCCGGGCTCGGCCGCCGTCCCGTCATCAGGAGCACGGGTCATCGGCTGCACGGTACGACCGCTTCAACAAACTGTCAGCGCTGATCACCGTCCTTTCACGGACCCGAAACACAACGGTGACGGGCCGCCCGAACGATGGCCGGCGTGCCCGAGACGCCGCCCGCCGAACCCCGTCCGCGGCCGCGGCAGGACCGGCCGCTCGTGCTCCGCCGCATCGGCCACCTGGCCACCTTCGACGGCCCGGACGGAGCGGGTCGAGAGCTCGCCGGTGCCGACGTCGTCTGCGAGGACGGGGTCGTCACCGCCATCGGCGCCGACCTTGACGTCCCCGCCGGCGCCGAGGTCGTCGACTGCTCGGACCTGCTCGTGCTGCCGGGTCTGGTGAACCCGCACCAGCACCTGTACCAGGTGGCGCTCCGGGCCATACCGGAGCTGGAGCGGTCGCTCATCGGGCCGTGGCTCGGCGGACTCGGGGCGCGGTGCCTCCGGTGGTGGCGCGAGGGCTCGCTCACCCCGGCGATGATCGGTGCCGTGTCCGCCGCCGGACTGGCGGAGTCGGTGCTCGGCGGGGTGACCACCGTCGCCGACCAGCACTACCTGCACCCGGCCGGGCCGACCCAGCCGTTCATCGAGGCGACGATCGACGCCGCGCTGGGCGTCGGCGTCCGGCTCCACGCCACCCGCGGCACGCTCACGCTGGGCCGCGGCCAGGGCGGCGGCGCCGATCCGGCGCTGGTGCAGGACGTCGACGAGGTGCTGCGGCACGCCGACGAGCTCATCCGGGCCCACCACGACCCGACCGACGGCGCCTACGTGCGCGTCGACCTCGCGCCCTGCGGCGTCCACGCCGACCTGTTCGAGACGTTCCGGGGCTTCGCCGAGCTCGCCGCGGACCACGAGCGCGTCCGGCTCCACACCCACCTGTACGAGGTCGTCGACACCGGCTTCTGCGCCGAGCGCTACGGGATGTCGCCGTGGGAGGTGCTCGTCGAGGTGGGGTGGGCGCAGCCGCGGACGTGGCTCGCCCACGTGGTCGACCCCCCGCTGCACGAGCTCCCCGACATCGCGGCCGCCGGCGTCACCGTGGCGCACCTCGTCGCACCGGACCTCCGCATGGGGTGGGGGAGGGCGCCGGTGCGGGAGATGCTCGACGCCGGGATCACCGTCGGGTTCGGCACGACCGGCTCGGCCTCGAACGACGGCGCGAACGTCCTCGGCGACCTCCGGGTCGCAGCGCTCGCCCACCGCGTCGGCGACGACCCCGACCGCTGGCTGAGCGCTCGGGAGCTGCTGGCGATGGCCACGCGGGGCTCGGCCGCCTGCCTCGGGCGGGCGGGGGAGCTCGGCGTCGTCGCAGTGGGCGCGGCGGCCGACCTCGCGGCGTGGGACCTCACGACGGTCGATCGGGTCGGTGTCCGCGACCCGTTGCTGGGGCTGGTGCTCTGCGGTCTGTCGGACCGGGCCCACACGGTCGTGGTGGGCGGTCGCCCCGTCGTGCGCGACGGCCGGCTGGTGACCGCCGACGAGGATGAGGTCGCCGCACGGGCCCGGGCGCTCGTGCCCGCCTGACCGACCAGGCCCGGCGCGCGGCGTGCGGTCCGCGGGTCAGGCGTCGAGGAGGAGCCGGACCGCAGCGACCAGCTCGGCGGCCAGCGCGTCGCGGTACCGCTCCGTGCTGAGCACGTAGTCCATGGCGACGTCGCCCGAGCGGGACGTGCCGACGCCGGCGGCGAGGTTGTCGATCTGGCAGACCGCCGCGTAGGCCAACCCGGCCTCGGCCGCGAGCACGCACTCCGAGGCCAGCGTCATCCCGACGAGGTCGGCGCAGGTCGCCAGCCACCGGACCTCGGCGGGCGTCTCGAACCGCGGGCCGGTCGTCTGGGCGTAGGTGCCGCCGTCGAGCACGGACCGGGGGCCGCCGGGCCCGTCGGGGCGCTGGGCCGCGAGCGACCAGGCCGCCAGCACCCGGGTGCGCCAGCCGGGGTCGAAGCCCCGTACGCCGTAGCCGGCCGTCGTGGTGTGGAACGTCGGTGTGCCGGCGGGGGCGAACAGGTCGTCGGGCACGACCACCACGCCGGGCCCGGTGCTGAGGTGGAGCCCGCCGGCGGATCCGATCGCCAGCACCCGGTCGCAGCCCGAGTCGACGAGCGAGCGCACGTTCGCGGCGTGGTCGACGAGGTGCGCCGGGACCGAGCCGCCCGGGCCGTGACGGCGGAGCACGACGAGGTCGTCGCGAGGCCCCAGGGCGGCGGTGACCGGGTCGTGGTCCAGGCTGCTGCCGATGACGAGGCCCAGCCGGTCCCCGTGCACCTGCGGGACGGCGTCGGCCGGTCCGGTCGGCGCCATCGGGGTCGGGCCGTCTCAGGCCTTGCGGGCGGCCAGGGCGTCGGGGGCGTACTTCGACAGCACCACGCCCTCGAGCGCCGAGATGATGTTGTAGAGGATCACCGAGAACATGGTGATCAGCGCACCGGCCGCCCAGAGGGTGTCGTAGTTGAACCCGGTCTGCGACTTCAGCATCAGGTAGCCGAGGCCCTCGGCGGTGGCGAGCCACTCGGCGAGCAGGGCGCCGATGATGGCGAGCGGGGCGGCGATGCGGAGCGAGGCGAACAGCGCCGGCATGGCGCACGGCAGCTGCACCTTGAACAGGGTGGTCCACTTGTTCGCGCCGTAGGCCTTCATCAGGTCCATCGACGCCTTGGGCGCACCTCTCAGCGCCAGGTTCACGTTCACCAGCGCCGGGAAGAACGTCACGATCCCGGCCAGCACGGTGGTGGTGGCCAGACCACGGCCGAGGATCAGGGCGATGACGGGGGTCAGCGCGACCAGCGGGACCGATTGCAGCACCATGGCGACCGGCATGACCGTCTGCTCGATGGTCCGGATCATGTTGAAGCTGATCGCCGCCACCAGGGCGACGAGGAGGCCGGCCGCGAGGCCGAAGAACGCGTCGCGGAGCGTGATGAACGAGGCGTCCATCAGCGCCCGGCGGGTCTCGGCGGCGCCCTCGCCGGTGAAGATCGCCCGGAAGATGTCGCCCGGGGTCCGGCCGACGAACGAGTCGACCTTCGTGATCCACAGGAACGCCTGCCAGATGAAGGCGATCACGACCACCGAGATGATCGCTCCGACCACGGCCTTCACCAGGCGAAGGACCGCGCTCCTCACCTGGCCGCCGGTCTCCTCGACGGCGGCGACCTGCGTGGGCGAGCCGGACAGCTCGAGCGTGGTCATCAGGAGCTCCTCGGGGCCCAGGGGGTGAGCAGTCGGCCGATCAGCGCCGTGATGCCGTAGGCGATGCCGGCGATGGCGGTGGACACCAGGGCGATGCCCCAGGTGCGGTCGATGTTCAGCGCCTGCTGCGAGGCGATCATCGTGACGCCCAGCCCGGACTCGCCGCCCAGGTACTCACCGATGATGGCACCGAGCAGCGCGGCGGGCGCCGCGATGCGGAGGCCGGCGAACAGGCTCGGGAGGGCGGACTTGAAGCGCACCTTGCGCATCTGGCTCCACCCGCCGCCGCCGTAGGCCTTCACCAGGTCCATGGACGTCGGGTCCGCGCTGCGCAGGCCGACGAGGGCGCCGATGAGCGTGGTGAAGAAGCACGTCATCGCCGAGAGGATGATCTTCGGCGTCGACCCGTCGTAGAGGATCTGCAGGATCGGGCCGATCGCGATGATCGGCAGGCAGTACGCCGCGATCGCCACCTTCATGGCGAAGCGCTCCACCAGCGGGATGGCCACGAACATGATCGCCAGGGCGATGGCGATCGAGTTGCCCCAGATCCAGCCCCACATCGCCTCGTTCAGCGTGGTGCGGATGTTCGGCCAGTAGAACGACCACCCGTCCTCGAAGATCTGCGAGACGATCGCGGTGGGCGGCGGGATGGCCCGGGACTCGGCGAAGATGGTCATGCCGACGATCTGCCAGATGATGAGGAAGCCCGCGAAGCCGCCGATCGTGGCCAGGGTCGAGGACCTCACGTGCAGCCGTTCGGCCCACGTCCGCCGGGGTTCGGTCTCCGCGCCTGCAGGCCCGGAGTCGGTCGCCGTGGCGATGGCGGTCATGTGTCGTCTCCGGAGGGGGCGACCCCGCCGGAGAAGAGCAGATCGGAGAAGTGGTCGCAGAGCTGGTGGAAGTGCTCGGTGCGCATCATGTCGGGGTGGCGGGGGCGGGGCAGGTCGATCTCGACCTTGGCCGCCACCCGGCCGGGGCGGGCGCTCATCACCACGACGACGTCCGACAGGAACACCGCCTCGGAGATCGAGTGGGTCACGAGCAGCGTCGTGCACTGGCGCTCGGTCCAGATCCGCTGCAGCTCGAGGTTCAGGCGCTGACGGGTCATCTCGTCGAGGGCGCCGAACGGCTCGTCGAGCAGCAGGATCTTGGGCTCCACGACCAGGGCTCGGGCGATGGCGACCCGCTGGCGCATGCCGCCCGACAGCTGGGCCGGCCGGTGGTCCTCGAATCCCTCGAGGCCGACCAGCTGGATGAGGTCGGGGATGACGTCGTCGTCCACCTTCAGGCCGCTGACCTCGAGCGGCAGGCGGATGTTCTGCGTGACCGTGCGCCACGGCAGCAGGGCTGCGTCCTGGAACGCGATGCCCAGGTCGTGGTTGCGCCGGGCGAGCTCCGGCTTCTCGTGGTGGACCCGGGCGCTGCCCGACGTGGGCTCGTCGAGGTCCGCCAGGATCCGCAGGATGGTGGACTTGCCGCACCCCGACGGGCCGAGGAGGGAGACGAACGCCCCCTCCTCGACCGCGAAGCTGACCTGGTCGAGCGCCGTGACCGCCGACCTGCCGGTCCCGAACACCTTCGAGAGGTTGTGGATCGCGATGCCGCTGTCGGCGGTCTTCGCGATCTGGTGGGCCGGTGCCGAGCCCGTCCCGGCCTCGGGCTCCGTGGCGACGGTCATGTCGTCTCCTTCTTCCACGTCGGGGTGCGGTTCGTCCTGGACGTGCGCGCCGGCCTCAGCCCGGCGTCACCGGATCCTTGAGCTCGGGGTTCTCCTCGTAGAGCTCGTTGACGATCGACAGGTCGAAGAGCTTGTCCTTGTCGATCTTGATGTCGCCGAGGGCCAGCGTGGCGAGGGTCTCGTCGACGAGCTCGTCGGTGATCGTGAAGAGGCCGTTGGTCTTGGCGTCCTCGGTGTAGATGAGCTCGTTCTCGGCCTTGGACTCGAGCGTCTGCTCCTCCTCGGTCAGGCCGAGGTCCTTGCCGTAGATCTCGACCGTGTACTTGGCGCCGAGCGACGGGTCCTTGATGTTGTCCTTCCACCCCTTGTTGGCGGCGGTGAGGATGGCCTTGATCTTGTCCCGGTCCTTCTCCAAGGCGTCCTTCTTGACGATGTACGTCTCGGAGACCATCGGGTACTTGTTGTCGTTGAGCAGGATGTTGACGGTCTCGATGCCCTGGACCTTCAGCAGGTTCGGCTCGTTGGTGACGAAGGAGAACCAGCCGTCGACCTCCTTGTTGACCAGCGGCTGCGGGTCGAACTGGACGACGACCTTCTCGATCTCCGACTGGTCGATCTCGAGCGCCTTCAGCCAGGCGTTCCACACGGGGTCGTTCACGGCCTGGACGCCGATCTTCTTGCCCTTCATCTCCTCGGGCGTGTTGATCGGGTTCTCGGCGAGCGACATCACGCAGAAGGGGTTCTTCTGGTACTCGGCACCGATGATGATGTTCGGCGCGCCCTCGAGGATCGCCGAGGCGGCGATGTCGGGGGTGGAGATGCCGATGAAGGCCTTGCCGGAGGCGACGACCGCGTCCTGCGAGACGTTCGGCCCGCCCGAGATCAGGTTGACCTTCGAGAACCCGGCGTCCTTGTAGTAGCCCTTCTGGTCCGCGATGTAGTGGCCGGCGAACTCGGCGTTCTTGATCCAGGAGAGCTGGAAGTCGAGGGTGCCGTAGTCGGCCGAACCGCCGGAGCCGCCGGAGCTGGCCTCCGAGCTGTCGTCGTCGTCGCCGCACGCCACGAGCAGGCCGCTGCTCAGCAGCGTGAAGCCGGCTGCGCCCGCGGCGCCTCGCTTCAGGAACGCTCTGCGGTCGAGTGCCATCACCACCACGCCTTTCACTGGGGAACAGGTGTCGAGTCCGGACCCACCGTGGGCCCGCATCAACATTTCGTTGATCTCGGGGTCACCCTAAGCACGAGCGATTTCGGCTCTGTTGGTCGGGGGTGAACGGAGTGTTTCGGTGGCACCCGGGCGGGCGTGACGTCGGGCGCAGCCCCGGCCGGCCCGTCAGCGGGCGGCGTTCTTCACGAACCGCCCGTCGTCGGTGTGGAGCGGCTCGCCGGTGCACCAGTGGCCGCGGACGTGCCGGCGACGGGTCTCGTCGTCGGTGCCGCGCGCCGCGGCGTGCCACAGGTAGGCGTCGTGGAGCAGCAGGTCGCCGCGCTCGGCGTACAGCGGGATCTCGCCGGCGATCGGCTCGAACGCCAGCGGCATCTCGAACGGGGCGGGCTCGTCGGTCCACCCCGCCGAGGCGACGGAGCCCTCCGGGATCTCGGCGTCGTTGACGTTGCGGTACGGCGTGGGGGTGGACCAGCGCTGCGAGCCCGGCAGCAGGCGGAGGAAGCCGTTGGCCGGCGAGGTGCCGTCGAGGTGGATCGTCAGCGCCACCGACGGCCAGAGGTCGAGGTGCGGGGCGCTCTGCCAGTCGGCGTGCCAGCCGATGCGGGTGTACGCGGACTCGCGCCCCGGTCGGGCGTCCTGGTACACGAAGCCGAACTGCCGCTGGTCCATCAGCCAGCAGTCGTCGCCGAGGATCGCCCGGATGGCGGGCAGCACGCCGGGGTGCGTGACGGCCGCTGCGACCGCCGGGGACAGGTCGCTCACGTACGACACGTAGTTGGCGACGGCGACCGATCCGGCCAGCTCGTCGTCGATCAGCACGGTGGTGCCGTGCCGCTCGTCGAGCTCGCCGCGGCCGAGTGCGGCCTGTGCCGCGGCGCACTGCTCGTCGATGGCGGCGAGCTCGTCCTCGGTGAGCAGGCCCCGCAGGACTGCGAAGCCGTTGGTGCGGAAGCAGTCGACGAGCTCCTCGAGCTGGTCGGGGCCGAACACGGCGGCGTCGCTCGACGGCCGGAGCGGACGGCCGGGCCCGGGGGATGTGGTGGTCGTGGTGGTGGCGGTGCTCATGGGGTGGCCTCCAGGAGGGACGGGACGGTGTGGGCGTCGAGCGCGCCGGGTGCAGCGCCGTCGAGCCCCTCGAGGTGGGCGCCGAGCAGGCGCCGCAGCTCGATCGTGTTGCGGTCGGCGCGGGTGTGCACCTGCTCGGTGACGGCCAGGCCGAAGTCGCGCTCGGCCAGCCGCTCGAGCAGGACGAGGTCCTCGGTCAGCACGCGGTACTCGAACTCGGCGGCGGAGCGGGCGCGCGGGTCCTCGGGCGAGGTGACGTCGTTGCGCAGCAGCACGCAGAAGAGCCGGCTCGACGTGGCGTCGACCGGGGTGACGAACACCAGGATCGTGTTCTCGACGCCGGTGAGCTCGTACTCGAGCCGGAGGCGGGCCGAGAAGGGGACCCGCCACGTGTACTCCATGGACCGGAACTGCACGAGGGGGTGCTCGCCCGTGGCCACCGCCGGGTCCTCGGGGTTGGCCACCTCGTGGCGGTACCGCACCCGCAGCCCGGCGCCGCCGTCGGTGTCCTCGACCGCGAACGGCTCCGTCTCCGGTTGGTCCTCGAGGCCGAACGTGCCGCGGTGGACGAAGGGGAAGTGGGCGATGTCGAGGAAGTTGTCGACGAACTGCGCGCACCCGGCGGACAGGTCGGTGTCGGGCAGCCACACGGCGACGACGCCGTCGGCGTCCCACTCGGGCACCTCCAGCAGCGGGGCCGCGGGCTCGTCGAGCGCGACCCAGACGAGGCCGAGCGCCTCGGTCGTGCGGACCGGCTCGAGGTGGGCGCGCGACGGCACCGCTGCGTCCTCGCCGAGCGCGGGCACAGCCGTGCAGCGCCCTGCGCCGTCGAACCGCCACCCGTGGTACGGGCACTCGATCTCGGCGCCGCGGACGCAGCCGTCGCTGAGGCGGGCCCACCGGTGCGGGCAGCGGTCGGGGAGCGCGGTCACCGTCCCGTCGTCCAGGCGGGCGATGACGAGCTCCTCGCCGAGCACGGTCGCGGCGACAGGCCCGTCGTCGAGCGCCGCAGCGCGGCAGGCGACGTGCCAGTAGCGGCGCAGGCGGGGGTCGTCGTTGGCCAAGCGGCCGGGAGCGGAGGTGTTGGCCAAGCGGCCGGGAGCGGAGGTGTTGGCCAAGCGGCCGGGAGGGGTGGGGCTCATCGCGGGGCCTCCGGTTCGGGGGACGGATCGGTCCGGTTCGGTCGGACGCGCCGTCGGGGCGGGCGCGTGGTCAGCGGCGTCAGGCCGGCCCGGTCGAGCACGGCGAGCGCCGCGGCCTGCAGCTCGACGGGCGCGACCGGCTCGAGCGTCGTGCAGCGGTGGTCCTCGACCACGCGGCGGCCGTCGATCCACACGTGGCGGACGTCGGTCGGCCGGGCCTGGAACACGAGCGCGGTGTGGGCGTCGTGGTTGGGCCACCAGTGCGATCCGCTCCGGTCGAACAGCACGAGGTCGGCCCGCTTGCCCACCTCGATCGAGCCGACGAGGTCCTCGACGCCGAGGGCCCGGGCCCCGTCGACGGTCCCCATGCGCACCGCCTCGCACGTCGTGATCGCGTCGGGGTCGCCGGTGGTGGCCCGGGCCATGAGCACGGCCTGGCGCATCTGGGCGAGCACCGACCGCTCCGAGAGGTTGCCGTTGTCGTTGCCGAGCCCGACGACGACGCCGGCGTCGAGCAGCTGCGGCACCGGCGCGACCCCCTGCGAGCTGGCGGCGTTGGAGGTGGGGACGTGGGCGACGCTCGTGCCGGCGCGTGCGAGGAGCCGCCGGTCCCGGTCGCCGACCTCGACGCAGTGCGAGGCGAGGAGCGACCCCGACAGCAGCCCGGTGGCGTCGAGCCACTCGACGCAGCTCATGCCCGGGCCGGACGCGGTGAACAGGTGGGAGTCGACCGGCGTCTCGCAGAGGTGCAGCGCCCACGGGCGTCCCGCCGCCGTGGCCAGCTCGGCGACGGCCCGCAGCGCCTGGGGCGTGACCACCTGGATGAGCTCGGGTGCCGGCAGGACCCGCACGCGCCCGCCGCCACGGCCGTCGTGGTCGTCCATGGCCGCGGCCACCCGACCGATGGCGGCATCGGTCGACTCGGTGAGGCCGCGAGGGTCGAGCGTCGAGGAGGGGACGCGGCAGCGGTGGGCGTCGGTCAGGCCGGTCCACCCGTCCGGGACGCGGTCGGCGAACATCACGCCGAAGCCCACCCTGATGCCGCTGCGCTCGTAGACCTCGACCGAGGCCTCGGTGCACTCGGCCGTGCGGCCGGCGTCGGCGGCGGCGTCGATGCCCCAGTTGTCGCAGACCGTCGTCACGCCCGCGGTGAGGGCCTCGGCGACCGCGACCGACACCGACAGGGCCGCGTCGTCGGGTCGGTAGCCGGCGAGCCCGCTGAAGTTCACGTTGACGAGCCAGTCCTGGAGGTCCCGTCCCTGCTCGATCCCACCCCGCAGCAGGGTGTCGACCATGTGGTCGTGGGTGCTGACCAGTCCGGGGGCGAGCAGCCCGCCGCCCCCGTCGACGACCTCGTCGTCGGGACCGATGGCCGGGTCGCCGGCGCCGACGCCGGTGATCGTCGTGCCGTCGACCGAGACCCAGCCCCGGTCGACCACCCGGTCGGCGGGGTCGACGGTGAGCACCGTGACGTCGGTGATGAGCAGCGTCATCTCGGTCGGGGGGTCACCGGGCCGGGACGGTCACGTGATCGGCTCCCACCCGGCATCGCTGCGCCGGAACACGGGGATGGTGCCGAGCGACTCGACGAGCGCGGCGTCGGCGGGGCCGAGGAGGTCGCGCCAGTCGGCGCCCTCGGCGAGCAGGACGCCGATCGCGGCGAGCTCGCCGCCCGCGGCCCGGACGAGGCCGGCCGCGGCGTGGAGGCTGGTGCCGGTCGAGATCACGTCGTCGACGATGACCACGCGCCGGCCCTCGACGAGGTGCTGGCGGGCCCGGTCCAGGCGGAGCTCCTGGGTGGTGTCGGTGGTGATCGACCGCAGCGGCCGGGTCAGCGCGTCGGCCAGGTGGACCTTCTTCGTCTTCTGCAGGACCAGGTAGTCGTCGAGGCCCAGCGCCCGGCTGACCTCGATCGCGACCGGGATCCCGCAGGTCGCGTTGGTGGCGATGATGTCGGGCCGATGGGGGGCCAGCCGCTCGGCGAGCTCCTCGCCGGCCTTCTCCAGCAGGCCGACGCCGTTGTCGAACGTGATGAACAGCGCGATGCCGATGTCGGGCGCCACCTCGACGATCGGCACGTCGACCGTCTGGGATCCCATCGTGACCGTGTAGGTGGGCCGGTCGGACCCGTCGTCCGGTGCGGTCGAGTCGGGGGTGGCGTCGTCGCTCATGGCTCGATGTTGCCGCGCAGGGCGATGTCCTGGGGCCGCACCGGGGTGCGGGGCAGCGCCAGGCCGGTCGCGGCGCGGATGGCGGCGACGACCGCCGGCGTGGACGAGATCGTCGGCGGCTCGCCCGCGCCCTTGGCGCCGAACGGCGCACCCGGCTCCGGATCCTCGATCACGGCCGAGATGCCGAGCGTGGGCAGGTCGAGCGCGGTCGGGATGAGGTAGTCGGTGAACGAGGCGTTCCGGATCGTGCCGCCGTCGACGACGATCTCCTCCATCAGGGCCAGGCCGGCGCCCTGCGCCGCGCCGCCCTCGAGCTGGCCCTGCAGCTGCAGCGGGTTCATTACCCGACCGACGTCCTGGCTGGTCGACAGGTCGACGAGCCGCACCAGACCGAGCTCGACGTCGACGTCGACGACGGCCCGGTGCGCCGAGTAGGCGAAGCTGACGTGGGCGTCGCCCTGGCCGTCCTCGTCGAGGGCGTCGGTGGGCTCGTGGTGGTGCTGCACCTCGGCCTCGACCGCCACGGCGGTGGCCTCGGCGATCGACCGGTCGAGGCCCGGGCCGACGAGGCGGCCGTCGACGAGGGACACCTCGGCCACGTCGACGCCGAGCTCGGCGGCGGCCGCCGTCCGGAGGTCCTCGGCCACCCGCTCGGCCGCGGCCAGCACCGCGCCGCCCGACATCATCGTCTGGCGCGAGGCCGAGGTGGACCCCGCGGAACCGATCGACGTGTCGGCCGGTGCCAGCACCACGTCCTCGACGCCGAGCGCCTCCCGCACGATCTGCTGGGCGAGGGTCACGAAGCCCTGTCCGACCTCGGCGCACGCGCAGGTCACCGTGGCGACGCCGTCGAGCACCCGGACCTTGGCGGTCGAGAAGTCGTCGAAGCCCTCGGAGAACATCAGGTTCTTGAAGCCGAGCGCGACCCCCACGCCCCGGCGGACGTCGCCGCGCTGCGTGGTGCGCCCGGCCCCTCCCGGCAGGAGCATGGTGTCGTCGGGCTCGCCGACCTCCCGCACGTCCTCGGCGCAGGACCGGAGCACCTCCTCGACGGGGGTGGCGCCGGTGAGGACCTGCCCGGTGATGATCCGGTCGCCGGGCCGGAGCACGTTGCGGAGCCGCAGCGCGACCGGGTCCATGCCGAGCGCATCGGCCAGCCGGTCCATCTGGGCCTCGTGGGCGAAGCACGTCTGCACCGCGCCGAAGCCGCGCATGGCGCCGCACGGCGGGTTGTTGGTCCGGACGGCGACGCCCTCGACGGTGGCCGACGGCGTGCGGTACGGGCCGACCGCGAAGCACGCGGCGTTGCCGATGACCGCCAGGCTGGACGACAGGTAGGCGCCGCCGTCGAACACCAGCCGCGCCTCGACCGAGAGCAGCGTGCCGTCGGCGTCGGCCGTGTGGCGGTACCACATGGTCGCCGGGTGGCGGTGAACGTGGCCGACGAAGGACTCCTCGCGGTCGTAGACCATCTTCACCGGCCGGCCGGTGCGTAGGGCCAGCAGGCAGAGGTGGACCTGCAGGCTGCAGTCCTCGCGGGCGCCGAACGCGCCGCCGACCCCGGCGAGCGTGAGCCGGACCAGCGAGTCGTCCAGCCCCAGCGCGGCGGCGACCTGGGTCCGGTCGACGTGCAGCCACTGGGTCGAGATGAACAGCTCGACGCCGCCGTCCTCCGACGGCACCGCCATGCCGGCCTCGGTGCCGAGCGGCGCCTGGTCCTGCATGCCGACGTGGTAGGTGCCCTCGACCGACACGGCGCCTGCGGCACGGGCGGTCTCGCCGGCGTCCTGGTCGCCGTGGCGGATGACCAGCTCCCGGAACAGGTTGCCGTCGGGGTGGATCGGCGCCCCGACGAGCGCGGCCTCGGGGTCGACGACCGGCTCGAGCACCTCGTAGACGACCTCGATCCGGGCGGCCGCCAGCTCGGCGGTCCGCGGGTGGTCCGCAGCCACGACCGCGACGGGCTCGCCGGTGTAGCGGACCTCGTCGACGGCGAGGACCGGCTGGTCGGCCTTCTCGAGGCCGAAGGCGTTGATGCCCGGCACGTCCTCGGCGGTCAGGACGGCGTGCACGCCGGGGACGGCGAGGGCGGCGCTCGTGTCGATGGCGACGATGCGGGCCCGGGGGTGCGGGGACCGCAGCGTGTGGCCCCACAGCATCCCCTCGGCGAAGAGGTCCGACGAGAACGCGAACCGGCCCTGCACCTTCGGCGGTCCGTCGGGGCGGGGCGCGCTCTCGCCGACGCGGGGGCCGCGGACCCCGGACGGGTGCTCGGTCGAGGTGGTGTCGACGCTCATCACGCCACCCCGGCCCGGCGTCGGGCGGCGACGGTCACGGCGGACACGATGCGGCCGTAGCCGGTGCACCGGCACAGGTTCCCGGAGATCGCCTCCCGGATCACGACCTCGTCGGGCTCGGCCAGCTCGTCGTCGGACATGCCGTCGAGGAGGTCGTGGACCGCCATCACGAGGCCCGGGGTGCAGAACCCGCACTGGACGGCGCCCTCGTCGAGGAAGGCCCGCTGGACGTCGGTCATCGGCGCCACCTCGGGCGGTGCCGGCGTCCCGGCGGGCTCGGCGGCGACGAGGCCCTCCACGGTGACGACGTCGCGCCCGGCCGCAGCCTCGGCGAGCACCAGGCACGAGCACACGAGCGCGCCGTCGAGCAGCACGGAGCACGAACCGCACTCGCCCTGCTCGCACGCGCCCTTGGCCGCAGGGAGGCCGAGCCGCTCCCGCAGGACGAACAGCAGGCTCTCGCCGGGCAGCGCGTCGAGCACCGGGCGCTCGTGGCCGTTCACCTGCAGCACCAGGGCGGCGGCGCCGGTCGGCGCCGGGTCGGACGTGGGCTCGGTCATGCGGCGCTGCTCCCTCGGGTGTCGGCGGCGGGGGCGAACAGCCGCGCCAGGGCGCGGGCCGCCAGCACGCCGACGGCGTGGCGCCGGTAGTCGGCGGTCGAGCGGTGGTCGTCGATCGGTGCCACGGCGCCGCGGACGAGCTCGCCGATCCGGGCCAGGTCCTCCCGGCCGGGCGGGGTCGGGTCGCCGGCGGCCAGCCCGTCCCAGTCGCAGACGGCGGCGGCCAGCTCCTCGGCGTCGGTCGCCCGCCCCGGGCGGGCCGACGCGGCGCCGGCGGCGAGGCCCACGCTCCGGGCGTCGAGGTCGGCGACGGCGGCGAGCGAGACGACCGAGATCACCATCGCGCTGCGGGTGCCGACCTTCAGGAACTCCTGCGGTCCCCGCAGGACCGGGACGTGGACCGCGGCGACCAGCTCGCCCGGCTCGAGCGCCGTGCGCTTGGGCCCGGTCACGAGCTCGACGACCGGCAACGTCCGGGTCCCGCCGACCGAGGCGAGCTCGACCGTGGCGTCGAGCGCGGTCAGCACCGGCAGCGTGTCGCCGGCCGGGGAGCCGGTCGCGACGTTGCCGCCGATCGTGCCGGCGTTGCGGATCTGGGGCGAGCCGACCGTCCGGGCCGCCTGTGCGAGCGACGGCACGAGGCGGGCGAGCCCGGCGTCCATCAGCGCCGTGTAGGTGGTGGTGGCGCCGATGCGGACGACCGGCGGCCCCTCGTCGGCGTCGACCAGGTACCAGCCCCCGAGGTCCTCGACGGCGGCGAGGCTGACGACGACGTCGGGCAGCCGCCGGCCCGCGTTCACCTCGACCATCAGGTCGGTGCCGCCGGCGAGGGGGATCGCCCCCGGGTGGTCGGCCAGGGCGGCGCACGCGTCGGCGGTCGAGGTCGGTCGGAGGACGGCCACGACACGATGATGCCGGACAGGTTCAACATTCTGTCAACGGCGCTCAGCGATGTTCACAGGCAGGAAACACCGCTGACACGCCCGCCGTGGACCCTGCCCTGACCGGCCGGCGTCCTCCGCCGCCGGGACGCGACGAGGAGGCGCCGCACAGATGACGATGACCGTCGAGGGGCACCTGCGGGCGCTCCCGAAGGTGGAGCTCCACTGCCACGTGGAGGGGGCGGCCCGGGCGTCCACGATCGCCGAGCTCGCCCGCCGCAACGGCGTGGCGCTGCCGGTCGAGGACCCCGAGGAGCTGTTCGAGTTCGAGGACCTCAACCAGTTCCTGGACGTCTACGGCGTGATCTGCCGCAGCCTCGTGACCGTGGACGACTTCCGCCGGATCACCTACGAGGCGCTCGAGGACGCGGTCGCCGCCGGCGTCCGGTACCGGGAGATGTTCGTGTCGCCGGCGTTCGTGATGGGCTTCGGCGTGCCGCTCGCGACGGTGTGGGAGGGCGTGGCGCAGGGGCTCGCGGACGCCCACGCCGACCTGCCGGTCCGCTGCCGGATGGTCCTCGACGTCGACAAGCCGTCGGGTCCCGCCGCGGCCATGGAGCTCGTCGCCTTCGCCGCCGAGCAGGACCGGGACGTGCTCGTCGGCATCGGCGCCGACTCCGTCGAGCGTGGCATCGACCACGCCGCGTTCGCCCCGGTCTTCGCCGCCGCCGCCGACGCCGGGCTGCACCGGACCTGCCATGCAGGCGAGGACGGCCCCGCCGCCAACATCCGCACGGCGATCGAGCAGCTGGGCGTCGAGCGCGTCGACCACGGCTTCCGGCTCCTCGACGACCCCGAGCTCACGCGACGGGTCGTCGACGAGGGGATCGCGCTGACGTCGTGCCCGCTGTCCAACGTGCTGATCGCCCGGGTGGTGCCCGACGTCGGCCACCACCCCTTCATAGAGCAGCGCCGGCAGGGCGTGCGGGCGACCCTCAACTCCGACGACCCGGGCATGACCCGCACCGACGTGACCGACGACTTCCTCGCCGTACACCGGGAGCTCGGTGCCGACCTCCACGAGCTCGAGCAGGTCGTCCTCGACGCGGTCGACGCCTCGTTCGCCCCCGACGACGAGAAGGTCGCCCTGCGCTCGGAGCTGGGCGCCGAGTTCGCCCGCTTGCGCGACATGGGCTCGCCGCTCGTCGACGCCGCGCCGGTCGGGGCGTCGGCGACGGGGGAGCGGCGCTGACGTGGCACCGGTCCGGAGATCCCGGCGATCCGCATGCGTCCCATTAGGTTGGAGAGGTGCACGAACTCCTGCGGGCGGTGAAGCCGCTGACCGACGCGCTCGGCGCCCAGGTGGTCCCGCTGGGCAAGGTGCGCGACGGCGACATCGAGCTCCGCTGGGAGGGCGAGCTGGTCGGCGGGGTGCGCCTGCCCGAGCGGCCGCGCGACGTCGAGTGGTTCCTGACGCGGGTCGAGCGGACCTACGACCGGCCGCTGGCCGAGCTCGACCGCGTGGAGAAGCAGCGGGTCGTGAAGCAGCTGAACGAGGCCGGGGCCTTCGCCCTGCGCAAGTCGGTCGAGCAGGTCGCCGAGGTGCTCGGCGTGAGCCGGTTCACCGTCTACAACTACCTGAACCGCCCCGAGGAGTGACCCGGCCGGCGGGCCCGCCCGCCGGTGGTCCCGGGTCGCGGCGTCAGCGGCCGTCGACGGTGAGCTGCACCGAGATGCGGGCCGCACCCGACTCGGTAGCCGCTCGCACCGCCTCGCCGAGGGCCCGCAGCACGTCGTCGATCTCGCCGGCGACCGTGGTGCCGAACGGGCCCATGTCGGGCTCGACGCCGGCGGCCCTCGCGGCCTCGACGGCCGCGGTCACGTGCGGCCCGGGGCTGCCCTCCACGAAGGGTTCGACGGTGAACTCCGCCTCGACTCGCACGGACGGGACTCTACCGTGCTGATCCGCGGGGGTCGCGTGGTCGACGTCGACGGCGATCGGGTCTCGGACCTGCGCGTCGGGGCCGACGGTCGGGTCGCCGAGCTGGGCACGGACCTCGAACCGCACACGCGCGAGGAGGTCGTCGACGCGACCGGCCGGCTGGTCGTCCCGGGCGGCGTGGACGCCCACACCCACATGCACCTCCGCGTCGGCGAGGTCGAGGTCGCCGACGGCGTGGCGTCGGCGTCGGTCGCGGCCGCGCTGGGCGGCACGACCTCGGTGCTCGAGTACGTGTCGCCCGTGCCGGGTCAGACGGCCGCCGACGCGCTGGCCGAGTGGCGGTGCCTGTCGCACGTCGCCTCGATCGACGTCGGGTTCCACCTCACGGTCGTCGAGCCCATCGCCGAGGCCGAGATCGACGCCGCCATGGAGGCCGGCGTCACGTCGTTCAAGGTCTGCATGTCGGGTCGCGACGACCGCAGCGTCGACGACGGCGTGGTGCTCGACGTGCTGCGCTCGGTCGGGAGCCGCGGCGGGGTCGTCGTCGTCCACGCCGAGAACGGCGGCGCGATCGGCTCGCTGGAGCGCGAGGCGCTGCGGCGCGGACGGCGGGCGCCGATCGAGCAGGCGCTGGCCCGCCCCGCCGTGCTCGAGGGCGAGACGACCGCGCGGGCCGCCATGCTCGCCGAGATGGTGGACGTCCCCCTCTACCTGCCCCACATCTCCTCGGCGCCCGCGCTCGAGGCGGTGCGTCGCGCCCAGGAGCGCGGCGTGCGCATGACCGTCGAGACCTGCCCGCAGTACCTGTACCTCTCGGCCGACCGGATGGGCGGCGACGACGGCGACACGTTCGTGTGCTCGCCGCCCCTGCGGGAGGGCTGGCACGCCGAGGAGCTCTGGTACGGGCTCGCCGCGGGGTGGATCCACACCGTGGCGTCGGACCACGCCGCGTGGTCCACCGCCGACATCCGCGCCGGCGCCTGGCAGCGGCCCGAGGGCCGTCGGGACTTCACCGAGATCCCCGAGGGGCTGCCCGGGGTCGAGACCCGCATGGCCCTGATGTGGGCGGGCGTCGTCGACGGCCGCCTCCGCGCCAGCGACTGGGTCCGGCTGTGCGCCGAGGCGCCCGCCAAGGCGTTCGGGCTGTGGCCGGCCAAGGGCAGCCTGCAGGTCGGGGCCGACGCCGACGTGGTGCTCTGGGACCCGCTGCGCGAGCACAAGCTCGACGTCGAGGATCTCCACATGGACGTCGACCACTCGCCCTACCGCGGGATGACGCTGCACGGCTGGCCCGAGACCGTGCTGCTCCGCGGCGAACCCGTCGTGGACCGGGGGTCGTTCGTCGGCTCGCCCGGCGCCGGTCGCTACCTGTCGCGCTCACCCGTCCCGGCGGCCTGAACCCCGGCGCAGCCGGCGGGCTGGTCCTTGCCTCAGCCGGCGGGCTGGGCCTCTGACTCGTCGATCGCCTGCAGCAGGGTGTTCCAGCTCAGCGTGGCGCACTTGATCCGGACCGGGAACTTCACGACGCCGCGCAGCGCCTCGAGGTCGCCGAGGCGCAGCTCGCCCGGATCCGCGTCCTCGGCCGATGCCGGCTCGCCGCCGTCGAGCTCGCCCTCGTGGATCGACATCATCGACTTGAACGCCCGGGTGAGGTCCTTGACCTCGCCCACGGTCTTGCCCGAGATCGCCGCGGACATCATCGACGCCGACGACTGGGAGATCGAGCAGCCCTGGCCGCCGATGCGCACGTCGGTGACCACGGCGTCGTCGCCCTTCGACGGGTCGTCGAGCTGCAGGTAGACGACGATCTCGTCGCCGCACAGCGGGTTGAAGCCCTCGACGCGCGACGCGGGCGGGCTGGGCAGCTCGCCGCGGTTCCGCGGGTTGCGGTAGTGGTCGAGGATGATCTCGCGGTAGAGGTCTTCGAGACCGGACATTCGTCAACCGTTCCCTTCGCCCCGGCGGGTCGGCGTCGGAGCTGTGTCAAGTGTGCGTGGCCCCGTGAGGACGGGAGCGCTCGTTCAGAAAGCGAAGAAGTCGCCGGCGTCGTCGAGCGCGTCGCCCAGCGCGTCGATGTCGGCCTCGTCGTTGTACACGTACCACGATGCTCGCGCGGTGGCGCCGACGCCGAGAACTCTCATGAGCGGCTTCGCGCAGTGGTGACCGGGCCGCACGCACACGCCGTGCTGGTCGAGCACCTGCGACAGGTCGTGCGGGTGGATGCCGTTGAAGGCGAAGCTCATCACGCCGCCGCGGGCGCTCGGCTCGTGCGGCCCGTAGATCGTGAGGTCGGCGCCGAAGCGGTCGGTGAGGCTCCGCATGGCGTACGCCGTGAGCGAGATCTCGTGGGCGCGGACCCGCTCCATGCCGAGGCCGTCGAGGTAGTCGATCGCCGCGCCCAGGCCGACGATCTCGGCGATCGGCGGCGTGCCGGCCTCGAACTTGTGCGGCACCTCGGCCGGGACGAAGCCGTCCATCGTGACGTCGAGGATCATGCCGCCGCCGCCCAGGAAGGGGGGCATGGACTCGAGCAGCTCGGCCCGCGCCCAGAGGACGCCGACGCCCGTGGGGCCGAGCATCTTGTGGCCCGAGAAGGCCAGGAAGTCGGCGCCGAGCTCGACGACGTCCGTGGCGAGGTGCGGCACGTACTGGCAGGCGTCGATGCACGCGAGCGCGCCGGCCGCGTGGGCGGCGTCGGTGAGGCGGCGCACCGGCGTGATCGTGCCGACCACGTTCGACATGGCCGACAGCGCGAGCAGCTTGGCGCCGTCGAGCAGCCGATCCAGGTCGGTGAGGTCGAGCTGGCCGTCGTCGGTCAGCGGGATCCAACGCAGCTCGACGCTCCGCTCGGCCGCGAGCTGCTGCCACGGCACGATGTTGGCGTGGTGCTCGAGCTGGGTGAGGACCACGGCGTCGCCGGGGCCGAGGTTCGCGCCGCCCCAGGCCCGGGCGACGAGGTTGATCGACTCGGTGGCGTTCTTGGTGAACACGATCTCGTCGGCCGAGGGCGCCCCGATGAACCGGGCGACCTTCGCCCTCGCCCCCTCCATCGCGTTCGTCGCCGCCTCGGCGAGCGTGTACGCGGCGCGGTGGACGTTGGCGTGGCTCGTCTCGTAGTACCGGTCCATCGCCTCGAGGACCGGCGTGGGCTTCTGCGACGAGGCGGCCGAGTCGAGGAACACGAGGCGCTGGCCGTGGACGGTCGTCGACAGGATCGGGAAGTCGGCCTTCACCGCAGCGACGTCGAGCTCGTCGTGCTCGTCGACGGCGGCGACCTGCTCGTCGGTGGGGACGTCGGCGGCGGTGCTCATCACACGGACTCCCGTTCGCGGTAGGCGTCGAACCCCTCACGCTCGAGCTGGTGCGCGAGCTCCGGTCCGCCGGAGGTGACGATGCGGCCGTCGACGAGGATGTGCACCACGTCGGGGGTGAGGTGGTCGAGCAGCCGCTGGTAGTGCGTGATCACGAGCACGCCGAGCTCGGGCCGGTCGGCGCGCACCTCGTTGACGCCGTTGGCGACCACCCGCAGGGCGTCGATGTCGAGTCCGGAGTCCGTCTCGTCGAGGATGGCGACCTCGGGCTCGAGGATGGCCATCTGCAGGATCTCGTTGCGCTTCTTCTCGCCGCCCGAGAAGCCCTCGTTGAGGAAGCGGTCGGCGAAGCTCGGGTCCATGTCGAGCCGCTCCATCCACTCCATGATCGCGAGCCGGATCTCGAGCACGGACAGGTCGATGCCCTTGCGCTCCGACAGGGCCTGGCGGAGGAACTGCCGCACCGACACGCCCGGGATCTCCTGCGGGTACTGGAAGGCGAGGAACATGCCGTTGCGGCCACGGACGTCGGCCGACCAGTCGGTGATGTCGTCGCCCTTGTACCGCACGGTGCCGCCGGTCACGACGTACTCCGGCGAACCCATGAGGGTGCTGGCCAGGGTCGACTTGCCGGAGCCGTTCGGGCCCATCAGCGCGTGCACCTCGCCCGGCCGCACGGCCAGCGAGACGCCCTTCAGGATCTCGGCGGTCGGCTGCTCCCCAGGGGCGGCGCGCAGGCCGTCGATCTCGAACAGGGGCACGGTCGCGCCCCCCTCGGCCGGCGGGGCGGAGGCCGTTCGGTCGTCCGTGTGGGGGGCTTCGGCGTCGGACATGGCCCCGAGTCTATTTCCACTACTCAGATAGTGGAAATAGCCCGGGAGGCGGCCTGCGGCGTGGATCGGGCCGCCTGCGGCGGTCACGGCGAGGCGTCGCGGAGATCCTCCTTCCACGTCCGGAACCGGGCGTGGCGGGCGGTCGGGCCGTCCCCGTCGCCGGTGCCGTCGGGGAAGAGGCGGAAGGTGAAGGCGGTCGAGAGGTCCTCGGCGTCGATCGCGACGTACCGGGCGTCGGCGCCCTTCGCCGGGCCGGCCCGCCACAGCAGCCACCGGCCGATGCGCCGCTTGTACGCGATCGTCGGCGCCCCGATGTCGTCCCCGGCCCGGAGCAGCAGGTCGGGCGCCTCGATCCAGGCCTCGGCCGGGATGTTCCGGTCGCGCAGCGGGGTCGGTGGGAGATCCGCCGTGTGCACCGGGGTCGGGTCGATCGGGCGGTCGTCGGCGGGCAGGGCCACCCGGGCAGTCTGCCGCGCCCGGGCGACGGTCCGCCCTGGGCCGGCGCCGGGGAGCCGAGGAGGGGCCGGCGCCGGGGAGCCCAGGAGGGGGGCCGGCGCCGGTGAGCCCAGGAGGGGGGCCGGCGCCGGTGAGCCCAGGAGGGGGGCCGGCGCCGGTGAGCCGAGGAGGGGGGCGGGGCCTGCCACCATGGACCGCCACATGCCCGTGACGTTCCTGGCCCACCAGGCCCCCGTCCTGCCCCTGAAGCGGTGGAAGCCGTCGCTCGACGGCGTGGCGCTCGTGGCGGGCAGCGCGGTGCCCGACCTGGCCCGGATGACGGAGCACTCCGCCCTGCCGATGATCGACGGGCGGCCGACGTGGTTCGACGGGCACAAGCCCGACCAGATCGTGTCGTGGTGCCTCGTCGTGGGGCTCCTGCTCACCTGGTCGGCCCGACGGTGGGTGCTGCCGCGCCTGGCCGGCCACCTGCCCGACCTCGGGCGGTTCCACCTGCGCGACATCCGGCTGGTCGGCCGCGACCGGCACCCGTGGTGGATGGTCGTCCTCTGCGTGCTCGTCGGCGCGATCACCCACGTGCTGCTCGACCTGCTCACGCACACCGACCGCTCGGTGTCGCTGCCGGGCTTCGACCAGCACCTGTTCGACACCGCCGGGCACTCGATCAGCGTCGCCAACCTGCTGCAGGTCGTCGCGACGATCGGCCTCTCGATCGTCACCGTCTGGCAGATGTGGGAGATCGGGCGGGACCGCTCGCTCTGCCGGTGGAGCGGGACCGACCCCACCCCGGCGCCGGACCCCCCGCAGCACCGGGCGGTGTGCACGGCGGTCGTCGTCGCCGCCGTGGTGACCGGGCTCGTCGGCGCGACCCAGGTCTCCCGCGGCCTGAACGTCGCCGTGATGACGTGGGTCGGGCTCGGCTGGCTGGCCCTCTGCGCGATCGCCGCCTTCGTCCCCCGCCCGGCCGACACGCTCGAGCCGGTCGCCGCCGTGCACTCGACCTGATCCGGCGGCCGGCGGCCCACGACCTCACCGCCTCGTCCCTCACCAGCCTCGGTCGACCAACGTCCTCCGACCCCGCCCGGCCGGCGAGGGAGCGGACGACCTCACCGGCTCGTCCTCACCGGCTCGTCCTCACCAGCCTCGGTCGACCCACTCCTGGAGGTGGGGGGACTCGGTGCCGATGGTCGTGTCGTCGCCGTGGCCCGGCAGGACGAGGGTGTCGGGGGCGAGCGCGGCGAACAGGCGGTCCTCGATCGAGCGGATGATGGTCGGGAAGTCGCCGCCCTCGAACTTCGTGGCGCCCGGGCCGCCGGGGAAGAGGGTGTCGCCGCTGAACAGGATCGGCTTGCCCTCGACCCGGAAGCAGATCGATCCCGGGGTGTGCCCCGGCGTGTGGATGGTGCGCAGGCGCAGGTCGCCGACCTCGATGACCTCGTCGTCGCCGATCACCTCGTCGTAGCTCGGCAGCATGCCGGCGTCCTCGCCCGAGACGCCCACCGAGTAGCCGGCGTCGCGCAGCTCGGGCACGGCCTGGATGTGGTCCCAGTGGCCGTGGGTCTCGATGACCCGGCGGACGTCGAGCGCTCGGGCCAGGTCGAGCAGCCGCTCGTGCTCGTTGGCGGCGTCGATGAGCACGGCGTCGCCGGTGTGGCGGCACCGCAGCACGAACACGTTGTTGTCCATCGGCCCGACCACGACCTTGTGGACCTCGAGGTCGGTGTCGGCGTGGTGCAGCGTCCCGGACGTGTCGCTCATGGGACGAGTCTCGCGCCCCGCACCGGGATCGGGAGCCTCGCCCGAGCGGCCGGGATCGGGAGCCTCGCCCGAGCGGCGGGGGAGCGGGGGCCTCGCCTGGGCGGCGGGGAGCGGGGGGCCTCGCCCGAGCGGCGGGGAGCGGGGGGCCTCGCGCCTCAGTCCCCGCCGACGACCTCGAACCCCAGGGCCAGCGCGACGGGGATCTGCGTCGCGTCGAAGGTCACGTAGGTGACCGGACCGGGCAGGCGGTCGGCGGCGGCGAGGTGGATGGCGTCGACGGTCCGCAGCGGCTGTGTCCGGCCGAGCTCGGCGGCCCGATCCAGGCACAGCTGGTCGACGGGCACGACGTTGATGCGCTCCCAGTCGTCTCGCAGGGCGCGACGCAGGTCGTCGGTGCGGCCGGGGTCGTCGCCGAGGCGGTCGACGAGCATCAGCGCCTCCGACAGGGCGAGCGCGCTGGCGCACCAGTCGGGGTCGCGGTCCATGGCGGCCATGACCAGCGGGCGGGTCGGTCCGTCGAGGTAGCGCGACAGGAGGCCGGTCGTGTCGAGGGCGATCGTCACGGGCGGTGCCCCCTCACCGGTCCCGCGCTCACCAGTCCCGCCTCACCGGCCCCGGACCTCGCGCACCAGCTGGTCGATCCGGGTCCCGGCCCACAGCGGCAGCACGGTGGCCGGGTCGGGGCGGTCCTGGCGTCGGGCGAGGACGATCTGGCCGCGGGCCGCGAGGTCCTCGAGCGTCGGCTCGTCGGGGTCGGCCTCGATGGGCCCCAGCTGGGCCACCGGGCGCCCGGCGACGGTGATCACGACGCGGTGGCCGTCGCCGGCCCGCCGGACCTGGGCGGCGACGTCCGCCCGCAGGTCGCGGATGCCGATTCGCTCCATGGGCGAACGTTAGGCCGGGCGGCCGCCGGGGCTGCGCACGCCCGTCACGGCCGGTCCGCCGTGCCCGTCGACGGGCCCGAGGACTTCTCAGGTGCCGTCGCTATACTCGCGTGTTCCACCGCCGCCGCGCGATGACGACGCGGCGAACACCAGGAAGACTTCGTCTGGACCCGCCGGAACGCCGGCGTCCGACGACGAGACCGACGGAAGCGAGCTCGTGGCCGAGACATCAAGGACGTCGGGGGCGAAGGGCTCCGCGTCCAGCACCGACCGTGGCGGCAACGGCGTCGCGGCACCCGATCCCGCCCCGGCGCCCAGCGGCCAGCAGGCGCCGGTCGGGCTCCTCAGCGCCATGTGGCACTACCGGGGGATGTGCATCGTCATCGTGGTCGTGTGCACCGCGCTCAGCGCCGTGCTCGGCCTCGTGCTCACGCCGGAGCCGTCGGCCACCGCGACGATCGCCCTCAAGACGCCGGGCGAGGACAACGTGCTGTCGCCCGGGCTGACCGGCGACGCGTCGCTCGCCCGCTACACCGCCCAGCGCGCCCGCTTCGTCACCAGCGACGCCGTCCTCGGCAACGTGGCGGCGGCGATGGACACCGACGACCTCAACGACCTGCGCAGCCAGCTCGAGGTCACGCCGTCGACGGACTCGAACATCATCACGATCAGCGCCTCGGGCAGCTCCGGCGACGACGCCGTCGAGCTCGCGACGGAGGTCACCCGGGCCTACGCCGAGGAGACCCAGAAGCAGGTCAACGCCCTGACCGACGCGGCGCTCAAGTCGATCGACGAGAGCGCGGCGTCGGTGCGGGCCACGATCACGAGCAACAACACCGCGGTCAACGACGCCGCCGCCTCGACGCTCGGCCAGCTCCAGCAGCGCCAGGCCGCCGTGCGCACCAGCAGCGCCGTGCTGGGCGACGGCGTGGAGTTCGTGGTCAACCCCGACGACTCCTCGGTGGCCGGCAGCAAGCTCCCGGTCAAGGAGATCGGCCTGGGCTTCATCCTCGGGCTCGTCATCGCCGGCACGGCCGCCTATCTGCGGGCCGACAGCGAGGCTGCAGCCGAGCGCGCGGCCTGATCACGGCATGCGGATCGCCCTCGTCGGGACCCGTGGCGTCCCGGCCCGCTACGGAGGCTTCGAGACCTGCGTGGAGGAGGTCGGGCGCCGCCTGGCCGACGCCGGCCACACCGTCGTCGTCTACTGCCGGCGGGCCGAGGGCGAGACCGGGCCGTCGCCCGACGAGTACCTCGGGATGCAGCTCGTCACGCTGCCGGCCGCCCGCAAGCGGGCGGCCGAGACGCTGACCCACACCGCCGCATCGGTCGCCCACCTCGTGCGCCACCCCGTGGACGCGGTCGTCCTGTTCAACGCGGCGAACGCGCCGCTCCTGCCGGCGATCCGGGCCCGCCGGCTGCCGGTCGCCACCCACGTCGACGGCCTCGAGTGGAAGCGGGCCAAGTGGGGCCCGACCGGCAAGCGCTACTACCGGGCCGCCGAGGCTCTCGCCGTGCGCTGGTCCGACGCGCTGATCGCCGACGCCGTCGGCATCCAGGAGTACTACGAGGAGGAGTTCGGGGCGCCGACGGAGCTGATCGCCTACGGCGCGCCGATCGTCGACGCCGACCGGCCGGACCTGCTGGGCGGCGTGGACGACGTCGACCTGACCCCGGGCGGGTACCACCTGGTCGTGGCCCGGTTCGAGCCCGAGAACCACGTCGACGTGATCGTCGAGGGCTACGTCCGCAGCGCGGCCACCAAGCCGCTCGTCGTGGTCGGCTCGGCCCCGTACGCCGACGACTACACCGCACGCGTCGAGGCGCTGGGTGACGAGCGCGTCGCGTTCCTCGGCGGCGTCTGGGACCAGGACCTGCTCGACCAGCTCTACGCCAACTCGCTGACGTACCAGCACGGCCACTCGGTCGGCGGGACCAACCCGTCGCTGCTCCGGGCGATCGGCGCCGGCGCCGCCACCGACGCGTTCGACGTGTCGTTCAACCGCGAGGTGCTCGGGCCGTCGGGCCGCTTCTGGTCGACGCCCTCGGACCTCGCCGCCCTCTTCGAGTCGGCGGAGTCCGACCCCGACGCCGCGTCCGCACGCGGCGCGCTGGCCCGCCGACGGGCCGCCGCGTACGACTGGGACGCCGTCGCCGCCGCCTACGAGGCGCTCTGCGAGCGGCTCGCGGCCCGCGACTTCCCCCGCCGGCGGCCGTCGGGGCGGCGACGCCCCGCGACCGGCGGGCACGACGATCGACGGGCCGTCTCCGGAGGGAGCGCACCGTGACCACGCCGTCAGGATCCACCCGCATCGGCCCCGCCGCCGACGAGTCGTACACCGACACCGTCCGGCGGCTGGCCGCGGCCCAGAAGAGCGGCAAGGGCGCCCCGGCGTACTCCCGGTTCGTGAACCGCAAGCTCGGCCGGCTGTTCGCGGCCGCCGGGTTCCACCTCGGCCTCACGCCCAACGGGATCACCGCCGTCAGCGCCGCGTTCTCGTTCGCCGGGATCATCCTGCTGGCGACGGTCGAGCCGTCGTGGTGGCTGGGCGTCCTGATCACGGTGCTGCTCGTGCTGGGCTACGCCCTCGACGCCGCGGACGGGCAGCTGGCCCGGCTACGCGGGGGTGGCTCGGTCACGGGGGAGTGGCTCGACCACATGGTCGACTGCCTCAAGATCTCCACCCTGCACATGTGCGTGCTGATCAGCTTCTACCGGTTCTGGGACATCGACGAGCGCTGGCTCCTGGTGCCGATCGGCTACGCCATCGTCGCCGCGGTGTCGTTCTTCGCCCAGATCCTCAACGAGCAGCTCGTGCGCAACGCCGGCCTGAAGCGGGGGACGGCACCGTCGGCCACCTCGACGCCCGACGAGCGGCCGTCGGTCGTCGTGTCGCTCCTGAAGATCCCCACCGACTACGGCCTGCTGTGCCTCATCTTCGTGCTGCTCGGCGCGGCGGATCTGTTCCTCGCCGCCTATACCCTCATGTTCATCGGGAGCGCCGCCTACCTCTTGGCGGCGACGGTCAAGTGGTTCGGTCAGATGCGGGACCTGGACCGAGGAGGGTCATGACGTCTCGTCGACATCGCAGCGCGAGCATGCTCGCCGTCCTGGGCGCCGCCGCGGTCGCGGTCGTGCTCGTCCTCGCAGGGTGCTCGTCCGACGACGACGGCGGGGACGCCGCCGGCGACGGTTCCACCACCACCACGACCGTGGCCGGGGGCACGCAGGGCCCGTCCACGACGGGCGCGCCCGCCACGGCCCCGGTGACCGAGCCGGTCGCCGACGCGGTCAAGGGCGCCGTGCCCCTCGGGACCGCGGCCGACCTCGGTGGGGGCGTCTTCGTCACGCTCACGGCCGCCGACGACGTCGACGCCGAGGCCAAGCTCCCCGGCGAGACCGCCGGGCCGGCAGTGGCGGCCACCCTCGAGGTCCGCAACGACTCGACGACGCCCTTCGACCTCTCGACGGTGGCGGTGACCGCCAGCTACGGCGACGGCACGCCCGCGATCGTGAACAAGTCCGAGCCCACGGACGAGCTCACGGGCACCGTCGAGCCGGGCGACACGGCGAAGGGCGTGTACGTGTTCCGGGCCCCCGAGAAGGAGGCCGACACGGTGGTGCTCGAGGTCCAGTCGGGCACCCAGCCGAACGTCCTGCGCTTCAAGGTCGTCTGACCGCCCACCGTGGCGGAGCGGTCTCGACCTCGACCCGAGGTCGAACCGCTGAACCGGCGCTGAACGGGTCGCGGCACCGGGCACTTTGCCACTTGTCGGGACCCCGGCTTTGGCGCATGATCGCCAGCGCAGCACCACGGCGGTGGTGAGGGAGAGGGTCACGTCAGGAGCGCGGTCGAAGCGGTCGACCGCCGACGTCCCTCGGTGGTGTGCTGGGAGTACAGATGGCGATGACGTCGTCGTCCGCGCGTGTGCGGGCGCTTCGGACGTGTGTGGTGGTGCTGGCCGCGGTGCTGGGCACCTCGGTGCTGGCGGCGGCGCCGGCGGGGGCCGACAGCGCCCCGACGGCGAGCGGGACACCGGCGACGGTGACGGCGGACTCCCTCCCCACCGTCCAGATCAACGGCGTGGTGTGGGACCAGGTCGTCGTGGGGAGCACCGTCTACGCCACCGGCAAGTTCACCTCGGCCCGTCCGGCCGGCGCAGCGGCCGGGACGAACGAGACGCCCCGGTCGAACGTCCTCGCCTACAACCTGGCCACCGGCAACCTGATCACGACCTGGGCCCCCTCGCTGAACGCGCAGGGCCGGGCCATCACCGCCTCGGCCGACGGCTCGACGATCTACGTCGGCGGCGACTTCACCTCCGTCAGCGGGACCACGCGCAACCGGGTCGTGGCGCTGAACGCCTCGACCGGCGCGGTGATCACCGGCTTCAACGCCAACGCCAACTCGTGGGTCAACGACCTCGAGGTCTCCGGCTCCACCCTCTTCCTGGGCGGCGCCTTCACCGTCGTGGGCAACCAGGGCCGGTCCCGGCTGGCGTCGGTGAGCGCCACGACCGGCGCGGTCACCACCTGGGCCCCGACCGCGGACGCCGAGGTCCGCACGCTCACCGTCCCCGCCGGCAGCGGCAAGGTCGTCGTCGGCGGCCACTTCGCCACCCTGAACGGCGCCGCAAACCGGGGCATGGGCGCGATCAACGCGTCGACCGGCGCCACGATGTCGTGGCCGGTCAACACGATCCTGACCAACTCCGGGCCCGACTCGGCGATCTGGAGCCTCAAGTCGAACGGCACGCAGGTGTTCGGCAGCGGCTACTCGTACTCGAGCGCCGGCAACTTCGAGGCCGCGTTCGCGTCCGACACGAACGGCAACCTCCAGTGGGTCAACGGCTGTCGCGGCGACAACTACGACAACGTCGCCGTCGGCTCGGTGCTCTACACGGTCAGCCACGCGCACGACTGCTCGTCGATCGGCGGCCACCCGCAGGAGACCCCGGACTGGACCTACCAGCGGGCCCAGGCCATGACCACCTACGCGGACCCGACCGGTCGCGTGAACACGTCGCGCTGGTTTACGGGCCGGCCCGTCTCGCAGCTGCTGCACTGGCTCCCGACCGTGGCGGTCGGGACCTACACCGGGCAGGGCCAGGGCGCCTGGACGATCGAGGGCAACAGCCAGTACGTCGTCATGGGCGGCGAGTTCCCCCGGGTCAACGGCACCAACCAGCAGGGCCTGACCCGCTTCGCGGTGAGCTCGATCGCGCCCGACACCCAGGGCCCGCAGGGCTACACCGAGCTGACCCCGAAGCTCGTGGGCACCGGCCCCGGCACCGTCCGCGTCTCGTGGACGACCGCGTGGGACCGCGACAACGAGCGGCTGACCTACGAGGTGCTGCGCGGCACCACCGTCATCGCGACGATGCAGGCGGACAGCAACTGGTGGACCCGTCCCGAGATGGCCTACACCGACCGCGCCGCGGCGCCGGGCTCCTCCCAGACCTACCGGGTCCGGGTCCGGGACCCGTTCGGCAACGTCATCCCGTCGGCCACCGCGACGACCACCGTCCCGTCGGGCACGGCGACGTTCGGCGCCTACGCCGCGACCGTCGCGTCGGACGGGGCGAACCGCCACTGGCGGCTCGGTGAGAGCTCCGGGACCGTCGGCTGGGACGCCGCGACCGGCAACGACCTGACGCTGTCGGGCACCACCCGCAACGTCGCGGGGGCGGTCAGCGGCGACGCCAACACGGCGACGACCTTCAACGGCTCGGCCACGGTGCCCGGCACCACGGCCACCCGCATCTCGGCGCCGCAGGTGTTCAGCGTCGAGGCGTGGTTCCGCACGACCACGACCCGCGGCGGCAAGATCATCGGCTTCGGCAGCTCGAACACGGGCAACAGCACGACCAACGACCGCAGCGTCTACATGGACAACAGCGGCCGGATCCGGTTCGGCGCCACCAACGCGACCGTCCTGCAGAGCGGCACCGGGTACAACAACGGCCAGTGGCACCACGTCGTGGCGTCGATGGGCCCGTCGGGCATCCGGCTCGTCGTCGACGGCGCGCAGGTCGGGGCCAACACCGGGATCCGCTCCGCCGGCGCCTACTGGGGCTACTGGCGGGTCGGTGGCGACCAGCTGAACAGCTGGCCGTCGCGCCCGACGAGCAACGCCTTCGCCGGCACGCTCGACGAGGTCGCGGTGTACCCGACCGAGCTGTCCGTGGCCCAGGCCGCGAACCACTACAACGTGGCCCGCGGCGCCGTCGGCAACGTGGCGCCGACGGCGTCGTTCACCACCGGCGTGAGCAACCTCACCGCCTCGGTGAACGGCACGGGCTCCTCCGACCCCGACGGCTCGATCACCTCGTACGCCTGGAACTGGGGCGACGGCGCGACCACGTCGGGCGCGACCTCGAGCCACGCCTACGCCGCGGCCGGGACCTACACGGTGACGCTGACGGTGACCGACGACGACGGGGCCTCGGCCTCGACGACCCGGTCGGTCACGGTGTCGGCGCCGGTGCCGACGAACCAGCCGCCGACGGCGAGCTTCACGACGTCGACCAGCAACCTCACGGTGAACGTGGACGGCTCGGCGTCGTCGGACGCCGACGGCTCGGTCGTGTCGTACGCCTGGAACTTCGGCAACGGCACGACGGGCACCGGGGCGACGGCCAGCCGCACCTACGCCGCGGCGGGCACCTACACGATCACGCTGACGGTGACCGACGACGACGGGGCGACCGCCTCGACGACGCGCACGGTCACCGTGGGCGCGGCGCCGGTCCTGTACGCCACCGACGCGTTCGGTCGGACGGTCGCCTCCGGGTTCGGCACGGCGGACGCGGGCGGCGCGTGGACCGTGTCGGGGACCGCCTCGAACTACACGGTGTCGGGCGGCGCCGGCCGCATGCTGATGAGCGCCGGCGCGACGCGCCTCGCCACGCTCGAGTCGGTCCGCCAGGCCAACACCGAGGTGTCGGCGAAGCTGTCGCTCGACAAGGCGGCCACCGGCGGCGGCACCTACCTCGCGGTGATCGGCCGACGGGTCGACGCCAGCAACGACTACCGGATGAAGCTGCGGGTCCAGGCCGGCGGCGCGGTGACGGCCCAGATCGTCCGGGTCGTCGGCGGCACCGAGACGGCGGTCCAGACGGTCACCACCGTGCCCGGACTGACCGTCGGCGCCGGCGACGTGCTGCGGGTCCGCTTCCAGGCGACCGGCACGGGCACGACCGCCCTGGCCGCGAAGGTCTGGCTCGACGGCAGCGCCGAGCCCTCGGCGTGGCAGCTGCAGACGACCGACACGACGGCGGCGCTGCAGGCAGCCGGCTCGGTCGGCGTGTGGGCGTACCTGTCGGGCTCGTCGACGAACGCCCCGGTCACGCTCTCGGTCGACGATCTGGTGGCCGGCCCGGTGGCCTGAACGAGAGGCAGCCCGGTGGCCTGAACGAGAGGCAGCCCGGTGGCCTGAACGAGAGGCAGCCCTGTGGCCTGAGCGGGAGGGAGCGCAGCCTGAGCCGGTCGAGGACGGCGACCGGGTCGGTGGTGGGTCGGACGGCCCACCACCGATCCGGTCGCGAGGGCCGGATCAGGTCGTCCCACGCCTGGACGATCGGACGATCGGGGCCTGGCACCACGGGGATCTGAAGGGACCCTGACGGATTTCACAAGCGATCCCCGTAGATTGTCGATCGAGCGTGGTCCCCCCGCCACGGCCAGTGGCTGGGGGCCTTTTGCCCACTTCTCGGCGTCACACACGAGAAGTACGTTCAACGAGGCGACACCGCACCCCGGCGGTGTCCGAGAGAGGGAAGGTCACCCCCAGGCCCGGACGACCTCCGGCTCGTACCCCGAGCCGCGTCCGACGCCAGCCGACCTTGCTGGGAGAGAGCGAGAGATGTCAGGTACGTCCGAGTCGCCCCACGGCACCTGGATGCGGCGCATCGCCGCGATGGTCGCCGCGCTCATGGTCACGTCGGTCTTCGCCGTGGCCGCCGGAACCGGCGTCGCCGGCGCCGACACCGCCCCGATCGACCCGGCCGAGCCCGAGACCGTCGCCGCGGACCTGCTGCCCACGGTGCAGATCAACGGCGTCGTGTGGGATACGGTCGTCGTCGGCAACACCGTCTACGCGACCGGCTCGTTCACGTCCGCGCGCCCGGCCGGCTCCGCCGCCGGCACCAACGAGACGCCCCGCGGCAACGTCCTCGCCTTCAACCTGACGACCGGTGCGCTCATCACCACGTGGTCGCCGTCGCTGAACGCGCAGGGCCGCACGATCGCCGCCTCGGCCGACGGCACGACGATCTTCGTCGGCGGTGACTTCACGCAGGTGAACGGCACCACCACCCGCAACCGGCTGGCCGCGTTCGACGCGACCACCGGTGCGCTGCGGTCGTTCAACCCGAACGTCAACGCCAACGTGAACGACCTCGCCGTGTCGGGCAACACGCTCTACCTCGCCGGCGCGTTCACCGTGGTCAGCAACCAGCTCCGCTCCCGACTCGCGGCCGTCAACGCCAGCACCGGGGCGCTGCTGCAGTGGGCGCCGAGCGTCGAGCTCGAGGCGCACGCGATCGTGGCCCCGAACGGCCCCGTCGTCGTCGGCGGCAAGTTCCAGACGCTCAACGACACCCCGGTCGAGGGCCTCGGCGCCGTCGACCCGGTGACCGGCGCCACCGTGCCGTGGGCCGCCAACCAGATCATCGGCAACTACGGCCCCGACGCCTACATCTCCAGCCTCTCCACGAACGGCAACCAGGTCTTCGGCACCGGCGTGACGTACCTCGTCAACGGGCAGCCCACCTCGGTCACCGACGGCAACCTCGAGGCGACGTTCGCCGCCGACGCCGCGACCGGCGCCCTCCAGTGGGCGAGCGGCTGCCTCGGCGACCACTACGACTCGTACGCCCAGGGCAACGTGCTCTACAACGTCAGCCACTCGCACAACTGCTCCTCGGTCGGCGGTCACCCGCAGGAGGACCCCTGGACGTTCCAGCGGGCCCAGGCCGAGACGATCTACCCCGACCCGACCGGCGCCAAGGTCGTCGGCGGCAAGCTCAACGGCCTGCCCCGGGCGCAGCAGCTGCACTGGCTGCCCACGCTGGCGCAGGGCACCTTCACCGGCCAGGCCCAGGCGGCGTGGACCATCGAGGGCAACAGCCAGTACCTGGTGCTCGGCGGTGAGTTCCCCCGCGTGAACGGCACCAACCAGCAGGGCCTCGCCCGCTTCGCCACCAAGACGATCGCCCCCAACAAGGACGCGATCCAGGGCTACCCCGAGCTGACGCCGACGCTGGTCGCCATCTCGCCGGGTTCGCTCCGGGTCTCCTGGCAGGGCGCCTGGGACCGCGACAACGCCCGCCTGACCTACGAGGTCCTGCGCGGCGACACGGTCGCGACCTCGACCGTCCTCAAGACGATCACCTTCGACAAGTCGAACTGGTGGACCCGCCCGAAGATGGCCTTCGTCGACACGACGGCGCCCCCCGGTTCCACCCAGACCTACCGCATCCGGGTCCGCGACCCGTGGAACAACGGCTTCGCGAGCCTGCCTACCACGGGGACCATCCCCGAGGGCACCGCGACCTCGAGCGCCTACCGCAACGCGGTCATGGCCGACTCGCCCACGAAGTACTGGCGGCTGGGTGAGCCCACCGGCACGATCGGCTACGACCAGGTCGGCGCCGACGACCTCACGCTCGCCTCGGCGGCCACCCGCAACGTGGCCGGCGCCCTGATCGGCGACACCGACACGTCGACCACGTTCCCGGGCAGCGGCAGCGTCCCGGGCACGACCACCGGCAGCGCCCAGCAGGCCCCGCAGGACTTCACCGTCGAGGCGTGGTTCAAGACCAACACCACCCGCGGCGGCAAGATCGTCGGCTACGGCAACCGCAGCACCGGTCTCAGCAGCAGCTACGACCGCCACATCTACATGACCAACGGCGGCCAGCTGCGCTTCGGCGTCTACAACGGCTCGACCCGCACGATCGCCACGTCGACGTCGTACAACAACAACCAGTGGCACCACGCCGTCGGCCAGCTGGGTCCGTCCGGCATGAAGTTCTACGTCGACGGCAAGCTGATCGGCACCGATGCGTCGGCCACGTCCGCCGAGGCGATGTCGGGCTACTGGCGGGTCGGCGGTGACGAGCTCAACTCGTGGCCGTCCGCCCCCACGTCGGACGCCTTCGCCGGAACGATCGACGAGGTGGCCGTCTACCAGGGCCAGCTCACGCAGGACCAGATCCGGGCCCACTACCTCACCGGCGGCTACACGCCGACGTGGCCCACGCGACCGACCGACACCTACGGCGGCGTCGTCTGGGACGCCAACCCGGACATCTACCTGCGCCTCAACGAGACGTCGGGCAGCGCGGCCTCGAACCGCATGACCAACGAGCAGGCCGCCACGGCGACCGGCACGGCGTGGCTCGGCGCCGCCTCCCCGGCGGACCCGACCGGCAGCTCGGTCAACTTCAACAGCAGCAACGACCGCGTCGTCGGGACCACGCAGTACAGCAACCCGACCACGTTCTCGCTCGAGACCTGGATCCGCACCACCGACACGAACGGCGGCCGCATCATCGGCTTCGGTGACGGCACGGGCCAGACGAGCTCGAACTACGACCGCCACCTGTACCTGCTGAGCGACGGCCGCCTGCGCTACGGCGTGTGGACCGGCGTCGCCTCGACGATCGACTCGCCGATGGCCGTCAACAACGGCCAGTGGCACCACGTCGTCGTCACCCAGCAGCCGGGTGAGCAGAAGATGTACGTCGACGGTGCGCTCGTCGCCTCGGGCACGGCCTCGGTCCAGCAGAGCTACAACGGCTACTGGCGCCTGGGCACCGACAACATCTGGGACGGCGACCGCAACTACATCGGCCTGATCGACGAGGCCGCGGTCTACTCCACGGTGGTGTCGCCGCAGACGGTGGTGTCGCACTGGACCGCCGCGGGCGGCCAGGCCCCGAACGTCAACCCGACGGCCTCGTTCACGGCCGGCGCGACCGACCTCGTCGCCAGCTTCGACGCCGGCAACTCGCTCGACCCCGACGGGTCGATCGTGAACTACGCCTGGAACTTCGGCGACGGCCAGAGCACCTCGGGTGCCACGGCGACGGCGAACCACACCTACGTCGCCGGCGGCACGTACAACGTGACGCTGACGGTGACCGACAACCGTGGCGGCACCGCCACGACGTCGGCCCAGATCACGGTCCTCGCGGCGAACCAGCTGCCGACCGCGGCCTTCACCACGACGACGAACCACCTGTCGGCCGACTTCGACGCCAGCACGTCGACCGACGCCGACGGCTCGGTGGTCAGCTACTCGTGGGACTTCGGCGACGGCACGACCGGCACCGGGATCGCCCCGTCGCACACCTACGCCGCGGCGGCGACCTACAACGTGACGCTGACCGTCACCGACAACCGGAACGGCACGAACACCGTCACCCACCCGGTGACGGCCACCCTGCCGCCGAACGTCCTCCCCACGGCGACGTTCACCTCGTCGACGACGAACCTGACGGCGAACTTCGACGCCACCGGCTCCACCGATCCCGACGGCACCATCCAGTCCTACGCATGGGACTTCGGTGACGGCCAGCAGGGCTCGGGCGCCACGGCCTCGCACACCTACGCCGCCCCCGGCCCGTACACGGTGAAGCTCACGGTGATCGACGACCGCAGCGGTCAGGCGACCCACACCGAGGGCATCACCGTGCAGGCCCCGCCGAACGTCGCCCCGACGGCGTCGTTCACCTCCGGTCACACGGACCTCACGGCGAACTTCGACGCCACCCTGTCCTCGGACCCCGACGGCACGATCGTGTCCTACAGCTGGGACTTCGGCGACAGCACGGGCAGCGCCAGCGTGGCCCCGAACCACACCTACGCCACCGGCGGCACCTACTCGGTGACGCTGACGGTGACCGACGACGACGGCGCAACGCACTCCGTGACCCACCCGGTCACGGTGACGAACCCGCCGCCGGCGAACATCAGCCCCACGGCGTCGTTCACCTCGAGCACCTCGTTCCTCTCGGCGCAGGTCAACGGCGGCGGCTCGTCCGACCCCGACGGCTCGGTCGTGTCGTACTCGTGGAACTGGGGCGACGGCGCCACCACCACCGGTGCGACCTCGAGCCACACGTATGCGATCGCCGGCACCTACACGGTGACGCTGACGGTCACCGACGACGACGGCGCCACGGGCACCATCACCGGCCAGGTGACGGTGAACGCCCCGCCGGCGAACGTCGCCCCGACGGCCTCGTTCACGGCGAACGCCAACAACCTGACCGCCGCCGTCGACGCCTCGGCGTCCTCGGACACCGACGGCACGATCGTCTCGTACTCGTGGAACTGGGGTGACAGCACGGCCGCCGGCACCGGCGCCGCCGCCACGCACTCCTACGCCACGGGCGGTACCTACACGATCACCCTCACGGTGACCGACGACGACGGCGCCACGGCGACCACCACCCGCCAGGTGACGGTCAACGCCCCGACGGTGTCGAACTACGCCGCCGACACGTTCAGCCGCACCGTCTCGAACGGGCTGGGCTCGGCCGAGCTCGGCGGCGCCTGGACCGGTACCGGGACGGCTGCGGGCTACTCCGTGACCGGCGGCGTCGGCCTCGTGTCGGTCACCGCCGGCGCCAGCCGGACGATCTCCCTCAACTCGGTCGCCGCGACCGACACCGAGGTCAGCACCCGGATCGCCTTCGACAAGGCCCAGACCGGCGGCGGCACCTACGTGGCGGTCCTCGGTCGGCGGGTCAACGCCACCAACGACTACCGCCTCAAGCTGCGGGTCCAGGCCGGCGGCGTCGTCTCGGCGCAGCTGGTCCGGATCGTCAACGGCACCGAGACCGTGATCCAGAACCTCGCGACCGTCCCGGGCCTCACCTGGAACGCCAACGAGTTCCTGAAGGTCCGGTTCCAGGTGACGGGCACCAACCCGACCAACCTCGCCGCCAAGGTGTGGAAGGACGGCACCGCCGAGCCCGGCGCCTGGCAGCTCCAGAGCACCGACACGACGGCGGCCCTGCAGGCCAGCGGCTCGGTCGGCATCTGGGACTACCTGTCCGGCACCTCCACGAACGGCCCGATCGTGATGTCGGTCGACGACTTCGTCGCCGGCCCGGTCGGCGGCGTCACGCCGCCCCCTGCGAACGTCGCCCCGACGGCCTCGTTCACCACTGGCACCAGCAACCTGACGGCGAACGTCGACGGCAGCGGCTCGTCCGACACCGACGGCACGATCGCCTCGTACTCCTGGAACTGGGGTGACAGCACGGCCAACGGCACCGGCGCCACGGCGAACCACGCGTACGCCACCGGCGGCACGTACACGATCACCCTCACGGTGACCGACGACGACGGCGCCACGGCCACCACCACCCGCCAGGTGACGGTGAGCAGCGCCCCGGCGCCCACCAACTTCGCCCAGGACGCGTTCGCCCGCACGGCCTCGAACGGCTGGGGCACCGCGGACGTGGGCGGGGCCTGGAGCGTCACCAGCACGGCGTCGAACTACTCGGTGTCGGGCGGCGTCGGCCGGATCTCGATGGCGGCCGGTGCCAACCGGAACGCGTCGCTGAACTCGGTCTCGCAGTCGGCGGTCGACGTCAAGGCGGACCTCGCCTTCGACAAGGCCCAGACGGGCGGCGGCTCCTACGTCGCCGTCGTCGGCCGGCGGATCGACGCCAGCAACGACTACCGCCTCAAGCTGCGGGTCCAGACCGGCGGCGCCGTCACGGCGCAGCTGGTCAGGGTCGTCAACGGCACCGAGACCGTCATCCAGAGCATCGCCACCGTCCCCGGCCTGACCTGGAACGCCAACGAGGTGCTCAAGGTCCGGTTCCAGGTCAGCGGCACCGGGACCACCAACCTGGCCGCCAAGGTCTGGAAGGACGGCACGGCCGAGCCCGCCGCCTGGCAGCTCAGCAGCGCCGACACGACCGCCGCCCTCCAGGCCGCCGGTGGTGTGGGAATCTGGTCCTACCTCTCCGGCACGGCGACCAACGCGCCGATGACCCTCCTCGTGGACAACTTCACCGCCGGCCCGCTGGGCTGACGGACACGTCCCTCGACACCGAGGTCACGGGCCCGTCGGGTGCGCGAGGCGCACCCGACGGGCCTGCGACGTTCGGGCCCGATCACCAGGGCGACACCCAGGGCCCGCACGACCACCGCCCCCACGACGTGACTGGAACACTGAAGCGACGATGACCACCTCCGAGGTCGGACGGGAGCAGCTCCACGGCGAGCCTGCCGTGGCACAGCCCACGGGCCGCCTGTCCCGCGTCGTCGCGAAGGTCCAGAAGGTTGCGGCTGCCATCTCCGCCGAGGTGGTGCAGTCGATGACCAGCTTCCTGCTGCAGATCATCGCGGTGAGGGAGCTCAGCGCCGCCGGCCTCGGCGTCTTCGCGCTGCTGTACAGCTGCGTCGTGCTGTCGACGGCGGTCACGACCGGCCTGGTCGGCGACTCGCTGACCGTGCTCGACCGCCACACCGAGCGGGTGCGAGGCGGGCTGCAGGTCGTGGCGCTCGGCATCGCCTGCCTCGGCGGCCTGCTCGCCTGCGGCATCTCGGGCGCGACGGGCCTGATCGAGTGGGACCTCGCTCCGATCTTCGGCCTCGCGACGGCGATCTTCGTCCTCGAGGAGCTCATCCGCCGGATGCTGATGGCGTCGCTCCGCTTCTGGTTCGTCGTGGCCGTCGACGCCACGTGCCTGGTCGTCACCGCGACGTGGCTGACGGTGTTCAAGGTGCTCGACGGCGAGCTCGTCATGCGCGACCTCCTGTCGTCGCTGGTGGTCGCCCAGCTCTGCGGCCTGCTCGTCGGCGTGGTCCTCCTGCCCCGGGCGGAGCGGTGGTGGGCCTCCATGCGCCACAGCGAGTGGCGCAGCGTGATCCACTACGGCGGCTGGCGGGCGGCCCAGCAGGGCGTGCGCCCGGCGATGATGGCGGCGGTCCGCACGATCGTGATCGTCGCCGTCGGCACGACGCTGTTCGGCGAGCTCGAGGCGGCGCGGGTCTACGCCGCGCCGGCGATGCTCATCGTCAACGGCGTCGGCAGCTTCCTGTTCGCGTCGTACGCCCACCGGCGGTCCTCGACGCTGCGCCAGCTCATCCCGCTCGCCGACCGGGGCACGGCGATGCTCGTCGGCCTGTCGCTCGGCCTCGGCGTCGCCTCGGTGGCGCTGCTGCCGACGTTCGGCTCGGTCATCACCGACGGCAAGTTCGAGCTCGATCCGATCGCTGTCTTCGGCTGGTGCGCGTACGCGGCCGCTAGCGCCGTGCTCATGCCCTACGGCAGCCTCGCCGCGGTCCGCGGCCGTCACGCGGCCATGATGGGCCTGCGCGTCGTCGAGGCGGCCGTGTCGCTGACCTCGTTGTTCCTCGTGCTGCGGGTGGCGCAGGCCGATGTCGCCTTCGCCCCGTACGCGATGGCGCTCGGCTCGCTCGCAATGGGCGTCGTCGCCCGCCAGTTCATCCTCGTGCCCACTGCTCGCGAGGAGGAGGGCTCGGCGCTGGAGGCGCAGCGGGCCCGCAGCGCCGGTGCTGCGCGACCAGACGCCGAGGATGCCGGCGCCGCGGACGCCGACATCGACGGTGCGGCAGTCGGCGACACCCAGCCCGGCGGGCGCCGCCCGGTCCCGGAGGTGCCGACCGGGCGCGACGGCGCCCTGCCCGAGCACGGATGGGGCACCGGCGGTGTGGCCACGATCGGCTGGGGACCGCGCGGCGCGCTGGGCGCATCGTGGGACGCGCCACCGCTCGCCCCGCTGCTGCCGCCCGAACCCGTCGAGGCGGGGGAGGGGGGCTGGGCCTCCGGCCGGCCGCCTCGCCGGCCGCTCGACCCCACCGCCCCGTCCCGGACCGGCGTGCGCCTCGACCGCGGTCCGGCGCCCTCGCCGTCCCCCGGCGCGCCGGACGGACCCGACCCCGCGCCCGGCTCCGACTCGCCGCTCGTGGCGGGTGCACGCCGCGTCCCACCACCGCCAGCCCGCTGGGACCCCGAGTCGGACCACGCCGACGACCACCTATCCTGACGGGGTGGCTGCGGCGAAGGGATCCATCGCCAGCCGGTTCCTCCGGCTCGTGGACGACTGGTGGTTGGCGTTCGCGGGCGTCGCCTTCATCGTCGGCAGCGACTTCAAGTACCGCACCCGGCCGCCCGGACAGGCGCTCGGCGGCGGGATCGACTCGGCCATCCTGATCGAGCTCGCGCTGTACGCCGTGGTCGCCGGCTACCTGGTGCTCGACCGCTTCCGCGTGCCCAAGCTGCGGCGGGTGCCCGTCCCGCTGTTCCTCGCAGCCTGCCTCGTCGGCCTGGCCGTGCTGTCGATCGGATACACGCCGTACCCGCAGTACGCCGTCGTCCGGTGCCTCCAGGCGACGATCCTGCTCGGCGCGGTGGTCGTCGGCTGCATGGACGGCGGCCGGGCCCAGTTCCACCGGTTCGCCCACCTCTACCTGCTGCTGATCGCGGCCGGCGTGCTCTACGGCCTGGCCCGGCCGAGCCCGCCGATCAACGCCATCCAGGAGGGCCGCTTCACCTGGCTCGCGGTGCACCCCACGGTGTCGGGCGCCATGACCGGCCTGGCCGCCGTCGTGGCCGTCGGCTACGTGGCCGGTGGTCGCAAGGACCGCCCCGGGCCGCGGTGGTCGGCGCCCACCTACTGGGTCCTGCTCGCCATCGTCGCCGGGGGAGCGCTCGCCGCCCAGACCCGCGGCGCCATCCTTGGCGCCGTCTGCGGCGCGGGCGTCGTCATCCTGTCGTCGCGGCGGGGCCGGGCCCTGATCGAGATCGCGCTGGTCGGCCTGGTGCTCCTCGCCGGCGTGGCCATCCTGGCGAGCCAGCAGATCACGACCTACTTCGAGCGGGGCGAGGACGCCGCGCAGCTCACGTCGCTCAACAACCGGACCGAGCTCTGGGACGTGGCCTTCGAGGCCGTCAAGGAGCAGCCGATGTTCGGCAACGGCATCACCGCGTCGCGCGGCATCTTCTACGCGGAGACGGGCCTGGGCGGCGGCCACAACGCGATCGTGAACGTGCTCGTCGAGCTCGGGATCGTCGGCCTGGTCGTGTGGGCCGCGATGGTCCTGTCGCTCATCCTCGGCGTCCGACGGCTGCCGAAGACCGGACCGCGGAACCTGGCCCTCGACCGGGCGCTGCTGCTCGGCGTGATCACGTTCATCCTGGTCGACTCGATCTTCTACGAGGGCGCGGGCTCGCTCGCGAACTTCGCCAGCACGTGGCTGTTCATGTCCATCGGCTGGTACGTCGTCGCCCTCCGCAGCGCCCGGTCCGCCGTCGCCGGGCCGACGACCGAGGCGGTCGGCTCCGACCGGCCCGCCGCGGTGCCTGCATGAGCGGCACCGTCCTGGTCGCCCACCCCAGCCCCGACCTCTACGGCTCGGACCGCATGCTGCTGGAGAGCATCGACGCGATCGTCGAGCGCGGGCACCGCACCGTGGTCACGCTGCCCGAGTCCGGTCCGCTGCTGCCGCTCATCGAGGAGCGGGGCGCCGAGGTGCGGCTGTGCCGGACGCCGGTCCTGCGGCGCGCCTACCTCTCGCCCAGGGGCGTCGTGGCCCTCGCCGGCGACGCCATCGCCTCGGCCCGGCCCGGCATGGCGCTGTTCAAGGAGCTGCGCCCCGACGTCCTGTACCTCAGCACGCTGACGGCCCCCGAGTGGCTGGCGCTCGCGAAGGCGGCGCGCGTGCCCTCGGTGTGCCACGTCCACGAGGCCGAGTCCGCGCCGTCGCGGCCGATCCGCACCGCGCTCGCCAGCCCGCTGCTGCTGGCGGACCGGCTGGTCGTCAACAGCCGGTTCTCGGAGAGGGTCCTGACCGACGTCATCGGTCGCCTCGCCCGTCGCAGCACCGTCGTCTACAACGGCGTGGTCGGTCCGGCGGCGCCGGTCGACCCCCGTCCGGCGATCGACGGTCCGGTCCGCCTGCTGTTCGTCGGCCGCCTGTCGGAGCGCAAGGGCGTGCTCGACGCCCTCGACACGGTCGCCGAGCTGCAGCGCCGTGGGCGGCCGGTCCGGCTCGACGTCGCCGGGTCGATCTACCCCGGCTACGAGCACGTCGAGACCGACATGGCCCGGCGCATCGCCGCGCTCGACGACCCTGCGGCGGTCACGCTGCACGGCTACGTCGGCGACATCTGGCCCCTGCTGGCCGAGGCCGACGTCCTCCTCGTGCCGTCACGGGGGGACGAGCCGTTCGGGAACACCGCCGTCGAGGGCACCCTCGCCCGGCGGCCGGTGATCGCGAGCGCCAGCAGCGGCCTCCTCGAGGCCGTGGCCGGCGCGCAGGCCGCCCGCTCGGTGCCGCCCGGCCGGCCCGCGGCGTTCGCCGACGCCGTCGAGGACCTGGTCGAGCACTGGGACGAGGTGCGCCGGCTCGCCATCACGGACGCGGCACGCGCCGAGGAGCGGTACTCCCCGGCGCGCTACCGGTCCGAGATCTTCGAGCAGCTGCGGTCGCTCGCCCCGACGGCGTTGGCCTGACCGGGGCGAGGCGGCTGCCTCAGCGGAAGGCGCCGTACTGGCGGACGCCGGTGCTCTGCCCGATCACCGTCGCGACCGATGCGGGCAGCGGCGGCGCCGACGAGGCGAGCTGCGTGCCGGTCGCGGTGGCCTTGCCGGCCGCATCTGTGAGGGCGGTGCCGGTCGTCATGCGCCCGGCGGCCTCCTGACCGGTGCCGGCCTGGAACGTCGAGAGGTCGTTGAACGTCGCCGGGTTCGTCGCGCCCCGGGACCACACGATCAGCCACGACGGCGAGCTGGCGACCGTCCGGTGGTAGGCGTTGCCGGTGGCCGAGATCCTGAGCTGCTCGGCCGTGAACTGCTTGGAGTAGTCCTCCACGCAGAGCAGGCAGTTGCCGGCGCTCGGCGCCGAGATCACGTTGCCCTGCACGAGCACCGGGCCGTTGATCCAGGTCATGGTCGGGTCCGGGAACGGCTGGCGGGGATCATGGCCCGGCGTCGAGCGGTCGGCGGCCCGGCGGTTGTCCTGGACGATGTTCACCGGCCGGTTGTTGCCGACGAACGTGTTGTTCACCAGCGTCACGTCCGACGTGTCGTTGACCTTGATGCCGTTGCCCCCGTTGCCCGACACGACGTTGTCGGCGAAGAGCGCCTTGGCGGACAGCTCGATCGAGGTGCCGTGCCCGCTGTTGCCGATCATGTCGGAACCGGTGACCTTGACGTCGTAGACCGACTCGTCGGCCCAGAAGCCCGGACCCTGGTTGTCGCGGAACACGCTCTTGGCGACGGTGACGCCGCGGGTGCGGGTCACCTTGAAGCCACCCGACACCGGGGCGCTGTTGAACCGCTCGGTGTTGTTGCGCTGGGCGATCACCCCGAGGGCCTTGATGCCGTCGGCGTAGTTGGCGTGGATGCCGAGCATGCCGCAGCGCGACACGTCGAGGTTGCGCAGCGTGCCGCCGCTGGCGAGGACGCTCACGCCGGTCGTCGCCATGTCGGTCACGACGAGGTGCTCGAGCGTGATGTTGGGCGCCTCGGCGGTGATGGCGCCCATGTCGGGCACCGACGGGCTGTAGCGGCGGAAGCCGAGGCCCCGGACCGTCGAGCCGGCGCCGCGGATGGACAGCGCCTTCACGAGCGTGGCGCCGCGCACGTCGCGGCCGGCGGGGTTCGTGCCGAGGTAGAGGCGGTTGCCGGCGTCGTCCTTGTAGAAGCTGCCGGCGCCGACCTGCGCGACCGACGCCACCTGGGCCTGGGCCTGGCCGTCGATCCACACCTGGTCGGGGTGGGCGGCCATCGGGAAGCTGGCGTTGACGAAGCCCCAGGCGGCCTGCGAGCTGTCGGCCGCGCCCCGGGTGTAGGTGGGGGAGTGGTCGAACCTGGCGGTCCAGCCGTCCTTGCGCCAGCGGGCGCCGTCGGCGACCAAGCCGCTGATGGGCTCGCTGCCGTCGAACCAGACGGCCTCAGCCGGCCAGTTCTGCACGGTCAGGGCCTTGCCCGACGGGATCGTGACCGACTCGTGGTAGCTCCCGGCGCGGACGACGATCGTGGCGCCCGAGGGCGCCACGGCGACGGCCCGGCCGAGGCTGCGCAGCGGCGCCGCGGCGGTGCCGGGGTTGCTGTCGCTGCCGTTGGTGGCCACGACGAGCGCCCCGGCGGGCACCGGGTAGTTCGTCGAGCCGAGCGTGGTGCCGACGCCGACGACCTGGCTCGGCGCCGAGGGGGCGGGGGACGGGGCCGGGGTGACCGGACGGGTGGCGGCCGTGGTGGTCGTCGTCGCCGAGGGGCGACCGGCGACCGTGGTCGTGGTCGACGTCCTGCCGCTCACGTTCGACGTCGGCGTGCCGGAGCACGCCGCGGCGAGGAGGGTGACGGCGAAGGCCAACGTGACGATCTGGGTGCGGTGCTGCAACTGGAGCTCTCCCTTGGGGCGGACCCGGCTTCTGGGTCCATCGACCCATCACCGGCAGAGGTTGAGCGTCGATCTCTCGATCCCCCAACTCGGGGCAGCCTATCCGAGGATGTTGCGGTTGTGTTGCGGATGAAACATGTTTGCCACGAATCACAAGGGTGCAACCATGACAGCTCTGTGACGGACCGTGGCTGAGAGGCTCGATGCCCGGACGCGCATGGTCCGCGGCGGAACGGGGAGAACCACCCAGCGTGTTGGAGGGTGATCTCAGGTTGCCCGGTCAGGAGCCCTCGAGCTCGCGCTCGAGGATGCGGCGGAGCATGGAGCTCGACGTCCGCTGGGTGTAGGGCACGTAGGCGACCTCGACCCCGTGGGCCGCGAAGTCGGACTCCAACTTGTCGCCCTTGTCGGTGCCCTTCCAGTCGTCGCCCTTGACGATGACGTCGAAGCGGAGGCGCTCCCACATCTCGAGCTTGTGCGGCACGTCCTCGGCGACCGCCTCGTCGACCCAGCGGATGCTGCCGACGATCTCCAGGCGCTCGTCGAGCGGCACGACGGGCCGGTTGCCCTTGTTCCGCTGCGCCATCTCGTCGCTCACCACGCCGGCGATCAGGTAGTCGCAGAACTGCGAGGCGTTGCGCAGCATGTTGAGGTGCCCGACGTGGAACAGGTCGTAGACGCCCGGGGCGTAGCCCACCCTCCCGGTCCGAGGGCGGGAGCCGTTGCCGTCGGGGCCGGGCCGGAGCAGTCCGGGCCCGTCGGCTCCCGGCAGGTCGGTGTCGGCGGTGGGTTCTGACATCGGGGCGCTCCCTCTCGGCTCCCCTCGAACGATATCGGCGCCCCTCGGCGATCCCTACAGGGTGCGGCGGGCGTCACGGACGCTCGATGTACACATGTGGACATGAGATGGCGTGCGGCCGGCGTCGGGTCGGTGTAGAACCTCCGCCGCAACGACGAACGCCCACGCACCCAGGGGGATAGCAGTGAACTTCGCATTCAGCGAGGAGCAGGAAGAGCTCCGCAAGGTCGTCCGGGACTTCCTCAGCGCCAAGTCCGACGAGCCGACCGTCCGCGAGCTGATGGACACCGAGTCGGGCTACGACACCGCGGTGTGGACCCAGATGGCCGAGCAGATGGGCCTGCAGGGCCTGGTGATCCCCGAGGAGTACGGCGGCTCGGGCTACAGCTTCGTGGAGCTGATCGTCGTGCTCGAGGAGATGGGTCGCCGCCTGCTGTGCGCCCCCTACTTCTCGACCGTCGTGCTCGCCGGCCAGACCCTCATCCACTCCGGTGACGAGGACGCCAAGAAGGCGCACCTGCCGGGGATCGCCTCGGGCGAGACGGTGGCGACGCTCGCCTACACCGAGCCCAACGGCAAGTGGGACGAGTCGGCCGTGACCGCCACCGCGACGGCGGACGGCGACACCTGGAAGATCGACGGCACGAAGCTCTACGTGCTCGACGGCCACACCGCGGACCTGATCATCACGGCGGCCCGCACCGACGCGGGCGTGAGCCTCTTCGCCGTCGCCGGCGACGCCCCCGGCCTCACCCGCACCGCCCTGTCGACCATGGACCAGACCCGCAAGCAGGCCCGCCTCGAGTACGCGGACGTGCCCGGCACGCTCATCGGCACCGACGGCGGCGGCTGGGACGTGCTCTCCACCGTCCTCGACCTCGCCGCCGTCGCGCTGGCCGCAGAGCAGGTCGGCGGATCGCAGGAGGTCCTCGAGTCCGCGGTGCAGTACGCCAAGGACCGCGTGCAGTTCGGCCGCCCGATCGGCTCGTTCCAGGCGATCAAGCACAAGTGCGCCGACATGCTGCTCGAGGTCGAGTCGGCCAAGTCGGCCGCCTACTACGCCGGCTGGTGCGCGTCCGAGCTGAACGACGAGCTGCCGTCGGTGGCCTCGCTCGCGAAGGCCTACTGCTCCGAGGCGTACTTCCACGCCGCTGCCGAGAACATCCAGATCCACGGCGGCATCGGCTTCACCTGGGAGCACCCGGCGCACCTGTACTTCAAGCGGGCCAAGAGCTCCGAGCTGCTCTTCGGCGACCCGACGTACCACCGCGAGCTCCTCGCCCAGCGCATCGGGATCTGAGCCCCTCCGGGGCCGGGTCCCCGCCCGGGGCCGCACCGCCGTGTGGATCTGGATCGTCCTCGCCGCCCTGGTCTGCTTCGTCATCGCCGCCGTCACGATCGGCGGGGTGACGGGCAGCCTGGCGACGCGGCCGCGCCGCAGCGTCTACGACCTCGAGGAGGCCGTCGACTTCGTGGCCGACCGGCTGCCCGACGACCTGACCGCCGAGCTGAGCTACGACGACGTGCGCGCCGTCCTGCTCGCGCACTGCGACTACCTCGCGTCGAAGGGCGTGGCGTCCGACCGGACGGCCGACGACATCGGTGACGCGCTGGTCGTCGTGCCCGACGACGAGCCGGTGGCCTGGGTGCTCGGCCGGCTCGAGGAGCAGGGCCTCGACATCGCGGACGCCGACGTCGTCACCGTGCTCGACGTCGAGGAGCGCTACTACGAGGCGATCGGGGCCATCGGGCCCCGGGTCTCGGGCCCCGACGACCTGGACTGAGCGTCCGGGAGCGGGGGAACTGGACTGAGCGTCCGGGAGCGGGGGAACTGGACTGAGCGTCCGGGAGCGGGGGAACCTGGCCCGAGCCCCTACGATCGGGTGCCCCGACGAGCGGGTCCCACGACGAGAGAGAGCAGCGACGAATGGACCGTCCCGGCAAGTTCGAGCACCACCGGTACGTGGGCGACAAGCGCAACCAGGTGGTCTACGACGTCGACGGCCTCGGCCCCGAGGACGAGCACCTCATCGAGGAGCTGATGGCGGCCGAGACGTACCTGTGCTTCGCGCCGGACACCCTGGCCGAGGCCCGCAACCGCGGCTACCACCTCTACGGGAAGCAGAAGCACCTCAGCGACGCCTGAGGCGCAGGGATCCGTGACCGACCAGGCCCGCGACGCCGACACCCGGGGGCCCGAGGGCGCCAACGGGTCGGAGGCCGCGGGCCCCCCGGTCATGGACTACTCGTTCCGCTCGGGCGACCTCGTCCTGAGCGGCCACCTCGCCGAGCCGCTGGTCGCGGCCCACGACGCCCCGGGCCTCGTGCTGTGCCACGGGTTCCCCACACGGGGCCGGGAGAGCCAGCAGTCCGGCAAGTCGTTCCCGGAGCTCGCCGAGCGGATCGCGTCGGAGCTCGGCTGGGTCGTCCTGACGATGAACTTCCGCGGCTGCGGCGGGGCCGAGGGCGACTTCTCGCTCCAGGGCTGGCTGGACGACGTCCACGCCGCGGTCGACCACGTCGCCGAGCTCGGCGTCACGGGCGTCTGGGTGTGCGGCACCGGGACCGGGGGTTCGCTCGCGCTGTGCGAGGGCGCCCGGAACCCGGCGGTCCGGGGCGTGGCCACCCTGGCGGCGCCGGGCGACTTCGACGACTGGGCCCGCCACCCGCGCCGGCTGCTCCTGCACGCCCGCCAGGTCGGCGTGATCCGGGACCTCGACTTCCCTCCGGCGTTCGACCGGTGGTCCGCCGAGCTGCGCGAGGTGCGGCCGGTCGCCGCCGCCCGCGAGCTGGCGCCGAGGCCGCTGCTCGTCGTGCACGGCGACAGCGACGACCTGACCCCGCTCGAGGACGGCCGGGCCATCGCCGCGGCGCACGGTCGGGCCGAGCTGCGCGTGATCAACGGCGCCGGTCACGAGCTGCGCCACGACCCACGGGCGGTGGCGGTGCTGCTCGGCTGGCTGTCGCGCCAGCACATCTCCGACGTCGTCGCCGGTTCCTGACCGCGTGCGGTCGGGCGGTCAGTCGACGGGGTCGGACTTGGCCTTCTTGGCCGCCTTCATCATCTTCTTCCACTCGCGGACCCGGCCGAGGTTCTCCTCGGAGTCGACGTCGGCCACAGATCGCGGCTGCTCGTCCGAGAAGGGGGCGGCGACCTCCTCCCAGCCCTCGGGGCGGATGCCGAGCCGCTTGGCCAGGATCGCCATGAAGATCCGCGTCTTCTCGTCGCCGTAGCCGGGCAGCTCCCGGAGCCGGGCGTAGAGCACCGGCCCGGTCGGGTCGTCGGCCCAGAGCTTCGACGCATCGCCGCCGTGGTGGGCGACGAGGTCCAGGCAGAGCGAGTGGATGCGCCGGCCCATCGCGGCGGGGAACCGGTGGATCGCCGGCTTCTCGCAGCACACCGCGACGAAGTCGTCCTCGGTCATCGCCGCGATCGACGTGGCGTCGAGCGAGCCGCCGAGGCGCTCCTTGAGGGTGGCCGGACCGCGGAAGGCCCACTCCATCGGCACCTGCTGGTCGAGGAGCATGCCGACGAGCAGGGCCAGCGGGTCCTCCTCGAGCAGGCGATCGGCCGCCTCGTCACCGGTGATGGGGATCGCTGGACCCGTCATGGCGAGGAGCGTAGGGGATGGGTCGATCGGTCTCCCGGCCGGGTCGTACGGCCCGATCGCCCGTGCCGGACGGACCGATGTGTTCAAGGTGGCTCACCCAGGCACCGAAGGCTCAACCGTCACGACGACCAGGAGCGAGATCCGTGGAGAGCTGTCCCCACTGCCACTTCCTCATGCGAGACGACGCGATCGAGTGCGGCGTCTGCCATCGACCGAGGATCATCGTGGTCAGGGACAACGTGGCGATCGTGGACGACGCCCGCGTCGGCGTCGGCCACTCCACGGGCATCCCCGTCGCCGTGGTCGCCATGCTGCTGCTCGTGCTCGCGATCGGGGCCGGCGTCGGCGTGCTCGCCGTCACCCAGCACTGGATCTGAGGCCCGGCCGCCGCTCAGCCGTGCCAGGGCACCGGCAGGTCGGGATCGACGCCGAACCGTGAGATCGCGTCGGCCACGGTCGACGCCGGGACCGTGCCCTCGCCGCACAGCTGGCCCAGCACCGCCACCGCCAGGTGCGGGGCGTCCGTCTCGAAGTAGCGCCGCAGCGCCTCCCGGGTGTCGGAGCGGCCGAACCCGTCGGTGCCGAGCGACGCGAACCGCCGCGGCGCCCACCGGCTGATCTGGTCGGGCACGAGCCGCATGTAGTCCGAGACCGCGACGATGGGCCCGGACGAGTGGCCGAGCAGCTCGGTCACCTTCGGCACGCGCGGCACCTCGGTCGGGTGCAGGCCGTTCCAGCGCTCGGTCGCCATCGCCTCGTCGCGGAGCTGCTGGTAGCTCGTCGCCGACCACAGCTCGGCGCCGACGTCGTAGTGCTCGGCCAGCAGTCCCTGCGCCTCGACCGCCGTGCCCCACGTCGGACCGGAGAACAGGATCGTCGCCCGTGCGCCCGACGCCTCGGGGGCGGCGGCCCACGGGTAGACGCCCTGGATGATCCCCTCGGACACGTCGACGCCCTCGACCAGCGCGTCGGGCATCGGCGGCATCGGGTAGTTCTCGTTGTACAGGGTCAGGTAGTAGAAGACGTCCTCGCCGTGCTCGGCCCCGGCCTCGGGGTACATGCGATCGATGCCGTCGCGGACGATCGTCGCCATCTCGTAGGCGAACGCCGGGTCGTACGAGCGGCACACCGGCACGGTCGACGACAGCACGTGGCTGTGGCCGTCCTGGTGCTGCAGGCCCTCGCCGAGCAGCGTCGTGCGGCCCGCGGTGGCGCCGAGGAGGAAGCCCCGGGCCCGGGCGTCGGCCGCAGCCCAGATGAGGTCGCCCACCCGTTGGAAGCCGAACATCGAGTAGAAGGTGAAGAACGGGACCATGGGCACGCCGCGGTGGGCGTAGGACGTGGCCGCCGCGGTCCAGCTCGCCAGCCCGCCCGCCTCGGTGATGCCCTCCTCGAGGATCTGCCCGTCGTGGGACTCCTTGTAGGAGAGCAGGAGGTCGTGGTCGACCGGCTCGTACAGCTGGCCCTGCGAGGCGTAGATCTTGAGCTCGCGGAACAGGGCGTCCATCCCGAACGTGCGGGCCTCGTCGGGGATGATCGGCACCACCCGGCGGCCGAACTCGCCGTCGCGGCACAGGTTGCGGAGCAGGCGGGTGAACGCGGTCGTGGTCGACGCGGCTTGACCGCCGGAGCCGGTCATGAGCTCGTCGAAGGGGCCCGACGACGGGCGCTCGAGGCGCCGCCGGACGCGCACCTCGCGCGCCGGCACGTAGCCGTGGAGGACGGCGCGGCGGCCGTGCAGGTACTCGAGCTCCTCGGAGCCCTCGGGCGGGCGGATGTAGGGCGGCACGCCGTCGGCCAGCGCCTCGTCGTCGATCACGTCGTCGAGCTGCAGCCGCTCGCGCAGGCCCATGAGCTGCTCGGCCGACATCTTCTTGATCTGGTGCGTCGCGTTGCGGGCCTCGACGCCGGGCCCCAGCGTCCAGCCCTTGACGGTCTTGGCCAGCACGACGGTCGGGAGGCCCTTGGTGTCGACCGCGGCGGCGTAGGCGGCGTAGAGCTTGCGGTAGTCGTGGCCGCCGCGGGGCAGCTTCTGGAGGTCCTCGTCGGAGAGGTGCTCGACCATCTGGCGGAGACGGGGGTCGGGCCCGAAGAAGTGATCGCGGATGTAGTCGCCGGACTCGATCGCGTAGCGCTGGAACTCGCCGTCGACGGTGGTGTTCATCTTGTTGAGCAGCACGCCGTCCTTGTCCTGGGCGAGCAGCTCGTCCCAGCGGCCGCCCCAGACGACCTTCACGACGTTCCAGCCGCTGCCGCGGAAGATCGCCTCGAGCTCCTGGATGACCTTGCCGTTGCCGCGGACCGGTCCGTCGAGGCGCTGGAGGTTGCAGTTGATGACCCAGGTCAGGTTGTCGAGCTGCTCGCGCGCCGCCAGCGAGATCGCGCCGAGCGTCTCGGGCTCGTCGACCTCGCCGTCGCCCACGAAGCACCAGACCCGGCTGGCCGCGGCGTCGTCGATGCGGCGGTTGTCGAGGTACTTGTTGAACCGCGCCTGGTAGATCGACAGGATCGGGCCGAGGCCCATCGACACCGTCGGGTACTCCCAGAAGTCGGGCATCAGGCGCGGGTGCGGGTACGACGACAGGCCTCGGCCGGTGCGGCCGGGCAGGTCGATCTCGAAGCGGAACCGGTCGAGGTCCTGCTCGGTCAGGCGGCCCTCGAGGAACGCCCGTGCGTAGACGCCCGGCGCGGCGTGCCCCTGGATGTAGACGTGGTCGCCGGGCTGGTCGCCGGCGCGCCCACGGAAGAAGTGGTTGAAGCCGACCTCGTAGAGCGCGGCCGAGCTCGCGTACGTGGACAGGTGGCCGCCGATGCCGTCGGCGTGCTTGTTCGCCCGGATGACCATCGCCGCTGCGTTCCACCGGATGTGGCGGCGGATGCGCCGCTCCAGGTCCTCGTTGCCGGGGAACCACGGCTCCTGGGTGACGGGGATCGTGTTCACGTACGGCGTGCTCACCGACGCCGGGGTGCCGATCGACAGCGCCCTCGCGCGCTGGAGCAACCGAGCCATCAGGTACTGGGCCCGGGCCGATCCCCGCTGGTCGACCACCGCCTCGAGCGAGTCCAGCCACTCCTCCGTCTCGGCCGGGTCGATGTCGGGGAGTTGGTGGGCGAACCCATCGATGATCACCGTCTGACCTCCTGGGGGGCGTCGCGGCCAGCCTACGGACCGCGTCGGGGTGGTCCTGGCCGCGTAGGGTCGGGCGCCGTGTCCAGCACCCGTGCGTACACCGATGGCGCCTGCCGCGGGAACCCAGGTCCCGGTGGGTGGGCCTGGGCGATCGAGGGCGGTCGCTGGGCGTCCGGCCACGACCCCGACACGACCAACCAGCGGATGGAGATCCGGGCGGTGCTCGAGCTCACCCGCGCCGTCGACGGCCCGCTCGTCGTGGTCTCCGATTCGACCTACGTCGTCAACTGCTGGCGCGACTCGTGGTGGCGGAGCTGGTTGGCGAAGGGGTGGAAGAACTCGCAGAAGAAGCCGGTGGCGAACCGCGACCTGTGGGAGCCGCTGGTCGAGGTCTTCCGCGACCGGCCCGACTTCTCGATGGAGTGGGTGAAGGGCCACGGCGGCGACCCGATGAACGACCTCGTCGACCGGCTCGCGGTGGCGGCCTCGTACGGGCGCGAGGGCTCGGGCGAGGGGCGACCGCCGGCCGAGCTGCTCGACCAGGTGGACCGGCCCGGCCGGACGGGCGCGTCGGGTTCCGGATCGGGAGCGACGGCACCGGCTGCGGCGCCCGCGTCGGACCCGCGCGTGCCCGACGGCTGGCGTCTCGTGGTGGCGGGTCTCCGCGAGCCGGCTCTCGCCGGTGACCACCTCGTCGCCCCGTTGTCGGAGATCCTCGCCGCGCAGCGAGAGCTCCACCCCGACGTGGTGGTGCTGACGGGACTGCGGCAGGGGGCGGAGGAGGTCGGGGCCAGGGCCGCCACGGCGGCCGGAGTGCCCTACGTCGCGGTCCTGCCGTACCCCGACCCCGTCGCCGGTCGCCCCGAGGTGGCACAGGCCGCGTTCCAGCGCCTGCTCGACGCCGCCGATCGCGTGGTGACGTTGGAGCGGAAGCGGCCCGCCGACCTGGAGGGCCGCCGGGCGTCGCTGCTGCGGCGCGACGGCTGGCTCCGCAAGGTCGCGGACGCGGCGATCGTCGTCACCGACGGCGAGGACCCCGATGCCGAGCTCGCGGTCACGCGCTACGGCGACGCCGTCGGCGAGGAGCTCTGGGAGTACCGGGCCTCCGAGCCCTGACCGGGCTCAGACCGCCCGGCGCGTGCGCTCGAGCTCGTGGTACGCCACGTTGATGGCGGCGAGCTTGTCGGCCGCGTCCTGCCGGGTCCGCTCGTCGGCGGTCACGAACCGGTCCGGGTGGAGCTTGGCCAGCAGCTTGCGGTGCGCGGCGCGGATGGTGTTCCAGTCGGCGTCGTCCTCCACGCCGAGGACGCGGGTCGGCGCGTCCTCGAGGTCGAACGTCGGCCCCGACGCCCCGGTGGGCGCGCTGGGCAGCGGCTCGAACAGCGACTCCATCGGCGAGTAGTCGGCGAAGCGCAGCTCGACGGGCTCGGCGGCCTGCTGCTGCCCGGGGGAGTCTGAGCGCTCGCGGGCGAGGCGCGACCGGCGGGCCCGCGTCAGCTCGTCCTCGACGAAGCCACCGCCGACCATCTCGACCGACGGGCCGTCCCCTGCGCCCTCGAGGCCGTGGCCGTCGGCGCGCAGGCGCGGCAGTCGGGTCGCGCCGCCCGGCACGCCGCGCGCGACGGGACGGGTGCGGTCGCCTTCGGGGTCGTCGTGGTCGGTGGTACGCATCGCCTCGGGTGGTCCGTCTCCGTGTCGCTACCGATGCCTGGCTACCGTTCGGCCGTGCGGATCGGAGCCGACAGCGGCGGAACCTTCACCGATGTCGTCGGCACGGACGGGCGCACACTGAAGGTTCCGTCCACACCCCACGACCCGGGTGAGGCCGTGCGCACCGGGGCGGCCCGGATGGCCCCCGACGGCGTGGCGTTGCTGGCGCACGGCACGACGGTGGCGACCAATGCGCTGCTCGAGCGCCGGGGCGCCCGGGTGGCCCTCGTGACGACCGAGGGGTTCGCCGACGTGATCGAGATCGCACGCCAGGACCGGCCGTCGCTCTACGACCCCTGGGCCGACCGGCCGCCATCCCTGGTGGACCGGGCCGACCGCCTCGAGGTCCCGGAGCGGGTGGCGGCCGACGGCACGGTGCTCACCGAGGTGGCGCTGGACCGGTTGCCGGCGGTGCCCGACGGCGTCGAGGCCGTGGCGGTGTGCCTGCTGCACGCAGATCGCCACCCTGCGCACGAGGTGGCCGTCGCCGACCGGCTGGCCGCCTCCGGCCACGACGTCAGCGCGTCGCACCGCGTCGCCCCCGAGTTCCGGGAGTACGAGCGGACGGTCACCACGGTCCTCAACGCGTACCTCCGACCGGTGTGCGGTCCGTACCTGGCCGGCCTGGCGGGGGGCGGGGCCGACGGCACCGTCCCCGACGAGGTCGTCGTCATGACGTCTGCGGGCGGGTCGGTCGATCTCGACACTGCGTCGGCCCTGCCCGTCCTGCTCCTGCTGTCCGGCCCGGCCGGCGGGGCCCGCGCCGCGGCGGCGGTGGCGCGGGCGTGCGGCTTCGACGACGCCGTCAGCTTCGACATGGGCGGCACGAGCACCGACGTGTGCCTGATCCGGGACGGCGCGCCGCAGCCGGCGGCCGAGCAGCGCGTCGCCGGGCTGCCCGTCCGGGCCCCGGCGCTGGCGATCCACACCATCGGCGCCGGCGGCGGGTCGATCGCCCGGCTCGACGAGGGCGGCGCGCTGGTGGTCGGCCCGGCGTCGGCCGGAGCCCGGCCCGGGCCGGCCTGCTACGGCCACGGCGGCACCCGCCCGACGGTGACCGACGCCGACCTCGTCGCCGGACGGATCCCCGCGGGGTCGAGCTTCGGTGCGCTGGGCGAGCTCGACGTCGAGGCGTCGCGCGGCGCGCTCGACGCGGCCGGCGTCGACGCCGCCGGGGTGATCGACGTCGTGAACGCCGGCATGGAGCGCGCCCTGCGGGCCGTGTCGGTGGAGCAGGGGGTCGACCCGGCCGGGTTGGCGCTGGTGGCGTTCGGCGGTGCCGGCCCGCTGCACGCGTGCGAGCTGGCCGACGCGCTCGGGACGCCCACGGTGATCGTGCCCGCCGCAGCAGGCGTGCTGTCGGCGGTCGGGTTGCTGACGGCGCCCGGCCGGCGCGAGCTCGTGCGCTCGTGGCCCGGCGGGACCGACCTGGCCGGCCTCGACGACGCCCTCGCCGCACTCGCGGCCGAGGCCCTCGCCCTCGTCGACGTCCCCGACGCGACCGTCGCCACCGCGGTCGACTGCCGCTACCGGGGTCAGAGCCACGAGCTGCGCGTCCCCAGCGTCGCCGACTTCCCGGCGGAGCACCGGCGACGCAACGGCGAGGAGCGTCCGGGGGACCCGATCGAGGTCGTCGCGCTGCGCGCCGTCGTGGAGACGCCGGCGCCCGCCCGCATCGACGAGGTCCTCGCGAGCTGGGAGGGTCGGTGGACCGAGCCGGTCGTCGGCCCGCAGGTGGTCGTGCGCGAGGACTGCACGATCTGGGTGCCCGAGGGCTGGCGCGGCGAGGGCGGACCGCTGGGGTCGCTCCTGCTCAGGCGGGACGCCGCGACGCCGGGGACGGCCGGATGAGCCTCTCGCCGTCGCAGCTGCAGGTCCTCATCGCCGGGTTGGGCGGCGTCGCCGAGGAGGTCGGCGCGGTCCTCCAGCGCAGCGCCTTCAGCCCGAACATCAAGGAGCGCGCCGACTGCTCCGCCGCGGTGTTCTCGGCCGACGGCTCGCTGCTGGCCCAGGCCGAGCACATCCCCGTGCACCTCGGGTCGATGCCGGCGTCGGTCGCCGCGGTGATCGAGGAGCTCGGTGATCGGCTCGGCCCCGGCGACCAGGCGATCGTGAACGACCCCTACCGCGGCGGCACCCACCTCAACGACGTGACCGTCGTGGCGCCCTGCCACGTGGACGGCCGGCTGGTCGGCTGGGTCGCCAACCGCGCGCACCACGCGGACGTGGGTGGCGCCGCGCCCGGCTCGCTGCCGGCCGACGCCACCGAGATCCACCAGGAGGGCCTCCGGATCCCGCCGGTGCTGCTGACCGCGGAGGTCCGGGAGCTGCTCCTGTCGGCCTCGCGCACCCCGTGGGAGCGCGCCGGCGACCTCGACGCGCAGGTCGGCGCCAACGTCGTCGGCGTCCGCCGCCTCGCCCGGTTCGCGGGCGCGCCGTTCGAGGAGGTGCTCGCCCACGGCGAGCGCCGCTGTCGGGCTGCGCTGGCCGCGGCGCCGCAGGGGTCCTGGGCGGCGACCGACGTCCTCGACTCCACCGGCCCCGCTGCGGACCAGCAGCGCCCGGCCACCGTCGCCTGCCGCGTGACGATCGGCGACGGCGAGGGGGACCGGTCGGGCGAGGGTCCGGCCATCCGGTTCGACTTCACCGGCACCGACGACCAGCGAGCGGGCAACACCAACGCGGTGCGGGCGGTGACGGTCTCGGCCGTGGCGTTCGTCCTGCGGTCCGTCCTCGACCCGACCCTCCCGGCCAACGCCGGCGTCATGCGGCCGGTCGAGGTGGTCGCGCCGGAGGGCTCGCTCGTCGCCGCACGGTTCCCCGCCGCGGTCGGGGCGGGCAACGTCGAGGTGAGCCAGCGGATCGTCGACGTCTGCCTCCGGGCGCTGGCCGGGGCGATGCCGGAGCGTGTCCCGGCTGCGTCGCAGGGCACGATGAACAACCTGCTCGTCGGCAGCTCCGGCGCCGGACCGTCGGGCGCCGGCGAGCCGTGGGTGTACTACGAGACGGTCGGCGGCGGGCAGGGCGGGCGCCCGCCGGCGCCCGGGCAGATCGGCGCACGGCCGCTCCCCGGCATGAGCGGCATCCACACCGGCATGACGAACACCCGCAACACACCGGTCGAGGCGCTGGAGCGGAGCTACGGAATGCGGGTCCGGGCGGTCCGCCTGTGGCCGAGCGGCGGCGACGGTGCGGCGCCCGGCGGCGACGGCATCGAGCGCGAGCTCGAGGTGCTCGAGGACGTGACCGTGAGCCTGATCACCGAGCGGCGGGTGTCGCGGCCGTGGGGCCTCGCCGGCGGCGAGCCCGGCGCGTGCGGGGAGAACTGGTTGCTGCCCGGCGGTGACGAGGACCGCGCCGAGCGGCTGGGCGACAAGTGCACGATCCGCCTGCGAGCCGGTGACGTGCTGCGCATGCGCACGCCGGGCGGCGGCGGGTGGGGCGCGCCGCCGCTGCGGGCGTCGGGGCGCTGAGCGGCCGGATCAGCAGGCGGCGGCCGAGCGCGGGCTGCCGGTCAGCTCCAGGGCGTGGGCGGCCGCGACCGGCAGGCGGTCGGGCAACGTGACCTGCAGGGCACCGTCCACGATCGTCCACTCGATCGGCTCGTCGAGGCCGAGCAGGCGCAGGCCCGTCACGCCGGCGGCGTCGACGTCCCGCAGCGAGAACGTGCGCCGACCCGGCGCGTCGACCAGCAGCGCGTACACCGTCCCGTCGTCCTCCCCGTGCCGCGTGAAGCGCACCTCGGTCCCCTCGGTCGTGGTGGTGGACGGGACGGTCCACGGGCGGGTGCCGTAGATCGCCTCGCCGTTGACCGACATCCACTCGCCGAGCCCGCGCAGCGGCGCGACCTGCTCGTCGGGGATGCGGCCGTCGGGGCCGGGCCCGGCGCCGATGAGCAGGTTGCCGTTCTTCGACACGACGTCGCACAGCATGCGCACGAGCTCCGTGGTCGTGACGATGTCCTGCGGTCGCTCGTTGCGGTTGGCCCCGAACGAGTGGCCGACGCCCCGGGTCGACTCCCACTTCTTCTCGCGGATCTCGTCGAAGGTGGAGTACTCGGGGGTGTTGAAGTCGAAGTGGTGGGCGGCGGGGAACGTCAGCGACTTCCAGTGGTCGGGGAGGTGCTGCCACGTGGCCTGGAGCAGATCGCCGATGCCGGTCGCGACGGCGTCGCTGACACGGTTGCGGGGGCCGCTGGGCTGGAGCCAGCGGTCGTTGATGACGCCGTCGTCGACGGTGTTGTAGTAGTGCGCGAACAGCGCGGCGAGGTCGCCGCCGGCGGGCCAGCACACGTCGTTCCAGAGCACCGACGGCGCGTAGCGGTCGACGAGCTCGCGGATGTGGGCCGTGGCGTAGGCGTTGTAGGCCGGGTCGGCCGGGGTCGCGAGCGACGTGTCGGCGGCCTTGGCGATCACGGCGTCGTTCCAGGGCCAGTCGTAGCCGCCGGAGTAGTAGAGGCCCATCTTCATGCCGCGCCCGCGCACCGCTGCGGTGAGGTCGCCGACGATGTCGCGCTGGGCCCGGTACGCCCCCTTCACGGGGTGGCGCTGCTGCGACGGCCACAGCGTGAAGCCCTCGTGGTGCTTGGTCGTGAACACGACGTAGCGGGCCCCGGCGTCCTGGCAGACACCCGCCAGACCGTCGAGGTCGGCGTCGAGCGACCCCTCGTCGAACGCGGTGATGAAGTCGTCGTACGGCGCATCGCCGTAGGTCTCGTGGTGGTGGCGCTGTGTCGGGCTGCCGTCGAGCTGCATCGTGTTGCGGTACCACTCGGCGTACGGGTTGGACCGCAGCATGCCGACGGGCCCCTCCTCGCGCAGCAGGTCCTGGATGTTCGCGACCTGGGGTGCCCAACCGGGGACCGAGTAGAGGCCCCAGTGGAGGATCACGCCGAGCTTGGCGTCGTCGTACCAGGCGGGGACGGTGTGGGTGGACAACGACTCCCAGGTGGGTTCGTACCGGCCCGACGCGCCGGTCGCCGGGGAGGCCGCCTCGGCCGTGCTGGTGGACAGGTCCGCTGCGCTGCTCGTCATGGGGGAACCGTCGGCAGCGACGAGCCGGTGATGAAGGTCCGGCCCGCTCAGGCGGTCGCCCGTCGGGCCCGGACCGCCGTCTGGCGCTCTTGACCGCCCGGTCAATACAGTGCGCCGCATGCTGGAACTCAACGGAGCATCTGCACTCGTCACCGGTGGCGCCTCGGGCCTTGGGGAGGCCACGGTGCGTGCCCTGGCCGACGCCGGCGCCAAGGTCGTCATCCTCGACCTGGACCGCCAGGCCGAGAAGGGCAAGGCCCTCGCCGACGAGGTCGGCGGCGCCTTCGCCGAGTGCGACGTCACGAACACCGACCAGGTCATCGCGGCCGTCGACGCCGCCAAGGAGCTCGGCCCGCTCCGCGCCGCCGTGAACTCGGCCGGCATCGGTTGGGCGACCCGGACGATCGGTCGCGACGGCACGTACGAGTCGGCCCACGACCTCGAGATCTTCCGCAAGGTCATCGAGATCAACCTGGTCGGCACGTTCAACGTCTGCCGCCTGGCCGCCACCGCCATGTCGCAGAACGAGCCCAACGAGGACGGCGAGCGCGGCGCGATCGTCAACACCGCTTCGGTGGCCGCCGTCGAGGGCCAGATCGGCCAGGCCTCGTACTCCGCCTCGAAGGCCGGCGTCGTCGGCATGACGCTGACCGTCGCCCGCGACCTCGCCGCCGTCGGCATCCGGGTCAACACGATCATCCCGGGCCTCATCGACACGCCGATCTACGGCCAGGGCGAGGCCGCCGACCAGTTCAAGGAGAAGCTGGGCGCCGGCACGCTGTTCCCCAAGCGGCTCGGCAAGGCGTCCGAGTACGCGTCGCTCGCCCTCGAGCTCCTGCGCAACAGCTACATCAACGGCGAGTCCGTGCGCATCGACTCCGGCATGCGCATGCAGCCGAAGTGATCACGTCCTGACGACGAGAGCCCCGGATCCCTTGTCCTGCAAGGGTCCGGGGCTCTTGCGCGTCCCGAGCCGGATTGCCCATGACACGACCGTGACACATCACGGAATCGGTTCTTCATCTGGGTGGTCGTCGAGCCATGCCGTCAACTGCTCCGTCGACCACGTCGAGATCGGTTTCGGCGGAGAACCCTTTGCGACCTGCATTGGCCACTTCAGTTCCATCCGAGCGAAAGCACTCGGGTCGGCGATGTAGAGCTTCTGTTCCCCGCTCGCGAAGTCAACATGGGTAGGGCGAGCTCCGCAACGAGCGCGGCCCGTACCCTCCTGGCAAGGACGGCAACACGTGGACGCCGATGGCGCATGGCGGCATCGTGGATGCGCGGCGCCGCCTGGTGCCCGGGACGAAGGGGCTCGGTGACTCGGTCCGCCTGCTCGCTCAGCCGGGTGAGTTCGTGAGCACGACCGCGACCGTCGACCGCCTCGGCGTGGACTTCTTCAACGAGCTCGAGCGTGGCGGCGTGCCGGCGATGCAGACCCCGCTGCCCGTGCCGTACCCGGTGGACGCGCCGGCGGCTGGCGCCGACGGCGTCACGATGCAGTTCGGCGACATCGTCTCACCGGATCCCGAGCGGGTGCCGTACCTGCTGGTCCGTGAGACGAAGCGCGAGATGGCGAGGGCGTTCTGAACTGTCTGCGCCGGGCCACCCCAGCGCGACCCGTCAACTGAAGGGGGGCACACGTGGCTGAGAAGCCGACGGCTGCCGCGTCCCACATCAGCCGGCGACGATGGCCGCTGGAGGGCTACGCCGAGTTCTCGGTACCGAGCAAGCTGCGTACCTGGCGGCCTGCCTCAGCAAGCATTGCGGTGAAGGCCTCATTCAGGTGGATTGTCCGCTGGGCGTAGTCGTGCGCTTCGCGAGGGTCGAGGACAGCGGCCTGAACGATCCCGATGTGAGTTTCGACTGGGATGAGCGCAGGCCCCAGTGACGGTGCTTGGACTTCCGCCAAGGCCTTGGCCTCGACCCAACCCGATACGGATGCCGAAACCTGCTCTAGGTGCTGCATCCCTATCCCGCGCTCGATTTCGGCCTGCAGGGCGATGCACCTGGATTGTTCAACGAGCGCCCTGTCGAGATCGCGATGAGCGCTGTTAGCTGCCAGCTCTAGGTTCTGCAGCACATGGCCGTGGTCATGGCGGAACTGCTCGTGCTCTGCCTGTGCGCTCTCGGCGGCCACTTGGAGTACTGGAATCTCGTCCTGCAGTGTCGTCCATCGCGACTGTAGGTCGAACCACTCGCTGCGCTGATCCGAAGTGGTCGCCCAGAGTCGGTCGAGGGTCGACCGATAGTCCTGCGCGGCGCTGAGCGCCTGCGACGCCGCATCGCGTACCCACTCGGCTTCGCGATGATCACGTGCGAGGTCGAGCTGCGTCTGGACATCCTGTCGGGTCCGGTTGCTCGCGATCTGAGCGATGACCAGGGCCACGAGCCCGCCGACCAGCGCACCGAGGAAGGCCACGACCAGGTCTTGCTCGAACGGGGTGAGGGCGCCGTTGCCGTCATCAGGTGGATCTGACGTGGCAGGCGTCGTGGTCGTCGTCGCGGTCGTGGTCGTCGCGATGCTCGACGGCGCCGGCTGGCCTGCGGTGGCGACGGGCGACGTCGTCGACGATGGCGCGGGACTCGGCGGTTGCTGCAGGAAGCAGCCGGCGCACAAGGTCACGAGCATCATCGCTGTTGTCGCGCGCAGCACACGCTGCAGCATCCCGTCCCTCCCAAGTCCGATGTCGCCGGAAGCGTAGGTGCGTACCGACGCGCGCCGATACCTGAGGCGATCTTTCCGGGCGTCGGCCACGTCTGTCCCACGGGTGGCACCCTCGGACACATGGGCGAACCCGAGTGGATGACCAGCGCCGAAGCGTCGACCTATCTCGGCATCACACCGCGCACCCTGTACGGGTTCATCGACCGCGGCGAGCTCCCGGCGTACCGGATCGGTCGAGTCATCCGGCTGCAGCGCCACGAGGTCGAGGCGTTCGTCGAGGCGTGCAGAATCCCGCCTGGCGCGTTGGTGAACAACCTGTGAAACGGGAGTGCGGTCGCGCGACTTTTGGTGCCGCGGACCGTAGGCTGACAACATCGGCAAGCGACATTGCGCGAATTACACGGTTGAACCCGTGTTCTCGTGCGCGAACATCGCTGAACCGGCGGAGGGAAGGGACGACCGCAGGGATGACCACGCTGGAAGGTTCGGACGCCATGGCTGAGCAGCTGGAGCGAGAGCTCAAGCGGTTCCAGGAGCTCCATCAGGAGCTCCTCTCGACGTCGCCCGAGAAGTACGTGCTCATTCACGAGGACCAGCTTGTCGGGTCGTACGACACCGAGAGCGACGCGATCAACGAGGGCTACCGACGGTTCGGCAACGTGCCGTTCCTGGTGAAGCAGGTGCTTGCAACCGAGCGCCCGCTGAACTTCCTCTCGGGTCTCGTCGAGATCTGATCCGCGCTCCTCTAACGGTACAAACCCAGTGCCTGCATTCAGCGCGGAGAGCCCCGACCTCGAGGTCGAAGGTCCGCTTGTCGACGTCCAGTTCGGGCTCATCAAGACTGCTCGCGATGCCTTGCTCGCTGGGGGCGGTCAGGTGCCGCCACCAGTGTCCGCCTCGGCGATGATCGACACGGGAGCGTCCGGAACCTGTGTGCAGCAGGGCCTGTTGTCGAACTTGGGGCTCCACCCAGTCGGGTCGATCCTGATCAACACACCCTCATCGCAGAACGTGTCATGTCCGCAGTACGCGGTGCAGTTGACGCTCCCGCAGGGGTACCTCGACATCACGGTCGTCGAGGCTCCTCTGCAGGGCCAACACATCCAGGCGCTGATCGGCCGTGACGTCCTCAAGCACGCCGTGTTCATCTACCAGGGCCACACGAGCCAGTTCACGCTCAGCTTCTGAGCGAATCGAGCAGCCGATCGATCGCCGACCAGCTCCGGCCACTCCGCCCGCTGCCGAGGCATCGCCCTCCCGACACCTGACGGATGTGGCTGGGGAGCGATCAGGCTCCTGGGAAGAGTCGCAGGAGCTGCCCTGCGGGCTGCTCGTCGTCTTCTCGATCATCGGCGTCGACGGGAACGCACGCCAGTTCCCGGAGAAGGATCGGGGGGACCTGCAGCTCCTTGCTGGCAGCCACCCAGTTGACCGGTTCGCCGTACACGCCCTCGAGCACGCGTAGGAACAGCACCGGCTGTTCTCGCGGGACGGTGACCGGCTCTTGCTGCCGCCACCGTCGGGCTGACAGCTGCTTGAACAAGGAGGTTCTCCGGTCGTCGTCGATCGCCCCGATCTGGTGGGCTCGCATGATGAGACCGGCGATCGAGACTCCCCACGTCTCCTTGAGATCGACGAGCCGGCGCAGCGTGACGGCGCCATGGCCAAACGCGGCCGCGGCATCACGCTTCGGCATGAGCAACGCGGCGGCGAACTCACTCGCCTCCCGCTCGAAGTCACGGTCAGGACTGGATGGTCCGCCACCGCCGTGCATCACGAGGTGGCCGAGCTCATGGGCGAGGGTGTGTCGTTGGCGATCGCCTGGATCGGTGGTCGAGAACCCGATGACGGGCGGCTCGTCGAAGTCAGGCCACACGGAGATGCCATGGTGGTGGCGTACCCCCGCGCCCTTGACCTGGTCAGGAATCTCGAGCGGCAGCCCAACGACCAGCACTCCGCCGCGCTCGATCGCACGCACGAGGTTGCGGACCGGCCCGAGCGGTGGAAGGTGCAGAGCCTCCCGAGTTCGGTCAGCGAGACGCTCGACGTTGGGAGGACCATCCTGTGCCGGCTGCAGCGTCAGACGCGGGAGTCGGATCGGCGCCAATGACCGGGCGACCCGAACGAGCTCGGCCGTGATCTCGAGCCGACGGATGCACCTCCGGTCGTCTCGCTTCGAGGCCCGGGATGTCTTGCGGTAGAGGATCGTCCCTGCGGGGAACTCTGCGTGAGGTTCGGTCACCAGGAAGTCGACGCCGAAGCCAGTGGCCGCCGAGATCGCCTCGAGATCATCGAGTCGTGCCGTGTGACCAGACTCGATGCTCGAGATCGTGGGCTGCGAGACGCCGCTGAGGTCCCGGAGGTCTGCCTGCGTGAGGTTCAGCAGCTCCCGGACCTGACGGATCCGGGCGCCACTCATCCTGCGGCGCCCGGTTCGGGATCGGCTTCGGCCTCGCGATCCACCCGCGCCACGAGGTCCCGCCCGTCGTCGTCCTCGGTCTCGAACCTCCCCGTCGGCTCATCGGGGCTGATGGTCAAAGAGGCCAAGAGGCGCGGCTGCGCTCCGTAGCGCCACGGTCCTTTCGGGACCGCGATCGTGAACGTCGCAGCGTCGAAGTCGTCCACGGACCAGAGCACGAGCAGGTTCAGCATCTGTCGAGTCTCGAACCCAAGGTCGAGGTCCTCGAAGGAGAGCTGCGCGAACAGGTCGTCCTGGGCGTAGAACGCGGCCTTCGCCTTGCTCTTGCCGGGGCAAGGAACCCGGTCGATGGTGCCCCGAGCGACCCTGACGGTGCTGTCGGGCGTGAGCAGGTGGATGCCCGAGTTCGGAACCGTCTCATCCATGGTCCACCCGACGTTGCTCTCGTCGGCGATCGCTCGGAGCAGTCGGTCTCGAGCCACCCGGCGGACTACGTCTGCGTCCGACCATGGGTTCGGATCCACGCGAAGGAGCTTCTGCACCTTCGGGACGTGGGACCACCCTTCCTCGACGCCGTCACGGAGGACGTCCAGGAACGGCTCGACGCGGGCCCGCAGGTCCTCGGGTGTGTACTGCATCCAAATATTATGGGCGCCTAAGACACACCGAGGCAAGCATTTGACGGCGGGGGCCGGGGAGCGGGCGCTCACCGGACGAGCTGCAGGCGACGCTCGGCGATGAACGCCGCCCGGTCGAGCACGTGGCCCTCCGCCTTGTACCGCCGCCACGCCTGGTAGCACGCCGCGCAGAACCCGGCCTTGATCCGGAAGGCGCCGAACCCGACCCGCCGGCAGCAGAGGCACGTCCCGTCCGGGTTGGGCGGGGCGTCGTTCGCCGGCACGTCGCCGACCAGTGTCGAGTCGACGGTCACGACCCGCTTCTGGCCACGCCGGGATCGCTTACCTCGACCGGCGACGAACCCGCCCTGCGCCGAGCCCGCAGCGGCGCCCCAGGCCTCACACTCGGCGTGCACCGGACAGGACGCGCACAGAGCCTTCGCCGGTCGGATGTCCTGGCCACGCTCCGGGAACATGACCTTGGTCTGGCCGCGGCACGCTGCCCGCTGCTGCCACTCGGGCTCCGGTCCGATCTCCTCGAGCAGCACCGCGAGCGCTTCGGCCACGTGCTGCACCTGCTCGTCCCGGTCGCGGTCGACGGCCTCACCGCCGGCCAGCAGAGCATGGAGGCCTTTCACGTCAACAGACTGTAGAACCGCAACCCGACAGTTGCGCGGAGCGCGGCACGGCCCCGGATCGAAGCCCGGGGCCGTGGGCCGAATCTGACGACGGATCAGTCGGTGACGTGCACGGTCTCCGGCGCCGCCTTCTGCTGCTTCTCGAGGTACCGCCGATGGCGCTCAGCGATGAGATCCCGCAGGATCGCGTCCGGAGCCAACGCATCGGCGAGGTCCTCGAAGGCGTCGAACAGGCCCGAGAAGCCGGTGAACATCGAGAGGATGTCGTAGACGCCGTCGGCGACGCTGCCCTGCTTCACCGCCTCGGGGTGCTTGCTGGGGTCGAACCCGAAGTCGTAGTCCTCGGTGAGCTCGCTGTCGTGCAGGCGCACGTCCAGTGTCCGGAGGAGCTCCTTGGCCTCTGCCAGGCTCGGGCTGTTGTCGAACACCTCCCGTCGCAGCTGGTGCAGCCAGTTGGTCAGCTCGACGGCCTTCGCGATCTCGGCCGGGCTCGCGAACGAGCTCAGGTCGAGGAAGGGCGGCGCCACGGGGGCCGTGCGCACCGCCGGGGTGGAGTCGGTACCTTCGTTCATGTCGGGACCTCCTGGGGTCTCGTCCAGGCCCGGGGCAGTGTCAGCTGCGCCCGGGCCAACCTGATAGTTGGAATAGGACAACAACCTACCCACCTGTCGGCATAAGTCAACTAGCTTCTCGGCATGGGCAAGAAGGTCGACCTCGACGATCTCCTGGATGTCGCGGACGTGGCCGAGCTCATCGGGCTCTCTAACCCGAAGGGCGTCTCTACGTACCAGCGTCGCTACGAGGACTTCCCAGCACCGATCTGGGCGTCTCGCGGTGGACGGTGCCAGCTGTGGCTTCGGACCGATGTCGAGAAATGGGATCGACTCCGGACGGAAGGGGACGCCCGATGACGGTGCTCTTCAGCTCGCTCGACGAACTCGAGCTGCCCTGGAACTGGTCGCTGGAAGCGTGGGGGGTGGCCGGTGGTCTGATCGCCGCGATCGGAACGGTCGGAGCGCTGTTGGCTTCGCTCTTCCTCATCAGGTCTGAGCGCGACGCGCGTCGGCAGGAGGAGCGTCGGCTTGCAGCTCAGGAGGAACGCGAGCACGCGAGACAAGCCAGGCTGATCCAGGCGTGGTTCACGAAGCGGTGGCTCTTCGAGGACGTGGTTGCTGACGATCTGGTCATCAGCAACCACAGCGGCTTAGCCATCTTCGACGTCTCGGCGGCCGTGGAGGATACGGAGACGCAGGCGATGGAGACGACGATCGAAGCGACCTGGAACACGATCGACGCCGGAGAAGAGGTGAGCGCCGGGCTGGATTTCAAGCCCGAGGAGACTCACGGGCCCGTCATCTTCTTCACCGACGCCGCCGGACGTCGGTGGACACATTCGCTGTCCCTCGGCCTCCACGAGTTCACCGGCGACCTCTGAGCCGTGACACATCCGTGACACACGGGGGAGCGAACGAGTGCGAAACGCTGGGAACCGCCGAGCACTCAGAACCGCGGGATTGCAGGCGACTCGCCCGCGATCGCACCCCTGGCGCGGGCCTGCAGTGCATGCAGCCGAAGTGATCTGATCCCGGCCCGCCCGGGATCTGTCCGAGTCCCGACCACCGGGAGTGCCGCGCCACGGCACTGCCGGTGGTCGGGCCGCGTTTTGGGGGTCGAAACCTGGCCCCGTCGGTGTCACGATCAGGCGGGAAGGAGTCGGCCGTGGATCACAGGACGGTGCTGCAGGCGGCGCTCGCGATCGCCGTGAGCGTGGTGATCGCCGTGTCCCTGTTCGGGTTCGTCGGCGAGGAGTGGGGCGACGCCGGCGAGCTGGTCTTCTGCGTGGCGCTGCTGTCGCTCATCGTGCTCCAGGCCGCGTACCGCCGGTTCCGGCACGGACGGCGGGAACCCGCTGCGATCGTGGAGGCCCCCGCCGAGCTCCGGCGCTAGCGCCGCGAGCCGGCCGTCCGCGTTCGGGGAGGGTCAGTCGAGCGGGGTGCCGGGCCGGAAGGGGCGTGCCCCGGACGGGACCTTGGCCGCCCTGCCGAACCACCACCCCTGCTCCGACATCTCGAGCAGCGCGTGGTCGCCCGAGCTGTTGCCGTAGCCGTGGACGGTGACGTCGAGCTCGCCGTCGGGGGCGGCCCCCAGCCACTCCCGCAGGCGGACCGCTTTCTGCTCGGCCCGCACGTTGGGCCTGGCCAGCCGACCGGTGAGCACGCCGTCCACGACCTCGGGCTCGACGCCGATGACGCCGTCCATCGACAGCTCCCGGGCGATCGGCTCCAGGTAGTAGACGAGCGACGCCGACACGATCACCGTGCTGTGGCCGACCCGGTGGTGCTCGTGGATGCGGGCGACGACGTCGGGCCGGAGCCGGTCACCGGTCAGCAGGTCCCGGGCGTAGCGCTCCCCGGCGTGGCGCAGGTCCTCCTCGGCCCGGCCGCCGAGCAGCAGCTCGATCATGTGCTCCTTGATGCGGTCCCGGTCCTGGAGCGGCACCTTGCGCCGGGCGCCGAGGAGCCCGAGCCGCGTGCACGCCGACGTGAAGCGCGCCGGCCCGGCGACCTTGGCGAGGAACGGCACGAGGGTGTCGCGCTTGGTGATGGTGCCGTCGAAGTCGAAGGCGGCGATCGTCCGGGACATCAGCGGGCTCGGGGGGTCGGGGCGTGCGGCCGGTAGCTCAGAGCGGCTGGGACGTGTGTGCGATGTAGGTGGCGAGGCGGTTCAGCGACCGCTCCATGGCCGTCCGGTTCTTCTCGGGCCAACCGAGGCGGGTGACGTAGCCGGCGGCCTTCGCCGTCGACCAGTCAAAGGTCTCGGTCACCCGGGTGATCGGCTCGCCGTCGACCGGCTCCTGCTCCTCGAACTCCCAGCGCCAGCGCCACCCGCCGACGTGGGCCCAGGCGAAGCGGCGGCCCTCGGCGTACTCCACGACCGTGTTGGAGATGAAGTAGGGGAGCCCGACGCGCATGTTGGCGGTGAAGCGGTCGCCGAGCGCCAGCTTGCGCTTGGCGCCCTTCACCCCGCGGACCGAGCCGGAGCCGTCGATCACCGGGTGCATCGTCGGGTCGGCGACCAGGTCGAACAGCCGCTGCGCGGTCGCCGGGATCAGGCGGCTGACCGACACCGAGGTCGCGGTGGACGCGGTCGGCGCGGACGGGTCCGTGGTCGTGGGCTGCGCGGTCATGGTCAGCGACGATAGGTGGCGGTCGCCCCGGCGGGCACGCTCAGCGGTCGAGGATCGCCCGCAGCGCCGGCTCGAGCACGGGGTCCTCGAACTCGTAGCCCGCGTCGGCGAGCACCCCGCTCACGATCCGCTGGCTCGTCAGCAGGAGCGAGTCCGCGAGCTCCCGGCCGTACAGCACCCTCGGTCCGATCATGGGGATGATCGTCGTCGGGCGGTGCAGCACGCGGCCGAGCGTCGAGGCGAACTCGGCGTTGCGGACCGGCTCGGGCGCGACGAGGTTCACCGGACCGGTGACGGGCGTGCCATCACCGCCCCGCGCCGCCGCGGCCCGTTCGAGCAGGAACGTGATCGCGCCGATCTCGTCGCGGAGCGTGATCCAGCTCTGGAACTGCCGGCCCGACCCGGACCGGCCGCCGAGGCCGACGCGGAAGAACGGCAGCTGCTTGGCGAGCGCCCCGCCGCCGGCGTCGAGCACGATGCCGGTGCGGAGGTGGGCCACCGGGATGCCTGCGTCCTGGGCCGGCGCGGTGCAGCCCTCCCAGACCTGGCAGACGCGGGCGGGGAAGTCGTCGCCGGCTGCGCCGGTCTCGTCGGTGGCGCGGTCGCCCGTGTCGCCGTAGTAGCCGATGGCCGACGCCGACAGCAGCACCGCGGGCGGCCGTGCGAGTGCGGCCAGCGTGGTCGACAGCAGGGTGGTCCCGAGGCGCCGGGACGACATGATCCGGTCCTTCTGCTGCTCGGTCCATCGAGAGTCGGCGATCCCGGCGCCGGCAAGGTGCACGACGCCGTCGAGGCCCTCGAGCGCACCGAGGTCGATCGTCCCCGTCGACGGGTCCCATTCGGCGGTGTCGTCGGAGCTCGGGTCGTCGGAGGCCGTGTCGTCGGAAGCTGTGCTGTCGGGCCCCGCGGCGCCGGGGCGGACGAGCCGGAGCACGTGGTGGCCGTCGGCGCGGAGCCGGGCGACGAGCGCGCTGCCGATCAGGCCGGTGGAGCCGGTGACCGCGATGTCCATGCCGTCCTTCCTACCGCGGGGAGCCGCTCCTACCCGCCGCGCCCCTCCGCCGCGGGGTCGGGCGCCAGATCAGCCGGCGGCGCGATCGGCGACGATGCGCCAGGCGAACCGGGGCAGGAGCCGGAAGACGAAGAACGGGTACTTCAGCAGCGGCGGCGCCCACACGACCTCCTGGCCCTTGGCGAGCCCGTCGACGATGAGCGCGGCGACCTTGTCGGGGGTGGTGGAGAACGGCGCGGCGTCCATGCCCTCGGTCATCTTCGTGCGGACGAAGCCGGGCCGGACCACGACGACCTTCACTCCCGAGCCGTCGAGCGCGTCGCCGAGGCCTTGGCCGAACGCGTCGAGGCCGGCCTTGGTCGAGCCGTAGACGAAGTTGTCCTTGCGGCCCCGGAGCCCGGCGACCGAGGACATGAGCACGATCGTCCCGTGGCCCTGGCGCTTCAGCCGCTCCGCGACCACGAGCGACGCCGACACGAGCCCGCCGAAGTTGATCTCGACGGCCTTGGCGGCGAAGACCGGGTCGGCGTCGAAGGCGGCCTGGCTGCCGAGGATGCCGGCCGGCACGTAGACGAGGTCGATGTCGCCGTGGCGGTCGAACACCTCGTCGATGACCTTCTGGTGGCTCTCGACGTCGGTCGAGTCCCAGTGGACGAGCTCGACCGTGGTCGCGCCGGCGGCCCGCACGGCCTCGGCGACCGGCTCCATGTCGTCCTCGGGGCGCCCGGCCAGGACGACCGTCCGGCAGCGGGCCCGGGCGAGCCGGACGCACAGCGCCCGACCGATGTCGGAACCGCCGCCCAGCACGAGCACGGACTGGACCTCACCGAGGGCGTCTTGCACCGTCTTGCATCCTCTCGCCTCGCGACGTCTCGGCGCCTGCACGCCGAGCGCGACCTGCCGGGGGACCCGGCGCAGCCGTCCCGCGAGGTTACCGGCGATGCCCGAGCGGCCACGAAGGCCGCCCCTCACGGGCTCGGCGGCACCGCCGGCGCGCCGGCGAGCGGGAGCTCGATCGTCACCTCGGTGCCCCGACCCGGCTCGGCGTCGAGCGACACGGAGCCGCCGTGGGCCTCCGCCACCGCCTGCACGATCGCCAGCCCGAGCCCGCTGCCGCCGCTGGCGCGCGTGCGGGACGGATCGGCGCGGTGGAACCGCTCGAAGGCCCGGGCCGCGTCCTCGGCCGACATGCCCGGCCCGTCGTCGGCCACGACGACCCGGACGGCGCCGGCGCCGGGCAGCAGTCGGAGCTGCACGGTCGTGCCTGCCGGTGTGTGGACGCCCGCGTTGCCGAGGAGGTTGGCGACGACCTGGTGGAGGAGGTCGGGGTCGCCCACCACCGTCACCGGCCCGTCGCCCGGCGGCAGCTCGAGCACCAGCTCGTGGTCGCGGTGGACCGTCGAGAAGTCGGCCGCCGCGTCGCGCAGCACGGGCACCAGGTCGACCGGCTCGACGCGTGGCCGGCGGCCCTGGTCGAGGCGGGCGAGCTGCAGCAGGTCGCCGACGAGGTTGCCCATGCGGACCGACTCGGCCTCGATGCGTCGCATGGCGGCGTCGAGCTGCTCCGGGTCCTCCAGCCCGCCGGCCCGCTGCAGCTCCGCGTAGCCCCGGATCGTGGTGACGGGGGTGCGGAGCTCGTGGCTGGCGTCGCCGACGAAGCGTCGCAACCGCTCCTGCGACGCAGCTCGCTCGTCGAAGGCGGCCTGGATGTTGCCGAGCATCACGTTGAGCGCGTCGCCGAGCTCGGCCGCCTCGGTGCCGGCCGGTGCCGGCGGGATCCGGTGCGAGAGGTCACCGGCGGCGATGTCGGCCGCGGCACCGGTCATCTCCTTGATCGGCCGGACGCCCAGTCGGAGCACCCACCACGAGATCAGCGCCAGCACGGCGAGCAGCACCGCGCCGGTGACGACCACGACGATGACGAGCCGCTGGGTCGTGCCGTCGACGTCGGTCAGCAGCAGCCCGGTCAGCACCAGCGCGCCGGTGCGGGCGTCCTCGTGGGCGACGACCCGGTAGCGCTCGTCACCGCCGGTCGAGTCGACGGTGAACGGCTCGCCGGTGGCGGCGGCGACGCGGATCCGGGCGATGTCGACGTCGGGACGGCCCGTGTCGTCGAGCGAGTTGGGCACGCGCAGCGACCGGACGGTCGCCCCGTCGACGAAGCCGACGTACAGCGTGTTGAACGACTCCTCGTCGTCGGTCGCCTCGGAAGGCTGCTCGGTCGGCTGCTCCGACGGCGGGACGAGGATGTCCGCGCCGGCCGGGGGCTGCTGGTCCCCCGTCCCGGGCCGGGGCGCGAACGACGGCCCCGAGGCGCGCTCCAGCTGGGCGTCGACCTGGTCGAGCAGGTGGGTCGACGTGGTGCGGACCACGACGACGCCCGCGACCAGCAGGACGAGCGCCACCAGCCCCATGGCCGACAGCACGCGGGCGCGCAGCGAGAGGCCGCCGCGGCCCCGACCCGGCCTCGCCATGGTCAGGCCGGCACCCGCAGCGTGTAGCCCACGCCGCGGATCGTGTGGATCATCTTCGGGTCGATCGTGTCGACCTTGCGCCGCAGGTAGCCGATGTAGGTCTCGACGATCCCGCCGTCGCCGCCGAAGTCGAACTCCCACACGTGGTCGAGGATCTGCGCCTTCGACATGACGCGCCCGGCGTTCTGCATGAGGAACCGCAGCAGGTTGAACTCGGTGGGGGAGAGCTGCACCTCGTCGCCGCCCCGCGTCACCCGGTGGGCGTCGTCGTCGAGCACGAGGTCGCCGCAGCGCAGGACGCTGGTGTCGGGTCCCACCGCGCCGGTCCGGCGCAGCACGGCACCGATGCGGGCGACCAGCTCCTCGAGGCTGAACGGCTTCACCAGGTAGTCGTCGCCGCCGAGCGTGAGCCCGCGGACCTTGTCCTCGGTCCCGTCCTTGGCGGTGAGGAACACGACCGGCGTCCGGACGCCGTCGTTGCGGAGCCGTCGGCACACCTCGAAGCCGTCGAGGTCGGGGAGCATCACGTCGAGCACGATGAGGTCGGGCCGGAGGCCGACGGCGACGTCGATCGCCTCGCGGCCGTTGGCGGCAGGGTGGACGTCGAAGCCCGAGTGGCGCAGCGCCGCCTCCAGCATCGAGCGGAGGTTGTCCTCGTCGTCCACGAGCAGGAGCGTCGGGGGTCGGCCGGTGACCGGCGAGGTCGTCGTGCTCATGGGCGCCAGTGTCGCCGAGTTCCCTGAGAGCCGGCCGAGAGGAGGGTGAGGGTTCTGCGAGAGCTCCCAGCCGCTGCGGGGCCACCACCGGGGCGTCCTATCCTTCCGGCCGTGAGCACCCGGATGCTGATCATCCTCGCCCTGCTGTGCGGTCTCGCGGTGCTCGTCGCGTTCGCGGTGCAGGCCGCGCAGATCATCTGAGCGCCGGGCGCGCGGGCCCGGTCGGTCGCGTTCGGGGCGGCTGGGCGGCGTCGGTAGTCTCGGCCTCGTGGAGCAGACGCACTTCGACCTCGTGATCATCGGCGGCGGACCGGCGGGCTACGGCGCCGCCCTCTACGGCGCCTCGGCGGGCCTGGACATCGCCCTCGTGGAGAAGGACAAGGTGGGCGGGACCTGCCTGCACCGCGGCTGCATCCCCGCGAAGGAGCTCCTCGAGACCGCGGCGATCGTGCGCACCGTCGCCCACGCCGGCGACTTCGGCGTGAAGGTGCAGCCGCTGGGCCTCGAGTGGTCGACGACGCTCGAGCGCAAGCAGTCGGTGATCGACAAGCTGGCCGGCGGCGTCACCGGGCTCCTCAAGAACCGCAAGGTCACGATCCTCGACGGCACCGCCACGCTCGGGCCCGACCGCACGGTCTCCGTGGTCGGCGGACCCGACGGGTCGGAGTCCGCCACCCTGACCGCCGACGCCGTCGTCCTCGCCCCGGGCTCGGTGCCCCGCGTCATCCCCGGCTTCGAGCCGGGCGGCCCGGTCGTCACCTCCGACGAGTTCTTCCACATCCCCGGCGTCCCCGAGCGGGCGGTCGTCATCGGCGGCGGCGCCATCGGCTGCGAGTTCGCGTCGACGCTGGCGGACCTCGGCGCCTCGGTCACGATCCTCGAGGCGCTGCCGAAGATCCTCCCCGGCTGCGACGACGACGTGACCCGCGTCGTGCTGCAGACGTTCAAGAAGAAGGGCATCGACGTGCGGACGGGCGTCGCGGTGACCGGCCACTCGCCCGGCGCGGGCGGCGGCACCAGCGTGAGCTTCGGCGAGGGCGAGACCCTCGAGACCGACCTCGTCGTCGTCTCGGTCGGCCGGGCCCCGTACACCGAGGGGCTGCTGGCCGAGGGCACCGGCGTGAAGATCACCGACCGCGGCTTCATCGACGTCGACCAGCTGTACCGCACCGGCGAGCCGTCGGTGTGGGCGATCGGCGACGTCATCGCCACTCCGCAGCTCGCCCACGTCGGCTTCGCCGAGGCGATCTGCGTGGTCACCGACATCCTCGGCGAGACGCCGGTGCCGGTCGACAACTCCCGCGTGCCGTGGGCGATCTACTGCCAGCCCGAGGTGGCGTTCGCCGGTCTCTCCGAGACGGCGGCGAAGGAGGCCGGCTACGACGTCGTGACGTCGAAGCACCGCTTCGGCGGCAACTCCCGTGCGGTCATCCTCGGCCAGCCCGACGGCCTGGTGAAGGTCATCGCCGAGAAGCGGCCCGACGGCTCCGCCGGGCAGATCCTCGGCGTGCACATGGTCGGCCCGTGGGTCACCGAGCAGCTCTCCGGCGGCTACCTGGCGGTGAACTGGGAGGCGACCGTCGACGAGGTGGCGGCCTTCATCCAGCCCCACCCGTCGCTCACCGAGCTGTTCGGCGAATCGGTCCTGGCGCTCACGGGAAGGTCCCTCCACGGCTGATCCGCCGATCCGTGCCACGGAACGGGAACGAACGGCCCTAGAGACAAGTTGAAGACAAGTAGGCTCGGGTGCGGTTCGGTGCACCGGGCCCGCCCGGCCTCGTGTCCGGGTCGATCGCAGACGTTCGACGTGCCGGCAGAGGCGCCGGCCTGAAGGGAACGGCCATGGCCGACATCGTGATGCCGCAGCTCGGCGAGAGCGTCACCGAGGGGACCATCACCCGCTGGTTCAAGGCGGTCGGGGACCCCGTGACCGAGGACGAGCCGTTGTTCGAGGTGTCGACCGACAAGGTCGACACCGAGGTGCCGGCCCCCGCCTCGGGCGTCCTGTCCGAGATCCGCGTCCCCGAGGGCGACACCGTCGACGTCGGCACCGTGCTCGCCGTCCTGGGCGACGGCGCGGCCGCGCCGGCCGCCGCCGCCGAGGCCCCCGCTCCCGAGGCGGCCCCCGCTCCCGCTCCCGAGGCGGCGCCGGCTCCCGCTCCGGCGGCGGCCCCCGCTCCCGAGCCCCCGGCGGCTCCCGCCCCTGCGCCCGCTCCGGCCCCGGCTCCTGCCCCCGCGGCGACGGCCCCGGCCGACCAGGCGCCCGCAGCCCCCGCACCTGCGGCGCCCGCGGCCCCGGCTCCCGCTCCTGCGGCCCCGGCTCCCGCCGGGTCCGACGGCTCCGGCGCGCTGCTGTCACCGCTCGTCCGCCGGCTGATCGACGAGCACGGTCTCGACGTCGGCTCGATCAAGGGCACCGGCGTCGGCGGCCGCATCACCCGCGAGGACGTGCTCGACGTCATCGACGCCAAGGCCGGCGCACCCGCCCCGGCCGCCCCTGCTGCGCCCGCCGCCCCGGCTGCGCCTGCGGCCCCGGCCGCGCCTGCGCCCGCGACAGCGGCACCCCGGTCCACGCCCGCGCCGCCGGCCGCCTCCCCGATGCGCCCCGGCAGCGGCGACACCGTCGAGCCGCTCAACAAGATCCGCAAGGTCACGGGCGACCACATGGTCATGTCCAAGGCGACCTCGCCCCACGCCATCACGATGGTCGAGGTCGACTACGAGGCCGTCGAGCGCGTCCGCCGGGTCGAGCGGTCCCGGTTCAAGGACGAGGAGGGCTTCTCGCTCACGTACCTGCCGTTCGTGTCCCGCGCCGTCGTCGACGCGCTCCGCGAGTTCCCGCACATGAACGCGTCGGTCGCCGACGGCTCGCTGGTGCTCCACAACGAGGTGCACCTCGCCATCGCCGTCGACCTCGACTACGAGGGCCTGCTCGCCCCGGTGATCGCGGACGCCCACGAGAAGCGGCTGCGGGCCATCGCCCACGAGATCAGCGACCTGGCCGCCCGGGCCCGCTCCAAGCAGCTCGGCCCCGACGAGCTCACCGGCGGCACGTTCACGATCTCGAACTCGGGCAGCTACGGCACGGCGATGGTGATCCCCATCATCAACCAGCCCCAGGTGGCGATCCTGTCGACCGACGGGGTGTCCCGGAAGCCCGTGGTCGTGGTCGACGAGTTCGGCGACGAGACGATCGGCATCCACTCGGTCGGCAACCTGACCCTGAGCTGGGACCACCGGGCGTTCGACGGCGCGTACGCCGCAGCGTTCATGGCCCGGCTCAAGGAGATCATCGAGACCCGCGACTGGGCCGCGGAGCTCGGGTGACGCCGTGTCCCCGATGACGCCGCACCACCGATGAGGCAGCCGTGAACCCCTTGCGGGTCCGCTGGCTGGGCACGGTCCCGTACCACGAGGCCTGGTCGCTGCAGCGGGCGCTGCACGACCGGCCCGGCGACCCCGGCGCGCCGACCGACGACCACCTGCTGCTGCTCGAGCACCCGCACACCTACACGCTCGGCCGCAACGCCGAGGCCGACCACGTGCTGGTCGAGCCGTCGTCGGTGGGCGCCGAGCTCGTCGCCGTCGACCGCGGCGGCGACGTCACCTACCACGGTCCCGGCCAGCTCGTCGCCTACCCGATCGTCACGCTCGACCCCTCGCCGCGCACCAAGGACTACGTGCACCTCCTCGAGGACGTGCTGATCGACGCGCTCCGGTCCGTCGGCCTCGGCGGCGCCGGCCGCCACGACGGCTACCCGGGGGTGTGGGTCGCCCCGAACACGGCGTCGGCCCGCAAGGTGGCGCAGATCGGCGTGCGCGTCGAGCGGGGTCGCACCCTCCACGGCGTGGCGCTCAACGTCGCGCCCGACATGACGTACTTCGGCCACATCGTGCCCTGCGGCATCACCGACTACGGGGTGACGTCGCTCGCCGAGGAGGGCGTCGACGCGTCGATGCGCCAGGTCGTCGACGCGCTCGCCGAGGCCTTCGTCGCCCGGTGGGGCGCACGGGCCGCGGCGCTCGGTGCCGGCCCGCTCGAGGTCGACCGGGCCGACGTCGTGTGGCGGCGGCCCACCGTGGCCGGCCAGGCGCTCGACGACGCCGACCTCGCGCCGTTCAGCCGGGGCCTGGGCCCGGGGGAGCGGACCACGGGCGCGAACGCCACCGTCGGCGAGGCCCGGCCCGCAGCGGCCGGCGCCGCAGCGGCGGCCGGCGGGACCTCGGTCCGCCTCCTCGGTCGCCTGGCCGAGGCCGGCGTCACCCAGGCGGTGGCGCTCACCGACCGCAAGCCCGACTGGATGCGCGCCCCGGTCCGCCACGGCGCCGACGTGCTCGGGGTCAAGCGGACGGTCCGGGACCTGGGGCTGATCACCGTCTGCGAGGAGGCGGGTTGCCCCAACCTCAGCGAGTGCTGGTCCGACGGCACCGCCACGTTCATGGTGTGCGGCGAGCGCTGCACGAGGGCGTGCGGGTTCTGCCTGGTCGACACGCGGCACCCCGGGCCGCTGCAGGCCGACGAGCCCGAGCGGGTCGCCGAGGCCGTCGCCCGCATGGACCTCTCGTACGCGGTGATCACGATGGTCGCCCGGGACGACCTGCCCGACGGCGGTGCGGCCCACGTCGCCGCCACCGTCCGGGCGATCCGGGACCGTCGGCCGGGGACGTCGGTCGAGGTGCTGATCTCGGACCTGAAGGGCGACGCCGCCGCCCTCGACGTCGTGCTGGCGGCCGAGCCCGACGTTGTGAACCACAACGTCGAGACCGTGGCCCGGCTCCAGCGGGCTGTCCGGCCGTCGGCGGGCTACGCCCGGTCGCTCGCCCTGCTCGGCCGCTCGGCGCTGGCCGGGCGCACGACGAAGTCGGGGCTGGTGCTGGGGCTCGGGGAGACCGCCGACGAGGTGACCTCGACGCTGGCCGACCTCGCCGCCGTCGGCGTCCAGATCGTCACGATCGGCCAGTACCTGCGGCCGACGTCGCACCACCTACCGGTGTCGCGCTGGTGGACGCCCGAGGACTTCGAGCGCTTCGCCGAGGTGGGCCGGTCGCTGGGCCTCGCCCACGTCGAGTCGAGCCCGTTCACGCGGTCGAGCTACCACGCACGCGGCGCCGCCGAGGCCGCCACGCCCGTCGCCGTCGGCTGAGCGCCGGTCCGGACCGCCCCGGCGGGCGGGCAGACTGGGCGCCATGGGCTTCGTGTCGCAGTTCGGTCGCTCGGTCGACAACCAGGCCACGCGTGACGCCTCGGGGCAGCTCGACCTGCAGCTGCCGGCGTACGCCACCGGGACCGTCCACCACGAGGCGGTCCTCGACGACGGCACGGTCGTCCACCACCACCAGGTGTTCGAGCGCGGCGTGCTCGTCGACTGGATCGAGGACGACGAGCCGGGGCCCTGGGCGCTGATCCGGCCCGGATCCCCGCTGCGGCCCTGCCCGGCGGGGATCGCGTCGCCCGACGACGTCGCCGCGGCCGGGCTGCGGCTCGGCGACCAGGTGCTCGACCTGCCGCTGCTCGACGACCTCCCCGCCCCGGCCTTCGACGCCCTCGCGCGGGTCCCCGACGCCACCGCCCGACTGCGCTTCGAGGTCTTCGGCACGCCCGTCGGGACCCAGCGCTGCGACGTCCGCTACCAGGACGGTTCCCGGACCGGGTGGCTCGTCGAGGAGTGGGACGAGCCCGAGGAGGGCACGCCGGCTGCCGGCGCACCCGAGATGGGCGTGAGCATGTCGTTCCGCAACTACCTCAAGATGCGCTCGGGCGAGTCGACCGCCCTCGAGGCGATCGAGGACGGCGGCACCGTCGACGCCCGCTGGACGCTGCTCCTGCTGCTGCACGGCCTGATCCAGTCGCCCGAGTACGTCACGGCCTATCGCGGCCTGCCCCGGCTGCCCGACGAGCTGGGCTGGTGGGGCGAGGTCGCCCCGCTCATCCCGCCGGCCGACGACTGACCGGGAGGCGACTGACCGGGAGGCACCGGTCTGGCCGGGAGGCACGGGTCCGCCCGGCTCGCCTAGTCTTGACCGACCGGTCAAGTGGCCGGTGACCGTCGTGCCGCGACGGAGCGATCAGGGAGCGCGAGCCCGTGTACGAGTGGTCCGAAGAGCAGCAGATGGTGCGCACCGCGGTGCGGGACTTCGTCGACAAGGAGATCCGCCCGCTGCGCGAGGAGCTCGAGTTCGGCGACCTGCCGCCCTACGACCTGCTCCGCAAGATGTTCGCCACGTTCGGCATGAGCGACATGCAGCGCTCGTCCTTCGAGAAGCGGATCGCGGCCGAGAAGGCGATCGCCGCCGGTGAGGCGCCGGCCGAGGACACCCGCAAGGAGTCCGGTCCCCGCGACCCCAACGCCATCGCGTTCAACCTCATCCCGATCATCGAGCTGTGCCGGGTCTGCCCGGGCATGGTCACCGCGATGGGCGTGTCGATGGGCCTCACCGCCGCCTCGGTCATGTCCAAGGGCACCATCGCCCAGAAGGAGCGCTGGGGCCTCGACCTCCTGACGCTCGACAAGATCGGCGCGTGGGCCATCACCGAGCCCGGCTCGGGTTCCGACGCCTTCGGCTCGATGAGGTCGACGGCCCGTCGCGACGGCGACGAGTACGTCCTCAACGGCTCGAAGACGTTCATCACGAACGGCCCGTACGCCGACACGATCGTGTTCATCTGCAAGCTCGACGAGGGCAACCCGCCCGAGGAGCGCACCGTCCTGCAGTTCGTGCTCGACCGCGGCACCCCGGGGCTCGAGCAGTCCAAGCCGCTGCGCAAGATGGGCATGCACTCGAGCCCGACCGGCGAGCTGTTCCTCGACGACGTGCGCGTCGGCCGCGACCGGCTGCTCGGCGAGTCCGAGGAGGCCTACACCGGCGCCGGCGGCCGCAACGCCTCCAAGGCCACGTTCGGCATGGAACGAACGGGCGTCGTCGCCATGGCGCTCGGCATCGTCGAGCGCTGCCTGGAGCTCTGCGTGCCGTACGCCAACGACCGGGTGCAGTTCGGCCAGCCCATCGGCCAGTTCCAGCTGATCCAGCTGAAGCTCGCCAAGATGGAGGTCGCCCGCCTCAACCTGCAGAACCAGGTGTTCCGCAACATCGAGATGTCGGCCGCCGGCGTGCCCGGCAGCTTCGCCGAGGCCTCGGCCGGCAAGCTCTACGCCGCCCAGGCCGCGATGGACGTCGCGCTCGAGGCCGTGCAGATCTTCGGCGGCAACGGCTACATGGCCGAGTTCGAGGTCGAGCAGCTGGCCCGCGACGCCAAGGTGCTGCAGATCTACGCCGGCACCGACGAGATCCAGGTCTCCGCGGTGGCCCGGGCGCTGCTGGCCGAGCAGGCCGGCACCGCCTGAGCCCCCGCACCGGAACGGCGCGGACGAGCGGTACCGTCGGGGCGTGGCGCAGACCCAGGCCGACGACATCGTGACCGAGCCCTTCGTCGAGCTCGTCGAGCGCATCGCCGACGAGGCCGACGAGGGCTTCTTCCACACGGCCGCGCAGCTGGTGGTGGTCCGCGACGGCGAGTGCCTCCTCGACACCGCCGTGGGCCGCACCCACCTCCACGAGCCCTTCACCCGCGACACGCTGTCCGCGCTCTACTGCACGGCCAAGCCGATCGTGGCTGCCGCCGTCCTGCGCCTCGTCGCCGAGGACGAGCTGAGCCTCGACGACCGGCTCGGCGACGTGGTCGACGGCCTCGACGCGCCGTGGATCGCGGACCGGACCGTCGAGCAGGTGCTGGGCCACACCGCCGGCCTCCACGTCATGAACACCGTGCTCGCCCGCATCCTCCCGGAGCGCAGCCGGGAGGGCTGGCTGACCGCGTCGGAGCCGCCGATGGCGTGGCGGTTCGGCACGGACCGCGCCTACGCCGAGTTCGGCGGGTGGTACCTGCTCGGCAAGGCGATCGAGTCGCTGACCGATCAGCCCTACGAGACCTACGTCCGCGACGCCGTCCTCGCCCCCTACGGGGTGGATCCCGACGACCTCGTCGTCCGCTTCGACCCCGAGGGCTTCGACCGCCTGCACGAGCGCATCTCCGCCACGTTCGACCTGACGATGGACCAGGCGGTCCCGCTGCTCGCCGAGGTCGGGCCCGAGACGGCCTGCGAGTGGAACCCAGCCTTCGGCACGTACGGGACGATGTCGGCGGTCGCGACCTTCTACCAGGGGCTCCTGGCCGACCTCGACGGCGCGGACCTCGTGCTGCCCGCCGACCTGCTGGCCGACGCGGTCACCGCCCGGCTGCCCATCGCCCACGACGTCACGCTCGACCGGGAGGCCGGCTTCGGCCTCGGGTTCATGACGCCGCTGTCGTCGCACTTCTTCGGCGACGGTCCGTCGGACCGGGCCTTCGGCCACGCCGGCCAGGGCGGCACGAGCTTCGCCATGGCCGACCCCGAGTCGGGCGTCGTGCTGGCCGTGCTGTTCAACGCCGGCCTCGACGCCGACACCGCGCTGTCGTTTCGCCGCGTCAACCTCGTCGACGCCGTCTACCGGGCCCTGGCGCAGGGCTGAGGCACGAGCGATGCCCGGGTCCGCTGCCGCCGCGTCGCCGTTCGCCGAGCGGCTCGCACGCGTCCGGACGCGGATGGCGGCGCTCGGCGTCGACGTGCTGGCGATCTCGGTCGGGCCCGACCTGCCGTGGCTGTGCGGGTACGAGGCGATGCCGCTCGAGCGCCTGACGATGCTCGTGGTGCCCGTGGACGGTGACGCCACGCTCGTCGTCCCCGGCCTCGAGGCGCCCCGGGTGCACGAGCGGCCGGAGCTGTTCTCGCTGCGGCCCTGGGGCGAGACCGAGGACCCGGTGGCGATCGTGGCCGACCTCGTCGGCACGGCGGCCACCGTGGCGATCGGCGACCGGACGTGGGCCCGGTTCGTGATCGACCTCCAGCACGCCCTGCCCGACGCCCGGCTCCGGCGGGCGGCCGACGTCACGGTCCCGCTGCGGGCGGTCAAGGACGACGCCGAGCTCGCCGCCCTGCGGGCCGCCTCGGCCGCCGCCGACCGCGTGGCCGCCCAGCTCCAGGCCGGCGACGTGGCGCTCGTCGGCCGCACCGAGGCCGACGTCTCGGCGGAGCTCGGCCGTCGGCTGCTCGCCGAGGGCCACCAGCGGGTGAACTTCGCGATCGTCGCAGCCGGCGAGGACGCCGCCAGCCCGCACCACGAGCCGGGGGACCGGTTGGTCGGCCCTGACGAGGTGGTCCTCTGCGACTTCGGCGGGACGATGGCCGACGCCCACGGCGTGGGCTACTGCTCCGACATCACCCGGTGCGTGTGGACCGGCGAGCCGCCGGCCGAGGCCGCCGAGGTCTACGCCGTGCTCCGCGCCGCCCAGCAGGCCGCGTTCGAGGCGGTCGGGCTCGGCGTGGCGGCCGAGAACGTGGACGCCGCCGCCCGCCGGGTGATCGAGGCCGCGGGGTACGGCGACCGCTTCGTCCACCGGACCGGCCACGGGATCGGCGTCGAGGAGCACGAGGACCCGTACGTCGTCGACGGCAACGGCGAGCCGCTCGTCGCCGGCAACGCCTTCAGCATCGAGCCGGGGATCTACCTCCCGGGCCGGTTCGGCTTCCGGCTCGAGGACATCGTGGCCGTCACCGGGGGCGTCGGGGATCGGCTGAACCACGCGGATCGGGAGCTGGTCCCGCTGTGAGCGACGATCATGTTCTGAACCGGGCTCGGTCTGGGTACGGTCCGCCCGGCGTGTCCGCCGCGCCCCCGGCGGTCGCGCCCTTCGGGGACGGGCCCTTCGGGGACGGGCTCGCCGTGGAACCGTTCGAACGAGCTCATGACCGACCTGCACCGATGACCGCCGCCACGCGTCCATGACCGGGACGCTCGCTGGGGAGCGCCGCTTCCGCGCCGATCGATCGGAGATCGCGCGCGCCCGGCGCTTCGCCGTCGCTGCGGCCGAGGTCGACGGCGACGCCGCGGACGACCTGGCGCTCGTGACCTCCGAGCTGGCGACGAACGCGGTCCTCCACGCCACCGGCGACTTCGTCGTCCGCGTCCACGTGACCCGGGGCGCCGTCCGGGTCTCGGTGTTCGACGCCGATCCCGAGCCCCCGGTCCTGCGCCGCAGCGCCATCACCGACCCCGACGGCCGGGGCGTGGCGATCGTGTCGTCCGTCGCGTCCGAGTGGGGCGTGCGCCCCGAGGGCGACGGGAAGTGGGTCTGGGCCGAGATCGCGCTCCCGGGCTGAGCCGGGGCCCGGACTCGGGGTCGGCGCCCGCCGGGCGGTAGGTTGCCCGGCCGATGGCCCCGTCGCCCCGCCGATGTCGCTGAACGTCGCCACGTTCCTCCTGCAGTGGGCGACCGGCGGTCTCGCCTTCCTGTGGGTCACCACCCGCCGCCGCGAGGTCTCGCTCGGGTACGGGTGGCTGCTCCGCGGCGTCTACGGCCTCATGGCGATCGGTGCCCTCGTGGCCGGCCTGCGCTACGACCCGCTGCCGGTCCGGGACCTGTCGGCGGCCGGCGTGGCGCTGGCGACGGGGGTGGCGCTGTGGGTGTCGGTCGCCCGCCGGTCGAGCGGGGTGGCCCTGCAGCGGGAGCGGGCCCAGGTCCGCTCGGCCCGCATCGCCGAGATGACCGGCATCGACCGGGCCGAGCAGCACTTCGACGCCGAGGCGCCCGAGTTCCCGCCGTCGCTCGACCTCGTCGCACCGGCGATCGGGCTGATCGGGCTCGTGGCGGGCGGCATCGACGCCGGCGGACCCGCCTGGCTCGGCATCGCCCGCACCGTGGTGGGCGCAGCCTTCCTCGGCAGCGTGACCGACGCCATGCTGCTCGGCCACTGGTACCTCACCCAGCCCGGGCTGCCCCGGGCGCCGCTCAACGAGCTGGTGCGCTGGGTCGGCTGGACGTGGTTCCCCGAGGTGGCCCTGCTGCTGGTGCCGGTCGGGATGGTCTCGGTGCTGAACGGGTCGATCGACGACGGCTACGGCGGCATGTTGGGGTGGTTCTGGCTCGCGTGCGTGGTCACCACGATCGTGCTGGTCGTCGTGACCCGCCTGGCGCTCAAGGAGCGGTACTACTCCGCGGTCATGGCGGCCACGGGGCTGCTGTACCTGGCGATCCTGACCGCCTTCGGCACCGACCTGGTCGCCCGGGCCGTCCTGGCCGGGGCCTGAGGGTTTACGGACCCGGCGGGCGGGTATGACGTGCGGCGACGGGCCCGCCGATGGGCCCGTCGGAACGCACCGCAGCCGCCACCCCCCCCTCCGAGCCCGATGACCGACACCGCAGCGCACCGAACCAGCCGAGGCGACGCGTCCCGCACGGAGCGCACCGGTCGCCGCCCGCTCCACCTCGCCTCGTGGCCGATGGGCGCAGACCTGGCAGAGGACCCGATCACCGAGCTCGAGGTCGAGCCCGGTGACGACAACGCCGAGCGCCTGCGTGCCCGCGTCGCCGGGCTTCGCTCGGTCGATCCGAACCGGGCCCTGGCCGTGATCCACGGCGGGACGGCCCGTGCCGCCGGGGCGGCGCCCTCCGACGGTGGCACCAGCGCCGACTGGCGGGCCCAGCTCGCGGCAGTCGTTGCGTGCCTCTCGGGTGCCTCCGACGGCTTCACCGGCGACACCACGCCCACGTCGCTCGCCCGCCTCCGCCGCTGGGCCGACGACACCCTCCGCCGGGGCGCCGTGCCGGCCGCGGCGGCCGCCGACATCGTGCTGCTCGTCGACGAGCTCGCCAGCAACGTCGAGGAGCACGCGCCGGGCTGGATGACCGTCGATCTCGAGTTCGCCGAGCACAGCGTGCTCATCGTGGTGTCAGACCCGCACCCGTCCCGCATGCCGGTGCCCGGGGACCCGCCGCCCGACCGCCCGAGCGGCCGTGGCCTCCTCGTGGTCTCCGCCCTCTCCACCGGCTGGGGCGTGGTCCTGGGCCGGACGTCGAAGGCCGTCTGGGCCGAGGTCGCCTGGCCGCCCGAGCACGGCGCGGCCCACCACCTGACCGACACCGGCGCCGGCCTCCGACCCCGCTGACCTCCCGGCCGCCCGGGGCTCGTTCCCGGCGGAGACGCCAGGCCTCGGGAGGGGAATGCCTGGCTCCCGCGAGGGGAATGGTGGAATCCGAGCCGTCGTCGGCCGATACTGGACGGGCCGCGGACGGAGCGGTCGTCTGAAGGAGCGCGCCCGTGCCTCGTGCCATCTGGAGCGGATCGATCAGCTTCGGTCTCATCAACATCCCGGTGAAGCTGTTCTCCGCGGTCTCCGAGAAGTCGGTCCGGTTCAACCAGATCGACACCCGAAACGGGTCGCGCATCCGCACCCGCAAGGTGAACGCCGAGGACGGCTCCGAGGTGCCCGCCGACGTGATCGCCAAGGGCTACGAGGTCTCGAAGGGCCGCTACGTCATCGTCACCGAGGACGAGCTCGCCTCGCTGCAGCCGCGTGCGACCCACACGATCGACCTCGAGGAGTTCGTCGACCTCGACGCGATCGATCCCATGTACTTCGACGGCGCCTACTGGGTCGCCCCCGACGACCGGGCGGCCAAGCCGTACACGCTGCTCGTCGAGGCGATGGAGCAGGCCGGCAAGGTGGCGGTGGCGCGGTTCGTCATGCGGGCCAAGCAGTACGTGGCGGTCATGCGCCCTCGCGACGGGCACCTCGTGCTCTCGATGATGGTCTACGACGACGAGATCAACCCGGTGTCGGAGATCCCGGAGTTCGACCAGCTCGAGGACGTCGAGCTCACCGAACGGGAGCTGACGATGGCCGAGCAGCTGATCGACTCGCTCTCGACCGACTTCCGTCCCGAGGCGTTCCACGACACGTACCGCGAGGAGCTCCTCGACCTGATCCACGCCAAGGACGCCGGCGAGGAGCGCGTGGTGGCCGAGGTCGAGGGTCCCGAGGAGGACAAGGTCATCGACCTGATGGCCGCGCTCGAGGCGTCGGTCGCGGCCGCCCGCGACGCCCGGGGCCGGCACCCCAGCACGGGCGGCGCCGATGCGGACGAGGCCGAGGACGAGGCACCCGCCCGGTCGGGCCGCTCGTCGGGCACGACCAAGCGGGCCGCGGCCAAGCCGTCCAAGGCGACCGCCAAGAAGGCCTCGGGCGGCACCACGAAGAAGGCGGCGGCCAAGAAGACCACCAAGAGCACCGCCAAGAAGGCCACGGCGAAGAAGACCCCGGCTCGCAAGACGGCCTGAGGCCGACCGGGTCCCGCCGACCTCCTGGACGCTGCTGCGCATGGCTGACGGCACGCCGGTCCGCATCGACGGCCGCACGCTCTCGCTGACCAACCTCGACAAGGTGCTGTACCCGGACACGGGGACCACGAAGTCCGAGGTCATCGACTACTACGCCCGTATCGCCCCGGTGATGGTCACCCACACCGCGGGCCGGTGCATGACGATGCGCCGCTACCCGAACGGGGTGGACGGCAAGTCGTTCTTCGAGAAGCGCTGCCCGTCGCACCGGCCCGACTGGGTGCCGACCGCCGTCGGACCGGGCGACCGCAAGGGCGAGCTGCGCTACTGCCGGTTCGACGAGCCGGCCGCGATCGTCTGGGCCGCGAACCTGGCCGCCCTCGAGCTCCACGCCCCGATGGCCCGCTCGGACGACCTCGAGCACCCGCTCATGTGCGTGTTCGACCTGGACCCCGGTCCCGGCACGGCGATCCCCGAGTGCGCCGAGCTGGCGCTCGAGATCAGGGAGATCCTGGCGAGCGCCGACCTCGACTGCGTGGCCAAGACCTCGGGGTCGAAGGGCATGCAGGTGTACGTGCCGCTCAACGACCCGGGCCCGGGGGCGGCCGACCACGAGCACTGCTCGTCGTTCGCGCTGGCCGTCGGGCAGATGCTGGCGCAACGGCACCCGAAGGGCGTCACGACGACGATGGCCAAGGCGGAGCGGCCGGGCAAGGTCTTCGTCGACTGGTCCCAGAACGCGCACCACAAGACCACCGTGTGCGTGTACTCGATGCGGGCCCGTCCGGCGCCGACCGTGTCGACCCCGCTCGACTGGGACGAGGTGGCCGCGGCCGCCGACGGCGACGAGCCGCTCGTCTTCCGGATCGACGACGTCCTGGCCCGGGTCGAGGAGCGGGGCGACCTGTTCGCCCCGGCCGTCGAGCTGGTCCAGCACCTGCCCCGCGCCCGTTCCTGACCCCACCCGCTCCCGACCCCACCCGCTCCCGACCCCACCCGCTCCCGACCCCACCGTTCTGTGATGCTCGATACGTCGATCGAGACGTATCGAGCATCACAGAACGGGTGGGGCCGGCCGGTGGGGTCGGCCGTCAGGCGACGAGGGCGGCGACCGCCTCGCCGAAGACGGCGGTGTGGTGCTCGACGTCGGAGGCCGTGTGGGCCGGGCAGAACAGCGCCATGTTGTGGAACGGCGTCAGCAGGATCCCTCGGTTGAGGCACCACAGGTGCAGGAAGGCGTCGAGCTCGTGGTCGACGGCCGCGGCGGCCTCGGCGCCGTTGCGGGGGGCGGGGCAGAACCAGTACTCGGCCCGGCACCCGAGCCGGTTCACGGTCCACGGCAGCCCGTGCTCGTCGATCACGCCCTGGACCCCGTCGGCCCAGGCGTGGGCCAGCGGGACGGCGACGGCGAAGTCCTCCTCGCGGAGCGCGGCGCCGAGCGTGGCCCGCACCGCGGCGAGGGCGAGCGCGTTGGCGGTGAGGGTGCCGCCGATGCCGGCGACGTCGCTGTCGGGGCCCTCGACGACCTCGAGCACCCGGCCGGCGAGCTCCTCGGTCATGCCGTACGCCGCGCACGGGACGCCGCCGCCGATCGGCTTGCCGATGACGAACATGTCGGGCTCGAGCCCCCACTCCCGGGTCGCGCCGCCGGGCCCGCAGCAGATGGTGTGGGTCTCGTCGATGATGAGCACGGTCCCGGTCTCGCGGGTGATCCGGCGGAGGGCGTCGTGGAAGCCCGGCTCGGGCGGGACGATCCCGATGTTGGTGAGCGCCGGCTCGGCCAGCACCGCCGCCACCTCGCCGGTGGCCAGCACGCGCTCGAGGGCCTCGACGTCGTTGAACTGCACGACCTCGACCGAGAGCGACGGATCGGTGGCCCAGCCGGTGTTGCCGGGCCGCGGCACGACCCGTCCGTCGTCGGCGAGCACGTTGAGCGCCTCGTCGACGGTGCCGTGGTAGCACCAGTCGAACACGAGCACCTTCTTGCGCCCGGTGGCGTGGCGGGCGATCCGCAGCGCGAAGCGGTTGGCGTCGGTCGCCGTCATGGCGATCTGCCACACCGGGAGCCCGAACCGCGACCGCAGCTCGTCGCCCACTGCGATGGCGTCGGGGGAGGGGAGCATCGTGGTGATGCCCCGGGGCGCCTGCTGCTCGAGCGCCCGGACGGTGGCCGGCAGCGAGTGGCCCGTCATCGCGCCCGTGTCGCCCAGGCAGAGGTCGATGTAGGTGTTGCCGTCCGCGTCGGTGAAGCGGGCGCCGGACGCCTCGTCGACGAACACCGGGTGGGGGCCGGGCCAGCGGGTCATCCAGCTCATCGGCACGCCGGCCAGGAGCGACCGGCGGGCCTGCTCGTGCAGCTCCGCCGAGCGCGGGGTGCGGCGCACGAACAGCTCGCGCTCCGCCGCCATCAGGCCCTCCAGCCGTCCCCGGTCGACCGTCGGGCCCGCCACCGTCACACCTCCTCGGCGGCGCCGTCGGCCTCGGCGAGACGCCGCTGGGCCTTCTCGTACCGGGCGATCGACGTCTCGACCATCGAGTTGAGGCCGGCGCCCTTGGGCCAACCGGCGTAGTGGCTCAGGAAGATCACGATCTCGCGGAGGTCGTCCGCGGTCAGATCGCCCTTCACCAGCGAGGAGTCGAGCTGGATGCCGAGCGTGCCGTCGAGCCCCTCGGCGACCATCAGGCCGATCAGCAGGAGCCGGCGGTCCCGCAGCGACAGCCCCTCCCGCTCCCAGACGTCGCCGAACAGGTGCTCGACCGTGTAGCCGAAGAAGTCGCCGGGTCCGTCGCTGACCTCGAACGAGTACACCTCGCCCATGCGCTCGAGGCCTCGGCGGCGCCGGGCCGACGGCTCGGGGCCGGCGGCGGACGGGCCAGTGGCGGATGCGGGAGTGTCGGACGGCTCGGCCATGGCGTGACCGTACCCAACCGGGGCGCGGCCGGTTCACCCCGGGGGGCGGTGTCGGTGCCGGTGGGCGCCGATAGCGTGGCCAGGTGCTGCGCCGCCGAGCCATCGTCCTCTTCGCTGCGTTCGTGGCGGCCTCCCTCGCCCTCGCCGGGTGCCTCCCCGGCGCCGGCCGCACGTTCAACGGCCCCGATCCCGTGCGGGGCATCCCGTTCAAGGGCCTCGGCGCCTGGTGGGACGTCTGGGACTGGTCGCCCACCTTCACGAACGGCTCGCCGGCGCTCGGCCTGACGTCCGTCGACCGGCTCGCGAACTCGGGTGTCCAGACGCTCTACATCCAGACCGCGTCGTACCGGAACCCCGCGAACGTGCTCGACGAAGCGCTGCTGCGGCGGATCGTCAACCGCGCCCACAGCCGCGGGATGAAGGTCGTCGGCTGGTACCTCCCGCAGTTCCTCGACACGAAGACCGACATCGCCCGGCTGTCGGCCATGGTCGGTGTCGGCGTCGACGGCATCGGCATCGACATCGAGTCGACCGACAACCCGAACGTCGCCGACCGCACCGACAAGCTGCTCGCCGAGGTCCGCTTCCTCCGACTGCTGCACCCCGACGTCCCGATGGCCGCCATCCCGGTCACCCCGGTGATCTGGGAGGAGCTGAACCGGTCGTGGTGGCCGAACTTCCCGTACCGCGAGCTGGCGAAGTACGTCGACGCCTGGATGCCGATGGCGTACTGGAGCTACCGGCGCGCCGGCAGCTTCCCCGAGTGGGGCGACCCGTACCGCTACACCTACGAGTCGGTCGTGCGCCTGCGGATCCTGACCGGCCGGCCCAACCTCCCGGTCCACCCGATCGGGGGCGAGGGCGCAGGCATGACCCCGAACGACGCCGCGCTGATGGCCCGAGCCGTGGCCGACTCCCGATCGATCGGCGGCAGCGTCTACGACGACCGCACCACGCCGCCCGACGTGTACCCGGTGCTGGGCTACCTGCGCCGGGCGCAGGTCAAGTAGCGCCCGACGGCGCGAGCGCCCTTCGGCGCTAGCGGGCGACGAAGTACTTCGCCCGGGGGTGGTGGCAGATGATCGCCGAGGTCGTCTGCTCGGGCTGGTACTGGAAACCGGTGTCCTCGTCGCAGATGACGCCGATGCGGTCCGCCCCGAGCAGCTCGGCGACCTTCTCGTTGTCCTCCAGGTCCGGGCACGCCGGGTAGCCCCACGAGTACCGGCCGCCCCGGTAGCGCTGGCGGAACAGCCCGTTGAGCGCACCCTGGTCGGGCGCCGTCGCGTCGGCCCCGGTGGGGTCCTCGTCGGCGAAGCCCCACTCCTCGCGGATGCGCCGGTGCCAGTACTCGGCGAGCGCCTCGGCCATCTCGACGCCGAGGCCGTGGAGCAGCAGGTAGTCCTGGTACTTGTCGGCGGCGAAGAGCTCGGCGGTCCGCTCCGACACCGGGGCTCCCATGGTGACGATGTGGAAGGCCGCGTAGTCGAGCTCGCCGTCGGTGCCGTCGGGGTTGCGCAGCGGCCGGAAGAAGTCGGCGATGCACAGGAACGGCGCCTTGCGCTGGCGCGGGAAGGCGAAGCGGGTGCGCTCGGCCGAGCGGGACTCGTCGGTCCAGATCACGAGCTCGTCCCCGTCGGCGTTGGCGGGGAAGTACCCGTACACGACCTGCGGGACGAGCAGGCCCTCGGCCTTGGCCGCGGCGAGCTGCTCGCGGAACATCGGCCGCAGCCGCTCCTTGAACTCGTCGTCGGTCTCGACCGTGCCGTCGGGCCGGGTCTCGGGCCGGAACTGCCACTGGTTGCGGTACAGCGCCGTCGGGTTCACGAACGCCGCGATGTCGTCGACCGCCAGGCCCTTCACGACCTGCGAGCCGGTGAACGGCGGCTGGAAGACCGGGTTGTCGGTCATCACCTCGGGCGAGCGCGCCGGGAGCTCGACGGCGTCGTCGGCCTGCTGGTGCGTGGTGCGGGCGGGGATGTCGCGCCCGCCGGGCTCGCGGCCCCACGCCGGGTCGTCCTCGCCGCCACGGCGGATGTCGCCGAGGCGGTCCATCACGCGGAGGCCCTCGAACGCGTCCTTCCCGTAGAAGAGCCGCCCGTCGTAGACCTCGCGCAGGTCGCGCTCGACGTAGGTGCGCGTGAGCGCGGCGCCGCCGAGCAGCACCGGGATCTCGGCCAGGCCGCGCTCGTTCAGCTCCTCGAGGTTGTCGCGCATGATCAGCGTCGACTTCACGAGCAGACCGGACATGCCGATGGCGTCGGCCTTCACCTCGAGGGCCTTGTCGATCATCTCGGTGATCGAGATCTTGATGCCGAGGTTGTGCACCTCGTAGCCGTTGTTGGTGAGGATGATGTCGACGAGGTTCTTGCCGATGTCGTGCACGTCGCCCTTCACGGTGGCGAGCACGATCCGGCCCTTGCCCGAGTCGTCGTCGGCCTTCTCCATGAACTGCTCGAGGTGGCCGACCGACATCTTCATGGTCTCGGCCGACTGGAGCACGAAGGGCAGCTGCATCTCGCCGGTGGCGAAGAGGTCGCCGACGACCTTCATGCCGGCGAGCAGGACGTCGTTGATGATGGCGAGCGGGCTGAGCCCGGCGGCCATCGCCTCGTCGAGGTCGGCGACGAGGCCGTCGCGGTCGCCGTCGATGATCCGCTGGCTGAGCCGCTGCTCGACCGGCCAGCCGCTGCGGTCCTCCTGGACGGCGGTGGTGACCTGCACGTCGGAGAAGACCTCGAGCAGCTTCGTGAGCGGGTCGTACGAGGCGTCGCCCCCGGACAGCGCGCCCTCGGTGCCCCGGCGGTCCCAGATCAGGTCGAGGCAGACGTCGCGCTGCTCGTCGGGGATCCGGCTGAGCGGGATGATCTTCGACGCGTGCACGATCGCCGAGTCGAGCCCGGCCTGAGTGCACTCGTGCAGGAACACGCTGTTGAGGACGTGGCGCGCGGCGGGCGAGAGGCCGAAGCTCACGTTCGAGAGGCCGAGGGTGGTGTGCACCCCGGGCAGCTCGGCCTTGATCCGGCGGATCGCCTCGATCGTCGCGATGCCGTCACGGCGCAGGTCGTCGTCGCCGGTCGAGAGCGGGAAGGTCAGCGCGTCGAAGATCAGGTCCTGGGGCTCGAGCCCGTAGCGCTCGACGGCGAGGTCGTGGATCCGGTGGGCGACCCTCATCTTCCACTCGACGTCGCGGGCCTGGCCCTCCTCGTCGATGAGCAGGCAGATGACGGCGGCGCCGTAGGTGCGGGCCAGCGTCATCACGCGGTCGAAGCGGGAGCCCTCGCCCTCGCCGTCCTCGAGGTTGCCCGAGTTGAGCACGGCGCGGCCGCCGACCCACTGCAGACCGGCCTCGATGACCTGCGGCTCGGTGGAGTCGAGCACGAGCGGCACCGAGCTCTGCGTGGCGAACCGCTGCGCGATCTCGTCCATGTCGGCGGTGCCGTCCCGGCCGACGTAGTCGACGCAGACGTCGAGCACCGCCGAGCCCTCGCGCACCTGGTCCTTGGCCATCTGCACGCAGGTGTCCCAGTCCTGGGCGAGCATCGCCTCGCGGAACTTCTTGGACCCGTTGGCGTTCGTGCGCTCGCCGATCAGGATGAGGTTGGTCGAGCTCGTCGGCGCTCCCGACCCGGCCCCGCCGTCGTCGGCGGTGTCGTCGCCGAGCGCGACCGGGGAGTAGATCGACGCCAGGCCGTGCTCGAACCGGGGCGTGCGCACGGCCGGGGTGGTCTCGGCGACGGCCGTCGACAGCTGGCGGATGTACTCGGGCGTCGTGCCGCAGCAGCCGCCCACCACGTTGACGCCGAACTCCTCGATGAACCGGCGCTGGTGCGCGACGAAGTCCTCGGCGGTCAGGTCGTAGTGCATGTGGCCGTCGACGACCGACGGCAGGCCCGCGTTCGGCAGCACCGAGATCGGGATGCGCGAGTGCTGGGAGAGGTGGCGGATGTGCTCGCTCATCTCCTCGGGGCCGGTGGCGCAGTTGATGCCGATCACGTCGGGCCGCATGGCGTCGAGCGCCACGAGCGCGGCGCCGATCTCGGTGCCCGGCAGCATGCGGCCGGTCAGCTCGATCGTCACCTGGGTCTGGATCGGGACCTCACGGCCGACCTCGGCCATGGCGGCCCGGCAGCCGTTCATGCCGGCCTTGATGCCGAGGAGGTCGAACTGCGTCTCGAGCAGCAGCAGGTCGACACCGCCCTCGAGCAGGCCACGCGCCTGCTCGGCGACCTGGTCGCGCAGCTCGGCGTAGCGGACCTGGCCGAGGGACGCGAACCGCGTGCCCGGGCCGATCGAGCCGGCCACGAACCGGGGCCGCTCGGGGGTCGAGAACTCGTCGGCGACCTCCCGGGCCAGCGACGCCGCCATCCGGTTGAGCTCGACGGTCCGGTCCGCCAGCCCGTACTCGTTGAGCGTGGCGCGCAGGCCGCCGAAGGTGTTGGTCTCGATGACGTCCGCGCCGGCCTCGAGGTACTCGGCGTGCAGGCGCTTGATGAGCTCCGGCCTGGTCTCGACCAGGATCTCGGGGCAGCCCTCGAGCTCGGGAGTGCCGTAGTCCTCCATCGTGAGGCCCTGCTCCTGCAGCCAGGTGCCGGCGGCGCCGTCGTAGACGAGCACGCGCTCGCCGATCGCGGCGAGGTACGGGGAGGTGGAGGGCGCAGTCATAGGTGCCGACGATGGTACTTGCCGGTCCCAGGCACCCCCTTGCCGGTATCGCGCACGGGCCGGGCGGGCCGTCGGGTCGTCGGTAGGCTCCTGCCCGGCATGGACATCTACACGCGCACCGGCGACGACGGGACGACCGGCCTCCTCTACGGCGGTCGCGTCCGCAAGGACGATCCCCGGCCCGTCGCGTACGGCGAGATCGACGAGGCGCAGGCCGCGATCGGGGTGGCCCGGGCCCACGCCGCGGCCTCGGTCCCGGGCGGCGCCCACGTCGCCGACTCGTCCGACGAGCTCGTCGAGCTGCTGATCGGCCTCGAGCGCGACCTCTGGGTGGCCATGGCCGAGCTCGCCACCGCGCCGGGCAACCGCCACAAGCTGTCGGCCGGCACGTCGCTCGTCACCGCCGACATGGTGTCGTCGCTCGAGGCGGCGATCGACGACGTCACCAGCCGCTTCGAGGCGCCGCGCGAGTTCGTCGTCCCCGGCGAGACCGTCGTCGGAGCGCACCTCGATGTCGCCCGCACGGTCGTGCGCCGGGCCGAGCGCTCCGCGCTCGCCGCCGCCGACGAGGGGTCCCAGGTGGGGCCGTACCTCAACCGCCTGTCCGACCTGCTGTGGGCGCTGGCCCGCTGGCAGGAGGGCTCCTCCCGCACCACCCGCTCGGTCGACGGCGCCTGACCGGCGTCGCTCCCCAGGGGACGCGGCTGCCCGCCCCCGCCCGTCCGACCGGCCCCAACCGAAACCGCTCGCACCGACCCCGGAGGTCAACCGTGTCCGATCCGATCGACGTCAAGGTGGCCAAGGCCGCCCCCGCCGGCGCCACCGCCGTGGCGGTCGGGGCCCACAGCGATCGCCTGAACCGCGTCCCCGGCGTCCGCAAGGCCGCCCTCGACCGGGTCGGGTTCACGGGCGCGGTCGGCACCGCCGCCACCTTCGACGACGGCGAGCGCGCCACGGTCGTCGTGGGGCTCGGGCCGTCGGGCGCCACCGGCAGCGCGGCGACCGACGCCCTGCGCCGGGCCGGCGCCGCGTTCGTGCGCGCCGTCCCGAAGCACCGGCGGGCCGCGTTCGAGCTGCCCGCCGACCTCGAGCCCGAGCTCGCCGTCGCCACCAGGGCGCTGACCGAGGGCCTCGTGCTCGGCGCGTACCGGTTCGACGACCTGCGGTCGCCCGACAAGGTCAAGCCCGGCCTGGCGACGGTCACCCTGGTCGTCGGGGACGACAACGCCGCCGTGCGCACCGCGCGCGACGGCGTGGCGACCGGCGCCGCGGTTGCCGGAGCCGTGTCCTTCGCCCGCGACCTCGTCAACACCCCCGGCGGCACGCTGACCGCCCCCGAGTTCGCCGAGCGCGCCGCGGCGCGGGCCGAGGAGGTCGGGGTCACGGCCGAGGTGCTCGACCTCGACGCCATCCGCGAGGCCCGGCTCGGCGGCCTCGTCGCCGTGAACCAGGGATCGACGATCGAGCCCCGGCTCGTGAAGCTGACCTACGAGCCCGAGGGCGCCGGCGCCGACACGCCGACCGTCGCGCTCGTCGGGAAGGGCATCACCTTCGACTCCGGCGGCCTGTCGCTCAAGCCCGCCGCCTCGATGATGGACATGAAGGACGACATGGGCGGCGCCGCCGCGGTCATCGCCGCCATGACCGCCCTGCCCGCCCTGGGCGTCGACGTCCGGGTCGTCAGCTTCACCCCGATGACCGACAACATGGTCAACGGGCAGGCGCAGCGGCCCGGCGACGTCTACACGGCCCGCAACGGCACGACGGTCGAGGTGCTCAACACCGACGCCGAGGGCCGCCTCGTCCTCGGCGAGGCCCTGATCCTCGCCTCCGAGGAGGAGCCGGCCGCCATCGTCGACCTCGCCACGCTCACCGGCGCGTGCCTCGTCGCGCTGGGCGACCGGATCGCCGGCCTCATGTCGAACGACGAGGACTTCCGCGCCACCGTGGCCGACGCCGCCGCCCGGGCGGGGGAGCGGGTGTGGCCGCTGCCGCTGCCCGACGACTACCGGCCCCGCCTCGACAGCCAGGTGGCCGACATCAAGAACATCTCGGCCCAGCCCTGGGGCGGCACGCTGACCGCCGGGCTGTTCCTCCGTGACTTCGTCGGCGAGGGCATCCCGTGGGCGCACCTCGACATCGCCGGGCCGGCGTACCTGCAGGAGCCCGACGGCGAGCAGTCCAAGGGCGCGACCGGCTTCGGCGTGCGCACGCTGCTCGCCCTCCTCGAGGGGTGGGGCGCCGAGGACGGCAACGACGTCGACGACGAGGTCGAGACGCTCGGCCTGTCCTGAGCGGCTCACCGCCGCTCAGGCGCGGTCTCCGCTCGGCGCGGGGTCCGGCGAGCGCTCGCGGCTGCGGACCCAGTCGGCGTGGAGCCGTCGTTGCACGGCCGGCAGGTGCTGGAGCTGGCGCGCCGCCAGCAGGGGCAGGTGCGTGCGCACCTCGATGCGGCCGGGGGTCGGGCGCCGCAGCATGCCGAACCCGACGGCCCGGTTCACGGTCCGGTTGATCGGCGCGTTGCGACCGGTGCCGCGGCCGAGCCCGAGGGCGAGCGCGGTGTCGGCGACGCCGACCCGGAAGCCCTCGGGCCGCTCGGCGAGCCCGCGCGCGAACCGGCGCAGGAGCAGCACCGTGCTCGGGCCGAGGATGCCGAGCCAGAAGCGCTCGACGTACGGATCGCGCGGGTCGACGCCGCGGGTCGCCAGGTCGGGGTCCCACCACGGGAGGACGGTGAAGTGCGTCGGCTCGGGGTCCGTCGTGGCGGAGCCGGGCCTCGTGGTGCCCGCCTCGTGGGCCCTGAGGGGATCGGGGTTGACGGGATCGTGGGCGGCGGGATCGGGGATGGCGTCGGGGGCGGGTGACCGGTCGACGAGCTCGGTGTCCATCTGGGGGCGCTCCTCCGGAGACGGGTCTCGGGGCGGCGGGGAAGCGCTTCGACCCTCGCACCGCCGGGCCACCCGTGTCACCGGGGACCGCGCCCCGGTCGTTCGGCGTTCGTGGCGTCACGAACGACGTGACGGCGCGGGCGCAGCCGGACGCCGGTGCGCCGACGGTCGCACTGCGGTACGCTGTGTTCGATGTTCGTGACGTCACGAACGCCCGTCGGCCGTGAGCTGGCCGAGGCGCTGCGCGCCGCCGGCCTCGAGGTCCGCGCCCCGAAGGGGCGGCTGGCCGTCGACGGCGTCGTGATCGACCTGCCGGTGGTGGAGCGCAGCCACCCGCACCCGGGCGAGCTGGCCACGCTCGTCGAGGCCGGGACGGGGGAGGGCGACGGCCCCGGCATCGTCGTGGCGGACCGGATCAGCGCGTCGGGCCGCGACGTCCTGCGTGACGCCGGATGGTCGTGGCTCGATCGACGGGGCCACCTCCGGATCTGGCAGCCGGGGCTGCGCGTCGAGACCGAGGTCGCGCTCGGCGGCTCCGACGCCCGTGGGGCCACGTCGTCGCCGTGGACGCCGGTCGGCCTCGAGGTCGCGCTGCACGCGCTGTGCCACCCCGGCGAACCGGTCCGCGCCCGGTCCGTCGCCGCCGAAATCGGCCGGAGCGTCGGCGGCACGCAGGAGATCGTCGGCCGCTTCACCGAGCAGGGCCTGATCGGTCGGTCGGGTCGCCTGCCCCTGCTGCCGGACCTGTTCTGGGAGACGTCGGCCCGCTGGCCCGATGACGACTGGACGCCCGTGCCGGCCGAGCTGCACGAGGTGGTCGACGTGCTGGGCGGCGACGCCCTCGTGCGGGTCGACGAGCGCGCGGCCACCCTCGGCGGGGCCCGCATCGCGGCCGCCGCCGACCTGCCCGCCCGCTGCTACGTGCACGGCCGCGCCGCGCTGCGCCGAGCCCGGGCGGCGCTGGGCACGACCGGCACGGCCCGGACGTTCCTGCGGCTCTCGCCGGTCCGGTGGCTGCCCGAGCTGGACGCGTACGGGCCCGACGACGAGCACCCGTGGCACGTCGCCGCGCCCATGGTCTGCGCGCTGCGCCTGGCGCGCGACCCCGCCCGCGGGCGCGAGATCGTCGAGGACTGGGGCATCGTGCCCGGCGAGGCGACCGATGACGACGAGGGCTCGGCGCCGTGACCGCACCGGTGGTGCTGAGCGGCCGGCCCGACGGCACGACCGCCCGCTCGGTCGACGTGCTCGCCGGGCTGCCGCCCGAGTTCCGCCTGATCGGCGGGCTGGCGGTGCTGTGCCGGGTGGGGGTGCCGCACCGGGCGACGGTCGACCTCGACGCGCTGGCGCGCGGCCTCGACTCCTACGACCCGGAGCTCCGGTCGGCCGCGCTCAGCGCGCCCGGCGGCGGCCAGTACCTGATGGCCGGCCGCCTGGAGCTCGACGTGATCGACGTGGGCGAGTCCGATGCGCAGGACCTCGTCGACCAGCTGCTCGCCGCGGGAGAGCCCATCACCGACCTGGAGCTGAACGCCGTCGCCCACACCTGGGCCCACGACGTCGCCACCCCGCTCGACCTCGTCGTCGTGTCCGAGGCCGACGGGACGCGCCTGGCGGGCGCGTCCGACCGTCTCGTGGCCAGCCCCGGCGGCCTGGTGGCGATGAAGGCCACGACCGTGCCGCTGCGGGCCAGCTCCAAGCCCGAGAAGCGGGCGAGCGACCTGTACGACCTCGGGCGGCTGCTGACGACGACCACGTCGTGGGCGGGGGAGCTCGACGCGGCCCCGGTCGAGCTGCGGGACCACGTGCGGCGCCGGGTCCACCGCTGGTTCGTCGACCCCGCCGGGCGCGACCGCACGTTCCGCGACACCCGCCGGTTCGACGAGGTGCGCCTCGACCTCGACGACGTCGCCGACGCGGTGCAGGACCACTGGCCGGACCCGTAGGGTCCGCACCGGTGGAACGCACAGCGCCCGACGAGCCCGAACGAGCCGGACCCGGCCGAGCCGTGCCGGAGGGGACCGACCCGGAGCAGGAGCGGGCCCGAGAGCTCGTGGCCGGTGCGACCCGGGTGGTGGTCCTGACGGGGGCGGGCATCTCGACCGACTCGGGCATCCCCGACTTCCGGGGTCCGAACGGCGTCTGGACCCGTGACCCGGAGGCGGAGCGGCTGTCGACGATCGACGTCTACCTGTCGGACCCCGAGGTGCGGCGCCGGGCCTGGCTCCGCCGGCTCGACAACCCGGCGTGGGTGGCCGAGCCGAACGCCGGTCACCTCGCGCTGCGCGAGCTCGACCGCCAGGGCCGGCTCCACCTGCTGGTCACCCAGAACATCGACGGCCTGCACCTGGCGGCCGGCCACGACGTCGAGGACGTCGTGCAGGTCCACGGCTCGCTGCCCGAGGCGCACTGCACCGCGTGCGACTGGTCGGGGCCGACAGAGGAGGTGCTCGACCGGGTGCGCGCCGGCGAGGCCGACCCGCCGTGCCCGGAGTGCGGCGGCATCATCAAGCCGCGCGTCGTGTTCTTCGGCGAGGAGCTGGTGGCGCGCGACGTGGAGCGGGCGTTCCGCGCCGCCGAGGAGGCCGACCTCCTGCTGGCGGTGGGCACGACGCTGGCCGTCCACCCGGTCGCCCGGATGGTCCCGATCGCGGCGGGCGCCGGCGTGCCGATCGTCATCGTGAACGGCTCGGAGACCGAGATGGACTTCCTGGCGTCCGCCGTGGTCCGCGGGTCGATCAGCGAGGTCCTCCCGGACCTCGTCGCGCCGGCTCGCTGATCGAGCCGCAGGTTTCTGAGGTCGGGATCGCGACAAGGGATGTCGCTGTGCACCCCTATATCTCGCGGGGCCGCCTTTCGGGAATGTTGACCACTTCGGTAGGGTTTTCCCCGGTGAAGCGCACGTCCGTGCGGTCGATCGACACTGGAGTTCGAAGATGGCGAGTTTCCGGGACCTCCTGAACCAGGCGAAGTCCGAGATCCGCGAGGTCACCACCGCGGAGGCCGAGGAGCTGGTCGAGGGCGGTGCGACGCTGCTCGACGTCCGCGAGGCGGACGAGTTCGAGCAGGGCGCGGTGCCCGGTTCGGTGTTCCTGCCCCGCGGCCACCTGGAGAGCCAGGTCGAGGGCAAGCTGACCGACAAGTCGACGCCGGTCGTCGTCATGTGCGCCGGCGGCGTCCGCTCGGCGTTCGCGGCCCGGACGCTGCAGGAGCTCGGATACGACGACGTCGTCTCCATGGCCGGCGGGTTCAACCGCTGGAAGGACGAGGGCCGCAACTGGCGCACGCCCGAGGTCCTCAGCCCCGAGCAGCGCAACCGCTACAGCCGCCACCTGCTCCTGCCCGAGGTGGGCGAGGAGGGCCAGCAGAAGCTGCTCGGCGCCAAGGTCCTGCTGCTCGGCGCCGGCGGCCTCGGCTCGCCCGCCGCGCTCTACCTGGCCGCGGCCGGTGTCGGCACGCTCGGCATCGTCGACATGGACGTCGTCGACGACTCGAACCTCCAGCGCCAGATCCTCCACAACGTCGACCGGGTCGGCGAGCGCAAGGTGGACTCGGCCAAGAAGACGCTGACGCTGCTCAACCCCGACGTGAACGTGATCGCCTTCGACGTCCGCCTGGACGCCTCGAACATCACCGACATCATCAGCCAATTCGACATCGTCGTCGACGGCGCCGACAACTTCCCGGTGCGCTACATGCTGAACGACGCGTCGGTGAAGCTCGGGATCCCGGTCGTGCACGGCTCGATCTTCCGCTTCGAGGGCAACGTCACCGTGTTCGACCCCAAGCACGGCCCGACCTACCGGGACATGCTCCCCGAGCCGCCGCCGGCCGAGCTGGCCCCGAGCTGCGCCGAGGCGGGCGTGCTGGGCGTGCTGCCCGGCATCGTCGGCTCGATCCAGGCGCTCGAGGCGATCAAGCTCATCCTCGGCATCGGCGACCCGCTCATCGGCCGCTACCTCGCCTTCGACGCGCTGGACATGGAGTTCCGCGAGTTCAAGATCCGCAAGGACCCCGAGAACCAGATCACCTGGGAGAACCGGGACCAGATCCAGGTCGTCGAGCTCGAGGGCCACTGCCAGCCGGCGCCGCTGCAGGCGCCCGCCTCGGCCTGATCGACCGACCCGCACATGAACTGACAGCCAGTTCGCCTCAGAGGTGATCGGCGAGGCGGCGGGCGACCTCGGCACCGATCTCGAGCGAACTCGTCGCCGCAGGCGACGGCGCGTTGAGCACATGCAGCTCGCCGGGCCGCTCGACGATCAGGAAGTCGTCGACGAGCTCGCCGTCGGGCAGCACCGCCTGGGCCCGCACGCCCGAGGGTGCCGGCACGAGGTCCTCGGCGGTCAGCTCGGGCACGAGCCGCTGCAGGCTGCGCAGGAAGCGCGCCCGGGACGCCGACCGCAGCACCTCGGCCGCGCCCTGCCGGGCGTGGCGGCGGGCGAGGTGCCGGAACGCCGGCGAGCGCAGCGTGTCCCACAGCTCGCCGGGGCGGACGTCGCGCCAGCGGTAGCCCTCGCGCGACAGCGCGAGCACGGCGTTCGGGCCGGCGTGCACCGACCCGTCGACGCCGCGGGTCAGGTGGACGCCGAGGAACGGGAACGCGGGGTCGGGCACGGGGTAGATCAGGCCGCGGACGAGGTGGCGGGCCTCGGTCCGCAGTTCGAGGTACTCGCCCCGGAACGGGACGATCCGGGCCGCCGGGTCGGCGCCGGCCGCCCGGGCCACGAGGTCGCTCTGGAGCCCGGCGCAGTTGACGAGGGTCCGGGCCCGCACGTCGCCGGTGGTCGTCGCCAGCCGGTGCACCCCGCCGACCGCGACCGCGGCCGTCACGCGGCATCCGGTGCGGACCTCGCCGCCCGCCGCGACCACGTCGGCGGCGAGGTGGCGGGCGACCCCGACGAAGTCGACGATGCCGGTCTCGGCGACGTGCAGCGCGGCGGTGCAGTCGACGTGCGGCTCGAGCTCGGCGGCCTGCGCGGCGTCCATGCGCCGCAGGGTCAGGCCGTTGGCCCGCCCCCGCTCCTCGAGCGCCGCCAGGCCCGCCAGCTCGTCCTCCGACGTCGCCACCACGAGCTTGCCGGTGATCTCGACCGCCACGCCCCGCTCGCGGGCGTACGCCGCGATCGACCGGCTCCCGGCCCGGCAGAGCCGGGCCTTGGCCGATCCCGGCCGGTAGTAGAGGCCGGAGTGGATGACCCCGCTGTTGCGACCCGTCTGGTGGCGGGCGACCTCGGGCTCCTTCTCCAGCACCACCACCCGCCGGCCCGGACGGTCGACGAGCAGGGCCCGGGCGGTGGCCAGGCCGACGATCCCGCCGCCGACCACGGCGACGTCGAAGGGGGCGGTCATGCGGGGCGGTCCGGCCGGTCCACTCGAGTGGGGGTGCGGGGGTCGGACGGCGACGGCGGTCAGAGGGCGGGCGTCTCGGCCCGCAGCTCGTCGGGGTGCTGCAGCTCGCGGTGGACGAGCACGGCCACGAACGCGCACGCGACGAGCCCCGCCGCGACCATGCCGAGCTCGACCCGCAGGAACAGGTCGCGCCCGTTGGTGGCCACGATGGCCAGGAACGCCGCGGTCGCCAGGCCCCACGGCCAGCCGGTCTGGCGCTGGTGGTGCAGCGCGATCTGGGCCTGGTTCAGCGTGAGCGCGGCGGTCATCAGCATCGAGGCGAGCGTCAGCAGGGCCATGTCCCGGGCGCCGAGGAGCGCGAACTCCTCGCCGAACAGGATCCGCACGGCGAGCGGGCCGAGGGCGGCGGCGCCCACCACCGCGATGCCCGTGCAGGCGGCCATCGCCACGTTGAGGCGGCGGAGGTCGCTGCGGAACCCGGTGAGGTCGCCGAGGGCGGCGAGCCGTGAGAGGCGGGGGAGCACGATCGCCTGGATGGCTTGGAAGAGGAAGAGCGGGATGCGGGCGATGACCAGGCCCGACAGGAAGATGCCGGCCTTGTCGGCGTCGACCCGGCTGCCGATGACCTCGATCGCGACGGTGCCGATGTTGATGGCCAGCGCGCTGAGGAACGACGTCAGCAGCAGGAAGCCCATCGAGGCCGACAGCCGCCCCCACGGCGGGGCGACGTCGGGGGCGCCGGCCGCACAGGTGAACGTCGTCTCGGTGATGTCGACGGTGCCGACCGGGGAGCGCCCCGGCGAGCGGCGCCGGCGGTGGCGCAGGCAGGCCCAGGCGACGGCGATGCCGACGTAGGCGCTGCCCGACACGATCAGGCCGTACGCCGACGGGTGCAGGGCGCCCCACCACAGCAGCCCGACGCCCGGGATCGCCTTGCCGAGCGCATCGGCCGCGAACATCAGCCCGTACCCGTGGAACCGGTGCTCGCCGGACAGCACGCCGCGCAGCACGAACATGAGCCACACGCCGACGAGCCCGAACAGCAGCAGCCAGACGAAGGCGATGTCGCCCCGGAACAGCGAGTCCGCGATGTGGTCGCGGGCGACGACGCCGGCGAGCAGCGCCACGACCAGCACGGTGGCGGAGGCGAGCGTGACCCGGTGCACCAGCGAGTTCCACCCGGAGCCCCGGGCCGCCCGGGCGGCGATCGACCGCGACAGCTCCTGCTCCACGGGGATGAACAGGCCGTTGCCGACGAGGAACAGCACCACCCACAGCACCGAGACGATGGCGAACTTGTCGGGCCCGAGGTCGCGGCCGGCGGCGGACAGGAAGACGTAGGAGGCGACGCCGTCGAGCAGGAGGCCGAACGTGAGCGACGACCGACCGCCGACGATGGCGGACCGGATCCAGGCCGCGGGGCCCTGGGGGAGCCGGGGTGCCGGGACGTCGAGGGCGGGCTCCGGTCCGAGGATGCCGTCGGGGGTCAGCTCGATGCCGGGGCGGTGGGTGTCGGCCGAGTCGGCGACGGTGGCGGCACGGCCCCTCGACCTCCCTCCTGCCTCCCGTGCATGCACCCTTGGAGCCTACGCACAGGTGCCCTCCGGACGGCGCACTCGGCGGCCGGACGCCGCACACGGGTGAGGCGGCGCTGCCCCCGGGCCGTCCGGCGTGCCGCCGGTCAGGGGCCTTTGCCTCCGCTCGCCGGGCCGAATCCCCCGTCGAGCGCTCAGTTGCGGCGCCCTCCCCGCCGATAATGGGTCGCATGGGACGTCGGATCAGGATCCTGCTGGCCACCGCGGTGCTCGTGGTCGCGCCGACCTCGGCCGTCGGCGTGCTGGTCACGCCCACGCCGGTCGGGGCCCAGGCGGCCACCGTGGCGCCGGGTCGCAGCAGCCTGGTCGCGCCCAACGACTACTTCACGTCGATGTGGCACGACCCCCTCGACTTCAACAACCCCGAGGACTTCGACACGACGCCCAACCACATGGTCATGGGCGGCTCCTCGAACCTGGCCTTCGGGAGCCTCAACGTCAGCGGTGCCCAGCAGGTCTTCCTGCTCCGCTCGGACCCGGGGTCGTACCCGACGAGCGCGACCCGCGACCCGCGGAGCCGGCCGCTCGACGCCGCCCGCTTCCGCCGCGTGACGTTCCGGATGTACTCGGACCGCAACACCGACGGCGCCATCTACTTCCGGCAGTGCAACAGCTGCGCCGACGGGCTCAAGTACGTCCGCATCCGGGCCGGCTGGCACAGCTACGACCTCGACATGACCGGCCCGTGGGACATGGACGGGCTCGAGTCCTCGTCGCTGCCCCCCGTCCGCGGCGCGGCGTGGGGCGGCTGGATCGAGATGATGTGGATGGTCACCAGCTACGACGCCGGCAACCTCCCGAACCTCTCGATCGACGACATGCGGATCGTCGAGCCCACCGCCGACCTGCCGCTGAACCTGAACGCCGGATCCGGTCAGGTCGACCTGTGGATGGACCTCGACGGCAACAGCAGCAACGACGGCTCGCCGGGTCCGGCCACCCAGTCCGCGTCGCGGGTCGGGACGGTAAACGCCACCGGCCTCGTCGGCCTCCCGAGCGGCATCCTGCGCCGCGGCGAGACCGCGCGCTTCTACACGGTCCGCAACGGCGTGCGGTCCGGCCTCTCGTCGCCGGTCACGATGCCGGCCAACTCGATGCCGTCCCCGCGCGTCCTCACGCCGTGGGAGGGCGGCGGCGAGGACTGGGCGACCACCGTCCGGTGGGACCCGTGGGACATGGACCAGCCGAGCGACGTCGCCGCCGTGCGCAACGCCGGCGCGGTCTTCAACTGGGGGATGCTCGGCGGCTGGACCACCGGCCCGGTGCCGAACGACCCCGCCGTGGTGCTGAACACGAACGGCAAGCCGATCGACGGCCAGCTGTTCCACAAGATGGCCATCACGATCAACTACGACGGGCCGTGGGGCCTGCAGGACGGCCCCGGCGGCGGCATGGTCGGCCGCCTGATGTGGAAGCCGTACGGCTCGGCGCCGCTGCAGATCTCCGACGACCTCGTGCTGCGGACCGGTCGCGCGACCTACTACGTCGAGATGCGGCCGTGGCCGCCGTGGGCCGTGCTCGAGCCCGGTGCCAACGCCCAGCCCATCGGCTGGGGCACCGGCCGGGCCACCTGGCTCACGAGCGTCGAGTTCCACCCGCACGAGGACCGCGGCGGCCGGACCTGGCAGATCGAGGACGTCAAGCTGCTGCGCAACGACTACGTCGACCTGCGCTACGGCGGCTACGACATCAAGTTCATCGACGACGCCTGGGCGCCCGGCACGACGGCCGACATCATCGCCGACCCGGACCGCAACCCGTACAACGCCGGCTACGTGGTGCTCGCCACCAACGTGCCGGTGGGCGCCGGCATCAACACGTTCAAGTGGAACGGCTGGCCGGCGGGCCCGGGCACCTACAACATCGCCGTGGTCATGCGCCGCGGCGGCCAGCGGGCCGACAGCTACTCCAGCGGCCAGCTCGACTACGGGCCGGCGCCGGCGCCGTGGCCACCGTCGGTCAAGTGAGCCGACCGCGCTGAGCTGAGCCGGGCGGGCCACCGCTACCGTGGCGCCGATGGCGTCGGACCGCGAACCGTTCGTGCGCGTCGTGGTCCTCAACTGGAACGCGGCCTGGTACACGCGCCGCTGCGTCGAGTCGCTGCTGCGGACCGAGCACCCGCCCGACCGCTTCGAGGTCGTGATCGTCGACAACGGGTCGGTCGACGGCTCGGCCGAGCGGCTCGCCGACTGGTTCCCGCAGCTGCGCCTCGTCCGCAACGGCGCCAACCTCGGCTTCGCCGAGGGCTGCAACCGGGCCATGCGCGACCGCGACGGGGTCGACCTCGTGGCGCTCGTCAACAACGACGCCACCGTCGAGCCCGGCTGGTTGCGACCGCTGGTCGACGCCGTGGCCGAGGACGCCCGCATCGGCGCGGCGGGGGCGCGGCTGCAGCTCGAGCCGGGGTTCGTCCCCGTCGATGTCCGCGCCGCCGGCACGGCCACCATCGGCCGGGCGCTCGTCGACGGCGCCGACGTCGGCGCCGCGCTCCGCTTCGACGGCGTCGAGGCGGTCCACGACGCGGCCTGGCCGCTCGACGTCACCCACCGCGTCGTCGCCGGCGAGGGCCGTCTCTGGGTGCCGGCCGGCGCCGGAGCCCGCCGCCTGGAGCTCGAGCTGGCCGGCGACGGCGAGGTCGCCGTCACCTGCGGGGCGACGTCGGCCACGTCGCCCCGGCCCGGCGTGGTGGCGCTCGACCTGCCACCCGAGCGGACCATCCTCGTCAACGGCATCGGCACGGCCCGCAACGAGCGGGCGGAGGGCTACGACCGGTGGTACGGCACGCCGGTCGAGGAGCTCGGCGACGCCGCCACCGAGGTCGTGGACGTCCCCGGGTTCTGCGGCGGTGCCGCCGTGCTCCGCTCCGAAATGCTCGACGAGGTCGGCGTCTTCGACCCGCGGCTGTTCGCCTACTACGAGGACACCGACCTCTCGTGGCGTGCCACCCGCGCCGGCTGGCGGATCGTGGCGGTGCCCGGCGCCGTCGTCGACCACGCCTTCGGCGCGTCGGGCGGGAGCCGGGCGGTGGGGTTCTTCCACCTCGACCGGCGGAACTGGTGGCTCACCGCCGACCGCAACGGCTCCGACGCCGAGCGCGCCGCCGTGCGCGAGGAGGTCGGTTCCTCGCTCCGCAAGGCGGTCCGGGCCAACGTCGCCGCCCGCCTGAAGCACGGGCGCCCGCCGTCGTTCGAGCTGCTGAGCTCGTGGGCGCGCATCGTCGCCGACCACCGGTCCGAGGTCCGGCGTCGGGCCCGCTCCGCGGGCGTCGGCCCCGTGGGGGCCCGGGCGACCGACGACGTGGTCGGCCGGTTCCAGCCGGCCATGCGCCCCCGGCCGCCGTCGTCGCGGCCCTGGGGGCCACGGCTGGTGCTCCTCGACGCCTCGGGCATCGCCGCGCCGGGCGGGACCACCGCGGTCGCCGGTCCCGCGGTGCGGGGCGTCCTGCGTTCGCTGCTCCAGGACCACCCCGAGCTCGACGCCGTCGCGGTGCGGCGCGACGCCGAAGGGGTCGCGGTGGCCGGGCCACCGGTGCTCGCCGCCCTGCTCGACGTGCCCGGCGGACCCCAACCGGTCGATGCGCCGATCCGGCTCGAGGACCCGCTCGCGGTCGGTCCGCTGCTGTCGCTGCGGTGGGCGCCCGCGCCGCTGGGGTCGCCCGGCGAGGGCGTCGTGCACGTCACCGAGACGTCCCGAGCGGAGCGTGGCGCGCCGTCGGCGACCCGGTCGTTCGAGGTGGAGGAGTCCGGTCCTGCGTCGTGGCCCGAGGTCGCCGCGACGGTCGCCCGGTGGCTGGGTGACGCCGCGCTGACCGCCTCGGGGTGAGCTGCGCGCGCCGCCGGGTCGGCCGCGCGCGGTGCGTAGACTCGCACCCCATGCCGGAGCCCTCCCCCCGACGGCGGCGCGTCCTCGGCCGGTTGGCCGTCGTGTTCGGCGTCGGCCTGCTGCTGTCCGTCCTGCCCCTCCCGACCCTCGCCTTCTCGATGGAGACGGTGGGAGCCACCGAGGACCTGCCGACCACGACGACGCTGCCCCCGTCCGAGGTCGGTGCCGCGCAGGCCGCGTCCGACGAGCCGCTCGCCGCCGAGCCGGTGGTGGCCACCGACGAGGCCACGCGCGAGTTCACGGCCATCGGCTTCACGTTCGACCGGGCGCCCTCCGCGCCGGTGCTCGTCCGCGTCCGCGAGGCGTCCGGCGACTTCGGCGAGTGGCACGAGCTGCACATGGAGGGCGAGGGCGGACCCGACGCCGGCACCGCCGAGGCGGCGACCTCGCGTGCCGGCACCGAGCCGCTCTGGGTGCGGTCGGCCGACGGCTACCAGGTGACGATGGCGGCCGACGACGCCGAGCAGGCGGAGGTCGTGACGGTGCACGAGGAGCTGCACCGCACCGCCGCCGACTCCACGCCGCTGGCCGACGCGTCGCTCGCGCCGCCGTTCGGCATCAACCTCCGCTCGACCTGGGGCGCCAGGGCCCCGCTGTCGACGAGCTACGCGAGCACCGTCAAGCTCGCCGTCGTCCACCACTCGGACTCGAGCAACTCGTACTCGCCGGCCGACGTGCCGGGGGTGCTGCGGTCGATCCAGGCGTACCACATGGACGGTCGGGGCTGGTCCGACATCGCCTACAACTTCGTCGTCGACAAGTACGGCGGTGTGTGGGAGGGCCGCGGCGGCGGGATCGACCGGCCGGTGATCGGCGCCCACGCGCAGGGGTTCAACACGAACTCCGTGGGTGTCATGGTGATCGGCGACTACACGCAGGCGCAGCCGAGCGCGGCGAGCCTCGAATCGGTCTCGCAGGTGATCGGGTGGAAGCTCGCCCTGCACGACGTCGACCCGGCGAGCCGCGTCGCCTTCACCTCGGGCGGTTCGAACAAGTACGCCGCGGGGGTGGTCGTCGACCTGCCGCGCGTGGTCGGCCACCAGGACGTCGTGCTCACCAGCTGCCCGGGCAGCATCGAGGGGTCGCTCGGCCAGATCCGCGACCGGGCCCAGGCCTGGACCACCTGGATCCGCGCCACCGCGGGACCGGTGGGCTCGGTCGACCGGATCGTGCCCGGCAACGGCGGCCTCACCGTCATCGGCTGGGCGCTCGACATGGACACCGACGGACCGGTGACGGTGATGGTGGTGGTCGACGGCGTCGTCCGCCCGGCCCTGGCCGACCAGTCGCGACCCGACGTCGCCGCCAGCTACCCGTCGGCCGGCCCGAACCACGGCTTCTGGGTCGACGTCGGCGGCCTCTCGCCCGGGTGGCACGACGTCTGCGTGCTCGCCGTCAACCGCGGCTACGGACGGGACTCGTCGCTCGGCTGCTCGGGCGCGGCCGTCCCGGAACCGTCGGGGCGGAGCCCGGTCGGCGCGATCGACGGCATCTCGGCCGTCCCCGGGGGCATCGACGTCCGGGGCTGGGCGACCGACGCCGACGCCGGCTCGCTGCCGGTGAACCTGCTGGTCGACGGCCAGTGGCGCCGGACGCAGTGGACGTCGGGCAACCGCTTCTCGGCCCGCCTCCTCGGCATCACCGGCGGCTACCGCACCGTGTGCGGTGTGGGCATCAACCAGGGTCCGGGGACCGACCTCAAGTTCGCCTGCGCCAGCGTGAACGTGCCGGCGGCGAACCCCCGCGGCGCGGTCGAGTCGCTCGGCGCCGCCGGCGGCCGCATCACCTCGAGCGGGTGGGCCCTCGACGACGAGTCGCTCGACCCGATCGTGGTGGTGCTCATCGTCGACGGCCGCTGGTACTCGGTGTGGGCGGACCGGCCCCGCGCCGGCTGGGACCGCAACTACCCCGGCTACGGCGACGTCCACGGCTACGCCGTCAGCGTGCCGGCGTCGAAGGGCACCCACCGGGCCTGCGTCGCGGCGCTCAACGTCGGGGGCGGCTCCGACAACGTGATGCGCTGCGAGAACGTCGTGGTGAAGTGACGGCACCCCGTCCCGACGAGCCGGTCCCCGCATGCGCATCTCCGTCCTGACCCCGGTCCACGACCCGCCCGCCGACGTCCTCGCCGAGTGCCTGGCGTCGGTGGCGGAGCAGACCTGGCGCGACCACCAGCACGTGCTGGTCGACGACGCGTCACGCGCGCCGCACGTCGGCGAGATGCTCGTCGCGGCCGCGGCGGCCGACCCCCGCGTCACGGTCATCCGCTCCGACGAGAACCTCGGCATCGCCGGCGCGAGCCAGCTGGCGCTCGACGCGGCCGAGGGCGAGGTCGTGGCCCTGCTCGACCACGACGACGTGCTCGTGCCCACGGCACTGGCCCGGATGGCGGCGGCCTTCGAGGACCCGCTCGTCGACTACGCCTACAGCGACGAGGACGTGCTCGCCCCCGACGGCTCCCTGATCGAGCCGTTCTTCAAGCCGGACTGGTCGCCGGAGCGGTTCCGGGACCAGATGTACACCTGCCACCTGTCGGCCATGCGCACCGAGCTCGCCCGGGAGGTCGGCGGCTTCCGCCGGGGCTTCGACGGCTCCCAGGACTGGGACCTCGTGCTCCGCGCCACCGAGCGGGCCCGGCGGATCGTGCACATCCCCGAGGTGCTGTACCACTGGCGCGTCATCGCCACGTCGGTGCTGGCCGGCACCGAGGTCAAGCCCTACGCGTACGAGTCGGCCCGCCGGGCGCTCGAGGAGCACGCGGCGCGCGTCGGCATCGACGCCGACGTGGTCGAGCTGCCCAACCGGGGCTACTTCCACCTGGTCCGCCGCCACGCGGCGCACCCGCTCGTGAGCATCGTCGTCCCGACGCGCGGCTCCGAAGGCCGGATCTGGGGGCTGCCGCGACGGATGGTCGTCGAGGCGGTCCGCTCGATCGTCGAGCGCACGACGTGGCCGAACTGGGAGCTGGTGGTGGTCGCCGACGACGACACGCCGCCCGAGGTGCTCGAGGAGGTCGTCGAGCTGGCCGGGGGCCGGGCGCGGGTGGTGCCGTTCACCGAGCCGTTCAACTTCTCGGCCAAGTGCAACCTCGGTGCGTCGGTGGCCGCCGGCGACCTGCTGGTGTTCCTGAACGACGACGTCGAGGTGATCGACGGGAACTGGCTGGAGGTCCTGGTCGGCTTCGCCCGGGAGCCCGACGTGGGCGCGTCGGGACTCGTCCTGCTGTTCGAGGACGGGCGGGTGCAGCACGCCGGCCACGTGCACCTGGCCGGCAACCCGGGGCACCTCATGTTCGGCCAGCTGCCCGACAGCCCGAAGAACCGCTCGGCGCTCGCGCTCGACCGGGAGGTCGCCGGCCTGACCGCCGCCTGCCTGTGCATCCGTCGCGAGGTGTTCGAGGAGGTCGGCGGCTACAACGAGGCGCTCGCCTCCAACTACAACGACGTCGACCTGTCGCTGAAGCTGCGCTCGCGCGGCTACCGCCTGGTCGTGTCGCCGCAGGCCCGCCTCCACCACTTCGAGTCCGTGACCCGCGACCCGACGGTGAGCGAGCTCGAGACCCGCACCCTGCGCGGCCGCTGGGGCGACCAGCTGCTCGGGGACCCCTACTACAACCCCAACCACGGGACGTCGTACGACAACTACCCGGTCCCGCTGCGCTACGTCTGAGCGGTCAGCCCCCGTCGCGGGCGGCCCGCTCGCGGGCCAGCTCCTCCAGCAGCTCCTGGGTGGTGCGTCGCACCTCGTCGCGCACCGCCGACAGCGCGGCCTCGAGGTCGTCGACCCGGCGCTGGAGCTCGGTCACGGCGTCCTCGACCTCGCCGAAGCGCCCGACGGCACGGGGGATGGAGCGCAGCTGGCCGGCGGAGGGCATCGACCGATCCTAGGACCGGGACCGAGCAGAATGGCGACGTGACGGTCCTGGTCCTGACGACGTCGGCGCGGCGCGCCTGGGCCGGCCCGCTGGTCGCCGACCTCCGCCGGGCCCTGCCCTCGAGGACCGTCGTGGCCGTCCACCAGGACCGCCACGACGGCGCCGGCGGGCCGGGTGCGCCGTCGGGTGCGGACCTGTGGGTGGCCCTGCCCCCCGAGGCCGTCGACGGCATCCGCTCGGTCGACCTCGCCATGGCGCTCGGGGCGCGGCGCGCCGGTTGGGCGGCGCTGCCGTCCGTCCTGGCGTCGCTGCCCGACGGCCTGGTCGACGAGCCGCTCCTGGTCCTGGCCGACACCGTCCGGCTGCTCGCCGAGGTGCCGGCGCTCGTCGACGGGCCGCTCGTGCTGGCGGCCCGGGTCGACGAGGGGTCCGGCCTGCCGTTCGGCGGCGCCCTGCCGGGCGTGCTCTCGCTCCCGGCGGCCGCAGGCCCGGGCGGCGAGCACCGCCGCGCGCTGCTCCGGTGGTGGTCGTCGCGGGCGGCCGAGGCGGCGAGGGACGTCGACGGCGACCACCGCAGCGCGCTCGACGGGCTGTGGCACGACGTCCCGATCGGGACGGCCGCCCGGGCACTGGTCGACCCGGCGTACCGGCTCTCGGCCCGGACCTCCGATGCGATCGAGCTCGGCGAGCACGCCGACGGGGCGACCACGGTCGGCGACGGGCCGCTGCGCCTCGTCGACCTCGAGGGCCTCGACCCCGCCCGACCGTGGTGGTGGGCCGAGCCGGGCGCCCGGCCGCGCCGTCGGGCCAGCACGAGCCCGCCCCTCCGCCACCTCCTGCACCGCGCCGCCGAAGCGGTCGTCGCGGCCGACGCGGGCGCGGGGCCGACGCCGTGCCCGTCGCCCGACGAGGTCGTGGGCGTGCCGGTCACCCCGGCGCTGCGGCGGTGGTTCCGCGCCGAGCTGGCCGAGCGCCGGCAGCCGCCGAACCCGCTCGTGGCCGACGAGGCGGGCGCCTTCCTCGACGTCCTGGCGGGGCCCGGTCGGTCCGACGGGTCGGGCGTGTCGCTCGCCGCCGACCTCGTGCTCGAGGACCGCCCCGACGTGGCGGCGGCGTTCCCGTCGGCCCGCTGGGCCGATCGCGACGGCTTCGTGCGCTGGTTGTGGACCCACGGCGTCCGCGAGCGGGCGATCGCCCCCGCGGTGCTGCCCGACCGCCCCGCACCGCGGCGGACGGTCGCCCGCACCCGTCCCCGGGGCGGCGGCGTGAACCTCGTCGGCTACCTCGACGGCGACCTCGGTCTCGGCGTGGCGGCCCGCCACCTGCGCTCGGCGCTGGAGTCGGCGGGGGTCGAGGTCACCAGCGTCGCCTACGACCGCACGAGCAGCCGTCGCAGCTCGGGGGAACCCGCGCCGCGGCTCGAGGCCCCGCACGCCGCCAACCTCCTGATGATCACGCCGGACCAACTGCCCTACTTCGTGGCCGACGTCGGTCCCGACTTCCTCGCCGGGCGGCACAACATCGGGCTCTGGTACTGGGAGACCGACGTGCTGACCGAGCGCCAGCTGTCGTCGTTCGGCCACGTCGACGAGGTGTGGGCCTCGACCCGCTACCTGGCCGACGTGTTCGCCGCCTACGACCGCGTGCCGGTGTCGCTGGTGCCGGTCCCGCTCGAGTTCGAGGACCCGCAGGTCGTCGAGGGGGACCGGGCGCGGCTCGGGCTCGACGACCGCTTCACGGTGCTGTTCTCGTTCGACTTCCTCTCGGTGATGGAGCGCAAGAACCCGATCGGCCTCGTCGAGGCGTTCCGCCGGGCGTTCGACGAGGGCGACGGCGCCCGGCTCGTCCTGAAGTCGATCAACGGCGAGGTCTTCCCCGAGGAGCTGGAGCGGCTGCTCGACGCCGTCGGCGACCGGACCGACATCGAGGTGTGGGACCGGTACCTCGACGCGCGCGACCGCCTGGCGCTCGTCGCGGTCGCCGACTGCTATGCGTCGCTGCACCGATCCGAGGGGCTCGGGCTGACGATGGCGGAGGCCATGTCGGTCGGCACGCCGGTCGTCGCGACCGCGTACTCGGGGAACCTCGACTTCATGGCCGAGGGCGACGCGCTGCTCGTGCCGGCGCAGGTCGTCGAGATCGGGCCGGGCCAGTTCTACCCGGCCGACGGGCACTGGGCGGACCCTGATCTGGACGCGGCGGCGGCCGCGCTGCGCCGCCTCGCCGACGACCCGGCGTTCGGTCGCGGGCTGACCGAGCGGGGGCGAGAGGCGCTCGCCCCGTTCCGCCACGAGCGGGTGGGCATGATCGCGGCGCGGCGGCTGCGTGAACTAGGACTTGTCCGATGAGGACGCGACTGAAGCAGCTCGTGCGCGCCGCCCTGGCCCCGTTCCTGCGGTGGCTGCAGGCGCAGCTCGCGGTGCTCGACGCCCGGCTGGTGGACCTCCAGGCCGGCCAGGACGACCTCGCCCGCCTCAACCGGGCCGTCATCGAGGCGCACAGCTCGGAGATCGACGTGATCGGGCGGGAGCTCGCCCAGCAGCGGTTGCTGCTCGAGTCGCTCGAGCTGCGCCAGGCCGAGCTGATCGCCGAGGTGCGGGCGCACACGCCCGACGACGTGGGCGACGCTCGGCTGGTCGACTGACCCCATGGGTGGGGTCGCGGTCGACCTGCGGGCGCTGCAGGCGCACGAGCACGCCGTGCGCGGCATCGGCCGCTACACGCTGCAGCTGATCCGCGAGATCGAGCGGATCGATCCGACGGCCCTGCGCTGGCTGGTCGCGGATCCGATGCTGCCGATGCACGAGGAGATGCTCCGCCTCCTGCCGACGGGCAAGGTCCGCCGCAGCGACGACATCGAGCTCGACGCCGATCCGCCGTCGGTGTTCCACGTCACCAGCCCGTTCGTGGAGGCGGTCTCGGAGGTCACGCTGCTGCCGCCGTGGGTCGGTCCCCGGACCGGCGTCGTCGCCACCGCCTACGACCTCATCCCGGCCCGGTTCCCCGACGTGTACCTGCGCGACCCGGTCGCGGCCCTCCGGTACCGCCAGCGGCTGGGCTTCCTCCGCTCCTGCGACCGCGTCCTGTCGATCTCCGAGGCGACGAGCCGCGACCTCGTCGAGCTCGGCCACGTGCCGGCGGACCGCGTCGTCACCGTCTACGGCGGCGTCGGCGACCACTTCACACCGGGCCCCCACGACCGCGCCGAGCTGGTCCGCCACCTCGCCCCGTTCCTCCCCGAGCGCACGACGGCCGCCGGCTACCTGCTGTGCCCGAGCGGCGTGGAGTGGCGCAAGAACCTCGACCGCCTCCTCCAGGCCTGGTCGCAGGTGGCGCCCGAGCTCCGCCACCGGTTCCCGCTCGTGGTGCAGTGCCACGTCGACCCATCCGCGCGCGAGGCGCTCGAGGCCCGCGCCGCCGAGCTCGGCATCGCCGACGACGTGGCGCTGACCGGCGCCGTCTCCGAGACCGTGCTGATCGACCTGTTCCGGGCCGCCCGGGCGGTCGTGTTCCCCTCGCTCTACGAGGGCCTGGGCCTGCCGGTGCTCGAGGCGCGGCGCTGCGGCACCGTGGCCGTCGTCGGCGACAACTCGTCCCTGCGGGAGCTCGTCGAGGACCCGAGGGCCCGGTTCGACGCGACCGACGTCGACGCCATCGCCCGCGTGGTCACCCGCGTGCTCGACGACGACGCCTTCCGCGACGAGCTCGCGGCCCAGCCGATCCCGTCCCGCTTCGACTGGCCGGAGGTCGCCGGGCGCGTGCTCGAGCAGTACGCGGAGCTGCAGCGCCGCCCGGCCCTGGCGGTCCGCTCGCCGCGCCCGCGCCTGGCGGTGGCCTCGCCGGTCCCGCCGCAGCTCAGCGGACCGTCGGCCTACATGGCCCACCTGCTCGAGCACCTGCCCCGCCACTGCGACCTGACGCTGCTCACGAGCATCGACCCGGCGCTGGCCGAGGTGCCCGACGGCGTGCGCGTCGAGCGGCTGGCCGACCTGCCGCTGATCGAGCGCATCGAGGGCCGCTTCGACGAGGTCGTCTACTTCCTCGGCAACAGCCAGCACCACATCTTCGAGGAGCGGATGCTGGCCCGGCGCCCCGGGGCGGTGTTCCTGCACGACGCAAGGCTGACGATCCTCTACTCCGAGATGGCCCGACGGCACCCCGATCTGCTGCCCGAGGGCTTCGGCGCCGCGCTGCACCGGATGTACCCGGGTCGCTACCCGGCGCCGATGGGAGGGTCCGGGTACCTGCCGCTCCCCGAGGAGCTGCTGTTCGGCGTGCTGATGGTGGCCGACGTCGCCCGGGTCGCGACCCGGATGTTCGTGCACTCCGAGCACGCCGCCGACCTGGTCGAGCTCGACTGCGCCCGCCGGCCCGAGGTGCTGTTCTCGATCCCGTCACCGGTGCTCGACGACCTCGTCGCGGCGCGCGCCGCCCGCCGCGACGCCCACCCCACCGTGAGCTCGTTCGGCTTCGTCAGCCCCGCCAAGCGCAGCGAGGTGCTGCTCGCGGCCATGGCCGACGTGCCCGGTGCCGACCTCGCCCTGGTCGGCCACTCCGGCGAGGAGTTCCTCGACGCGCTGCGGGTGAACTCCCGTGACCTGGGCATCGGCGACCGGGTGACGGTGACCGGCAAGGTCTCCGAGGACGAGTACCGGGAGTGGCTGTCGCGCAGCACGGTCGCCGTGCAGCTCCGCCTGTCGACCAACGGCGAGTCGTCGGCGTCGGTGGCCGAGACCCTCGCCGCCGGCATCCCGACGGTGGTGACCGACATCGGGACCTTCTCGGAGTACCCCGACGACGTGGTCGTCAAGGCCCCGGTGGACCTCGACCCCCGGGGCCTCGCCGCCCTGCTGGGCGACCTGCTCGCCGACGCCGACCGCCTGGCCGCCCTGTCCGCGGCGGGCCGGGCCTACGCCGTCGGCAACACCTACGACGCTGCGGCGAAGCGGCTCGTCGAGGCCCTGGTCGGCCCCGCCGAGCGGCGCCGGGTGTGACCCTCGCACGGGGGAACTCGCCGGATCTGCTGGTAGAACTGGACCCGTGAAGGGTCTCATCCTCTCCGGCGGTGCCGGCACGCGCCTGCGGCCGATCACCCACACGAGCGCGAAGCAGCTCGTGCCGGTCGCCAACAAGCCGATCCTGTTCTACGGCATCGAGGACATGGTCGAGGCGGGGATCACCGACATCGGGATCATCACCGGCGAGACGGGTGCCGAGGTCATGGAGGCCGTCGGCGACGGGTCCGACTTCGGCGCCAAGGTCACCTACATCCCGCAGGACGAGCCGCTCGGCCTCGCCCACTGCGTGCTCATCGCCCGGGACTTCCTCGGCGACGACGACTTCGTGATGTACCTCGGCGACAACATGCTCCAGCAGGGGCTGGTCGACTTCGTCGCCACCTTCGAGGAGGACCGCGAGCGGGCCAACACGCCGACGCTCCACGAGGACCTGGCGCCGCCGGCCGCGCAGATCCTCCTGTGCCCGGTGCCCGACCCACACCGCTTCGGCGTGGCCGAGGTCGACGCCGAGGGCCACGTCGTCCGCCTCGTCGAGAAGCCGGCCGACCCGCCCTCGGACCTCGCGCTCGTCGGCGTGTACCTCTTCACGCCCGCCATCCACACCGCGGTCGAGGCCATCGAGCCGTCGCCCCGCGGCGAGCTCGAGATCACCGACGCCATCCAGTGGCTGATCGACCACGGCCACCGGGTCCGCCACGACCGGCTGACCGGGTGGTGGCTCGACACCGGCAAGAAGGACCCGCTGCTCGAGTCGAACCGGCGCGTGCTCGAGACGCTGGAGCCCCGTGTCGACGGCACCGTCGACGACACGTCGGTGCTCGACGGCCGGGTGGTCGTCGAGGAGGGCGCCGTCGTCGTCGACTCCCACATCCGCGGCCCGGCGGTGATCGGCGCCGGCACCCGGATCGAGCGGACCTACGTCGGCCCCTTCACCGCCGTCGCCCCCGACTGCGTGATCACCGACTCCGAGATCGAGCACTCGGTCGTGCTCGAGCGGTCCACGATCGAGGGCGTCCCCCGGCTCACCGACTCGCTGATCGGGCGCGACGCCACCGTGCGACGGTCGGCGGGCCGACCGGCCGCCACACGGCTCATGATCGGCGACGACTGCACGATCGACCTGCTCTGAGCAGCCGCCGGCGGACCGCGCCGGCACCCACGAACCCGACCCGATGGGCCGCCGGCCGTGCGAGGCCACGAGCTCCAGTGAGGACAGACAGCGCCATGCCCGACGTGACCCCCTCCGAAGTGATCGACGGCGTGTACGTCGTGCGGCCGAACGTGTTCGGCGACGACCGCGGCTACTTCGTCGAGACCTACCGCCGCCAGTGGTTCCCGGGCGGGCGCGAGATGGTGCAGGCCAACCGCGGCAACCGCGTCGCCGGCTGCATCGTCGGGTTGCACTACCACCTGCACCAGGCCGACTACTGGTACGTCCCGTTCGGCCACGCCCGCGTGGTGCTGCACGACCTGCGCCAGGGGAGCCCCACCGACGGCGCGACGCAGATGCTCGACCTCGGCGAGGTCGACGGCGGGCCGAACGAGCACCTCGGCGTGTACATCCCGCCCGGCGTGGCCCACGGCTTCGCGTCGATCAGCGACATGACGATCACCTACCTGGTCGACAGCTACTACAACCCGGCCGACGAGCTCGGCGTGGCCTGGGACGACCCCGCCATCGCCGCGGACTGGGGCGTCGCCGACCCGATCCTGTCGGACCGCGACCGGGCCAACCCCCGGCGGGCCGACATCGAGGCGATGTGGCAGCCCCACGCCTCGCTCCGCACCTGACCGCCCGACCCCCGATCGCCCGACCCCCGATCGCCCCCCTCCCGATCGACAGACCGGAGACCCAGTGAGACTGTTCGTGACCGGCGGCGCCGGCTTCATCGGATCCAACTACGTCCGCCACGTGCTCGCCACGACCGACGACTCGGTGACGGTGTTCGACGCGCTGACCTACGCGGGCAACCGGGCGAACCTCGCCGAGTTCGACGACGACCCGCGGTTCACCTTCGTCCACGGCGACATCTGCGACCGCGCCGCGGTGGCCGCCGCGCTCCCGGGCCACGATGCCGTCGTGCACTTCGCGGCCGAGAGCCACGTCGACCGGTCGCTGCTCGACCCCGACGTGTTCGTGCGGACCAACTGCTCCGGCACGAACGTCATGTGCGACCTGGCCGTGGAGGCCGGCGTCGAGCGGTTCCTCCACATCTCCACCGACGAGGTGTACGGCTCGATCGACGAGGGCTCCTTCAGCGAGACCGACCGCCTGAGCCCCCGCTCGCCGTACAGCGCGGCGAAGGCCGGCTCCGACCTCATCGCCCTCGCGTACCACGAGACCCACGACCTGCCCGTGGTCGTGACCCGGTCCTCGAACCAGTTCGGCCCGTACCAGTTCCCCGAGAAGCTCATCCCGTTCTTCGTGACCTCGCTGCTGCGGGGGCGCAACGTGCCGCTCTACGGCGACGGGCTCAACGTGCGCGACTGGCTGTACGTCCTCGACAACTGCGCCGGGGTCGACCTCGTGCTGCGGCAGGGCACGGTCGGCGAGATCTACAACATCGGCGCCGGCAACGAGCTGACCAACCGGGTGATCACCGACAGGCTCCTCGCCCTCCTGGGCAAGGACGAGTCCTCGGTCACCTACGTCGAGGACCGCAAGGGCCACGACCGCCGCTACTCGATCCGGACCGACAAGGTCCGGGAGCTCGGCTGGGCTCCGGCCAAGGACTTCGACGCCGCGCTCGAGGAGACCGTCGCGTTCTACGTCCAGCACCCCGAGTGGTGGGAGCCGCTGCTCGAGCGGGTCCGGAACCGCTGAGCCCGACGGGAGGGACCACGTGCGCATCGTCGTCACCGGGGCCAACGGCCAGCTCGGCACCGAGGTCGTCCAGCTGCTGGACGCGGCCGGCCACCACGAGGTGCTCGGCCTCGACCTGCCCGACCACGACCTGACCGACCGCGACCACGTGCTGGGCGTGCTGACGTCCTTCGAGCCCGACGCGGTCATCCACGGCGCGGCGTTCACCGCCGTCGACGCCTGCGAGGAGCAGGTCGAGACCGCGTACCGGGTCAACTGCGGCGCGACGCGGTTCGTCGCCGACGGCGCCCGGCGGGTCGGTGCCCACGTCGTCTACGTGAGCACCGACTACGTGTTCGACGGCACCAAGGACACGCCGTACGTCGAGTGGGACCGGCCGAACCCCCGGTCCGTCTACGGCCGCACGAAGCTCGGCGGCGAGATGGAGATCGACCCCGGGTGGTCGATCGCCCGGACGTCGTGGGTCTGCGGGTACCACGGGGCGAACATGGTGAAGACGCTGCTGCGCCTGGCCGAGGAGCGCGACACGCTGAGCTTCGTCGACGACCAGATCGGCCACCCGACCTTCGCCGGCGACCTCGCGCAGATGGTCGTGAAGCTGGCCGTCGAGCGAGTGCCCGGCACCTTCCACACGACCAACCAGGGCGCCGTCAGCTGGTGGGAGTTCGCCAGGGCGGTGTTCTCGGCCGCCGGCCACGACCCCGACCGCATCCTGCCCATCAGCACCGACCAGCTCGACCCGCCCCGGCCGGCGCCCCGGCCGGCGAACTCGGTGCTCGACGGCCTGGCCTGGCGGCTGCACGGCTTCGAGCCCAGCCGCGACTTCCGCGAGCCGCTCGCCGAGGTCGTGGCCCGGCTGCAGGCCGACTGAGCCGACCCGCGACGTCAGGCCCGGCGGTCGAGCAGGGCCCGGGCCCGGCGGCCCGCGGCGCGCACCCGCCGGTCGCGCCGGATCCGTCCGACGACGCGGTTCAGCGTGGTCTGCTCCGCCAGCGCCTGGGTGAGCTGGCCGATCCGGACCTGGAGCTCGCGGTTCTCGACCTTGAGCGTCGCCGACTCCGCCTGCGCGCCGATGAGGGCGTCCCGGACCGACCACACGTCGCGGCGCAGCGCGGCCACCTCGGACTCCAGCTCCTCGATGCGACGCTCCGCGCCGTCGCCGCCGGTCGGGTCGGGCGCGGCGCCGTGCTCTGGTCGTGGGTCGGGCATCGTCCCCAACCTAACCGTGACGACCGGGCGGCCCTGACCCGAGAGGCGCCCCGGGCGGACCGGGGTCGGTGGTCCGCTGCGGGCCCGGGGCGTCGTAGCCTGTGGTCATGTCGCTGCGCTTCGTCATCATCGGCGGGGGGCCCGCCGGGACCCAGGCCGCGACGTCCGCCGCCCGGCTGGGGGCGGACGTCACGCTGATCGAGCGCGACATCGTCGGCGGCGCCGCCCACCTGTGGGACTGCGTGCCGTCCAAGGCCATGATCGCCACCGGCGGCCGGCTGGACGCGATCGAGGAGTCGATCGGCATGGGCCTCGACGTCGCCATGGCGCAGGTCGACCTCGAGCGGGTGCGCGAGCGCATCCAGGGGATCACCGAGCGGCTGGAGCGCCACAACCGGACCCTGCTCGAGAGCCAGGGCGTCAACCTCGTGCGGGGGACCGGCCGGCTCGTCGACGCCCACACGGTCGTCGCGACCACCGAGGACGGCGAGCTCAGCTTCGAGGCCGACGCCATCATGGTGTCGACCGGCAGCCGGCCCCGGATCCCCGAGTGGGCCCAGCCCGACGGCGACGTGGTCCTCACCACGCGCGACGCGTACCCGCCCAAGGTGCTGCCCGAGCACGTGATCGTGATCGGCTCCGGCGTGACCGGCGTGGAGTTCGTCCACATGTTCTCGTCGTTCGGGTGCCGGGTGACGCTGATCGTGTCGCGCCAGCAGGTCCTGCCGTCGAAGGACCCCGAGGTCGCGGCCGTGCTCGAGGACGACTTCCTCCGCCGGGGCGTGCGGCTCTACAAGGGCGCCCGGGCCGTCGGCCTCGAGCGCACCGAGGGCGGCGTGATCGTCCGCTGCGACGACGGCCGGTCGGCCGAGGGCAGCCACTGCCTGCTCGCCATCGGCTCGATCCCCAACAGCGACGGGCTCGGGCTCGCCGACGCCGGCGTCGACATGGACGGCCCGTGGGTGCGCGAGCTCGACCACCACCTCCGGACCAACGTCGAGCACATCTACGTCGCCGGCGACCTGTCCGGGAAGCTGCCGCTGAGCTCGGTGGCCTCGATGCAGGGCCGCAAGATCGCCGAGCACGTCATGGGCCTCCACAAGGTGGACCACCGCCACCTCGACTACGAGAAGGCGGCCTCGGCCATCTTCACCGACCCCGAGATCGCCGATGTCGGCCTCGGCGAGGCCGACGCCTTCGCCGAGGGCCGCAAGGTCCGCGTCACCAAGGTCCCGTTCGCGTCGACCGCGAAGGCCCTCATCAACGACGATCCGCGCGGCTTCGTGAAGATCATCTCGGACCCGGCGACGGGCGTGATCCTCGGCGGATCGATCGTCGGTCCGCAGGCCGCCGAGCTGATCGCGGTGCTCGCCGTGGCGGTCACGAACGGCCTGCGCGTCCACGACATCGCGGAGAGCATCTTCGTCCACCCTGCGCTGGCCGAGGCACTGACCGACGCGGCAGAGTGAGGCGGTGACCGAGCCCGTCCCGGCGGACACCGGCGAGCGGCGCCCGGACCACGATCCCGCCGAGGCGGACCCGGCTCCCGATCCGAGCGGCGGACCGACCGATCGTGCCGGCCGTGCCGGCCGCGATCCGGTGGTGCGGTCGTTGCAGGCGGTCGTCGCGGTGCTCGTCCTGGCGGTCGTCGCCACGCCGGTGGTCGCCACGATGACCGGCGTCCGGGACGGCACCATGGTCAACGGCGACGAGGCCGTCGCCGCGCTGCTGCCGGTCGAGTTCGTGCGGGGCGGGCCCGACCTGGTCTTCCCCGGCAACACCTACCAGGGCGTGCTGGAGGTGCCGGCCTACGCGGCGCTGTGGTGGATCGCCGGCCCGTACGAGCTGCCGATGCGGCTGCTGCACCAGCTGCTGTGGATCGCCGCCGTGGCGGTGTGGGCCTGGCTGGCGATCGACGTCGTGGGCCGGGCCCGCGGCGCCTCCGACCGGGCCCGGTGGTGGGCGGCGCTGGCGGTCGCGGGCCTGCTGGGCGCCACCTCGGTCGCGGGGTGGCCCGTGTGGTTCCGCATCTACCCCGGCTACCACCTCGGCGCGCTGCTGGCCGGCCTCGCGGTCTGGGTGGCGAGGGGTCCGGACCGGACCGGGCGGTGGATCGGTGCCGGCGCCCTCGCCGGGCTGGCCGTCTACGCCCAGCCGATGCACGCCGCCGGCGCGGTGGCGGTGCTCGTCGCGGCGGCGGCCCCGGCCGTCGTCGTGCTGCCCTGGTGGCGGCGGATCGGTGCGGCCGGGGCCGGCATCGTCGTCGGCGCCGCGCCGCTCCTGCTGTGGAACCTCCGCAACTCGTTCGCGTCGCTCGACTCGAGCGCGCAGCCGGTCCAGCACCCCGAGTGGGGCTACCTCGACCGGGCCTGGAACACGGTGCGGCTGACCGGGCGGGTCCTCTGGGGCGACGCGGCGTCGCCGCCGGGCTCGGCCGGAGGGCTGCGGTTCGTGGCGGGCGCGGTCGTGCTCGGCCTCGGCGTCGCCGGCGTAACCGCGCTCGCCCGCGGCGGCCGGCGGGCGTGGCCGCTGCTGTCGGTCGTGGTCGTGTGCCTGCTCGGGCTGCCCGCGCTGCGGGCCCTGTCGCTCGACGTCGACCTCCGCTACGCGACCGGGTGGTGGCCCGGGCTCGTCGTGGCGGTCGGCGCCGGGGCCGTCGCCGCCACGTCGGCCTCCTCGCCGTCGCTGCGGCGCACGGCCACCGCCGCCCTCTGCGTCGGCGTGGCCGCCCACCTGGTCGTGGTCGGCGCCGGCGCGTGGACCGCCGTGCGGGACCGCACGCGGTCGCCCAGCGCCGAGGCCGCGACGCGCGACCTGGCCGACGACCTGCGCCGTTGCGGCGTCGACGCCCTGGCCGGCGACTACTGGGCGGTCTACCCGGCCGTCTGGGGCTCCGACGCGGCCCTCGACGGCGGGGTGCAGTTCGGCCCGGAGCGCCTCGACGACGTCGCGCCGGCGTCGTGGGCCGACGCGGCGCGCGTGGCCGTGCTGCCGCCGCCGAACGTGGTCGACCCGCTCGACGCCGCCGCCCTGGTGGGGGAGCGGACGGGTCGCAGGGCCGACGGCTGGGTCGCCACGGTCCACCCCGGCACCGGTGCCCGCGTCGTGCTCGAGGGACCCGAGAGATCCCTCCCTTCGGGCTGCATCGGCGAGACTGGTCTCGTCCGGGCCTGAGGAGAGGCGGCGAACCGACGGTGACCGAGGTGGATGACGTGCTCGACCTGCCCGAGGCGGTGGTCGCCCCGGCGGTCGAGCGGCCCGAGGTCGATCCGGACGAGCGCCGCCGGCTGCTGGTGGTCTGGGGCGTGCTCGGTGTGGCGTTCCTGGTCGCCCTCTGGTCCCGGCGCTGGATGTCCGACGACGGCTTCATCAACCTCCGGATCGTCGAGAACGTGCTCGACGGCCACGGGCCGGTGTTCAACGTCGGCGAGCGGGTCGAGGCGGGGACCAGCCAGCTGTGGCTGCTCGCGCTCCTGGTGCCCCGCGCCCTGCTGGGGTGGGCGATCGAGGCCGAGTGGATCGCGGTCCTGGTCGGCCTGGCCTGTTCGGTCGGCGCGGTCGCCGTCGTCGTCGACTCCCAGTGGCGGGCGTGGGCACGTCCGGTGGTCCCGGTCGCCATCCTGGCCTGGTTGCCGCTCGGAGCGGTCTGGGACTTCTCGAGCTCGGGCCTCGAGGGGCCGCTCCTGTGGCTGTGGTGCGCCGCCTGCTTCGGGACCCTCGCCGTGCGGGCGGTCGCCGACGACCGCCGCCCTCCGTGGCGGCCGTGGTGGCTGCCGGTGCTCCTCGGCCTGGGTCCGCTGATCCGCCCCGACGCGTCGCTCTACTCCGTCGCGTTCCTCGCGGTCCTGGTCGTGGTCTCGGACCGGTCGTGGAGGGGCGTGCTGCGGGCGCTCGGCGTCGCGGTGGCCGTGCCCGTCGCCTACGAGGTCTTCCGGATGGGCTTCTTCGGCGCGCTCGTGCCCAACACCGCGCTGGCCAAGGAGGCCGGCGGGGCCGACTGGGGGACCGGCGGGCGCTATGTCGCCGACTTCCTCCTCGACGGCTGGCTCTGGGTGCCGCTCGTCGTCGTGGCCGCGCTGGCGGTCCTCGTCGTGCGCTCCGGCGTCGTGGGACGACCGCTGCTGGTGCTCTGGGCCGTCACCTGGGGTGCCGCCGTCCTGCACGCGACGTGGGTGGTCAGGGTGGGCGGCGACTTCATGCACGCGCGGCTCCTGCTGCCCGACTGGTTCCTGGTGCTGCTCCCGCTGGCGGCGCTGCCCTCCGACGTGCTGCGGCGCCTGCCGGTGCGCGCCGGCGGCGTCGCCGTCCTGCTGCTCGTGGTGTGGGGGACCGTGGTGTGGTCGGCCGCGCGTCAGCCGCTCGTCTCGCCGGTGGCCGACGGGGTGCTCGACGAGCGGACCGTGTACTCGGTGGCCGCGGAGCACGAGCACCCCGTGACGCTCGAGGACCACGGGGCCAACCGGTTCACGCGGTGGGCGGCGATCGCCCGCGCCCGCGCCGAGGGCGGCGACGACGTGCTGCTCGTCCCTTCCTTCTACCGCCCCGTCCACTCGTCGCCGTCGGCCGGTGGCACCTACGTGGTGTGGCCCAACATCGGCATCCTCGGCTTCGCAGCCGGACCCGACGTGCACCTCGTCGACCCGATCGGCCTCTCCGACGCCTTCGCGTCCCGGATGGAGGCGCTGCCCGGCGCGCGGGTGGGCCACGCCAAGGACATGCCCATGGCCTGGGTCGACGCCCGCTTCGGCGACCCCGAGGAGCTCGACGCGGACGCCCGCATGGCCGGCCGGGCGCTGTCGTGCCCGCCGCTGCAGGACCTGCAGAACACCACGACGGCCCCCATGTCACCCCGGCAGTTCGTGGTGAACCTGCTGCGCTCGCCGTCGCTGACGTTCCTGCACGTGCCCCGGAACCCCCACGCCGCGGTCGCCGACCTCTGCTGAGCGACTCGGGAGGCGCCGTGACGGACGTCTCCTGTAGCCCCCGGACGGCCGTCGGTGGCCCCGGTCCGGCGAGTGCCCACTGCTAGATTCGTCCGGTCCCGTCGTCGAGCGAAGGTCGTCGCTTGTCCACCCCCGCGCAGGTCTGGTCCTACCGGACGCTGATCGTCAACCTCGCCCAGCGAGACCTGAAGGCTCGTTACAAGAAGAGCTTCCTGGGCTGGGCGTGGTCGCTGATCAACCCCGCCGCCACGCTGGGGATCTACACGCTGGTCTTCGGGGTGTTCCTCAAGGGGCAGGCCCCGACCGCGGGCAACGGGTCGCTCAACAGCTTCGCCCTGTTCCTGTTCTGCGGCCTGGTGCTGTGGAACCTGTTCTCGGGCGTGATCAACACGTCGATCATGTCGTTCCTGAACGCCGGCGGTCTGCTGACGCGGACCTACTTCCCGCCCGAGGCGCCGATGGTGGCCGGCCTCACGACCGTCATGATCCAGGCGGGCCTCGAGCTCGTGATCCTGTTCACCTTCATGATCGTGTTCGGCAACGTGTCGTGGACGTTCCTCGTGGCGATCCCCGTGATGCTCCTCGCCGCGTGCTTCGCCTTCGGCATCGGGCTGGTGCTCGGGCTCGGCAACATCCGCTTCCGGGACGTCTCGTACCTCGTCGGCATCCTGCTGCAGGTCTGGTTCTACGCCACACCGATCGTCTACCGCCTCGACATGCTCGAGCCGACGGCGCAGGCGGTGCTGAAGTTCAACCCGCTGACCTCGTACGTCAACGGGATGACCCAGACCGTGTACATGCTCGACCTGCCCACGACCTCCAACTGGATCGTGATGGGCCTGTCGGCATCGCTCAGCCTGATCGTCGGCTGGTGGGTGTTCAGCCGGTACGCGCCGCTCGTGATCGAGGAGCTCTGACGTGAGCAAGATCGTCGTCGAGGGCGTCTCCAAGCGGTTCCGCCTGCAGACCGACCGCGCCCACTCGGTCAAGGAGCTCGTCACCCGCCGCGACCGCAGCACCGACATCGACCACTTCTGGGCCCTCAAGGACGTGAGCCTCGAGATCCCCGAGGGCTCGATGTACGCCCTGGTCGGCCACAACGGCTCCGGGAAGTCGACCCTGCTGCGCTGCATCGCCGGCATCTACCGGCCGACCGAGGGCAAGGTCACCATCGACGGGCGGATCTCGACGCTGCTCGAGCTGGGCGCCGGCTTCCACCCCGACCTCACCGGCCGGGAGAACGTCTACATGAACGCCACCATCCTCGGGATGGGGCGCAAGCAGATCGACAAGGTCTTCGACGAGATCGTCGAGTTCGCCGGGGTCCAGGACTTCATCGACTCGCCCGTCAAGATCTACTCGTCGGGAATGTACGTGCGGCTCGGGTTCTCGGTCGCGATCCACGTGGACCCCGAGATCCTCATCATCGACGAGGTGATCGCCGTCGGCGACGAGGAGTTCCAGCGCAAGTGCTTCGACCACCTCTACTCGCTCCGCCGGCGCGGCGTGACCATCGTGGTCGTGACCCACGGGATGGGCACCGTCCAGACGATGTGCGACGGCGCCGCGTGGCTCGACCACGGCGTCCTGCAGCTGACCGGCACCGGGCCCGAGATCGCGCGCGAGTACCTGCGCAAGGTGAACGAGGCCGAGGACCTGTCCGCCGAGCAGGATCGCGCCGACGGCGACGCCACCGATGACGAGGAGGAGCGCAGGGACGGCATCCGTCGCGCGGTGAAGCGCGACGACGACCTCGTCATCACCGACGTCACGTTCCACGGCGCCGACGGCGCCCCGCTCGCGCACCCGACCTACGGCGAACCGCTCGAGCTGCGGCTGCACTACCGGGCCAACGCGCCGGTCGACGAGCCCGTGTTCGGCTACGCCGTGTTCGGCGAGAACGGCGTGTGGATCGACGGGACGAACACCCACATCAAGGACGTCACCGTCGGCAAGGTCTCCGGCAGCGGCTACCTCTCGTACTCGCTGCCGACCCTGTGGCTCTACCCGGGCAAGTACGAGGTGGCGGTGGCCATCAACGACCAGCACGTGCAGCACCTGTTCGACCGCTGGGACGGTGTCCCGCTCTCGGTCCGCCAGGGCGAGCGGATGGCCGGATCGGGTCTGACCGACCTCAACGGGACCTGGCGGATCGTCGCCGGTGCAGCGGACCGGGACCGGTGAGGCCTGTGCGAGCGACCGTCGTCATCAACACCTACAACCGGGCTGCGAGCCTGCCGGCCACGCTCGACGGACTTCGCCGCCAGGTCGGCGCGGAGTTCGAGGTCGTCGTGGTCGACGGGCCGTCGACCGACGGCACCGACCAGCTGCTCGCGCAGTGGGAGGGGCGGCTGCGCGTCGTCCGGTTCGACGACGTCCACCTCGGTCGGTCCCGGAACCTGGGCATCGCCGCCGCAGCCGGCGACGTCGTGGCGTTCATCGACGACGACGCCATCCCCGAGCCCGACTGGGTCGCCGGCCTCCTCGCCGCCTACGACTCGCCCGAGGTCGCCGGCGCCGGCGGCCTGGTGTACGACCACACGGGGACCAAGCTCCAGTACCGCTACTCGGCGTGCACCCGCATCGGCGAGCCGCGCTTCGACCTCGCGCCGCCGTTCGACGAGTACACGTACCCGCAGGCCGACCCGTTCGTGTACCTCCAGGGCACGAACTGCAGCTTCCTGCGCACGGCGCTCGTCGAGGTCGGCGGGTTCGACGAGACGATCGAGTACTACCTGGACGAGACCGAGCTGTGCATGCAGCTCACCGACGCCGGGCACCGGCTGGTGCCGCTCGCCGGCGCCGCCGTCCACCACCACTACCTGCCGGGCCACCTCCGGGCGGACCGCACGACGTGGACGCACCCGTACCCGATCGTCAAGAACCGGGCGTACTTCGCGCTCAGCCACGGCACCACCACCCGGTCGCCCGGCGAGGTGCTCATCGAGCTGTCGACGTGGGCCAACGGCGTGATCGCCTCGGGCACCCGCGAGCTCCGGCGCGCCGGGGCCGACGCCGAGCGCATCGCCGACTTCGTCGACCAGGTGAACCGGGGCCTCGGCGACGGCGTCGAGCTGGGCACCGCGGCCGAGCGCCGGTCGGTCGTCCTGCCCGACCCGGTCGCGGAGGACTTCCTGCCGTTCCCGACGATCGGCGACGAGCGCAGCCGGCGCTACTGCTTCGTGTCCGGCGAGTACCCGCCGCAGGTCGGCGGCGTCGGCCGGTTCACCTCCGACACCGCCCGTGGCCTGGCCGCCGCCGGCCACGAGGTCCATGTCGTCACCCGCTCCGACTCGAACCACCGCATCGAGCTCGAGGACGGCGTGTGGGTCCACCGGGTGCCGGTGCAGGACCGCTACGTCGACGGGCTCGAGGGCACGGTGCTGCGCCACAACCTCGAGCACTGCGCGGCGCTGTACCACGAGGTCGACCGGCTGCACCGCCGGCGGCCCCTGTCGCTCGTCTCGGCGCCGATCTGGAACTGCGAGAGCCTGCTCCCGGCGCTCGACGGGCGCTTCCCGACGATCACCTCGGTCGTCACCACGATCGAGAAGGTCACCGAGATCCTCTCGTCGTGGAAGGACCGCCCCCACATCCAGGCGCTCGCCGCGCTCGAGGCGGAGACCCTCCGCCGGTCGCCGCACCTGCACGCGAACTCCACCGCCACCGAGCGCTCGGCCCGGGCCCGGACCGAGGGTGAGGTCCACCTGGCGCACTTCGGCCTCGCCGACCCGTCGCCCGGCACCGTCGCGGTCCGCGACGGCTCCGACGGCACGGTCGAGCTGCTGTTCGTCGGCCGGCTGGAGCGGCGCAAGGGCATCGACGTCCTGCTCGACGTGCTGCCCGAGCTGCTCGAGCGCTTCCCCGAGCTGCGGGCGACGATCGTCGGGCGCGACACGCCGAGCACGGAGATGGACCGCACCTACCGCGAGGCCTTCCTGCACGACCACGCCGGCCGGCCCGACCTGCTCGAGCGGGTCCGCTTCGCCGGCGAGCTGCCCGACGACGAGGTCCGCGCCGCGTACGCGTCGTGCGACCTCTTCTGCGCCCCGTCCCGCTACGAGTCGTTCGGGCTCGTGCTGCTCGAGGCGATGAGCTTCGCCAAGCCGGTCGTGGCGTGCGACGAGGGCGGCATGGCCGACCTGGTCGACGACAACGGACTGCTCGTGCCGCCCGGCGACGCGCCGGCGCTCGCCGAGGCCCTCGCCACGCTCGTCGCCGACGGCGGCCTGCGCGACAAGATGGGCCGCCGGGGCCGCGAGCTGTTCGACCAGAAGTGGTCGATGGAGCACGCCGTCGCCCGCACCGACGAGCTCTACGGCGCGATCGCGGACGCCTGGCAGCCGCACGGCCAGGGCGTCATCGACGGCGAGCTCGCCGACCTCCTCGTCGACGTCGGCGCGGTCGACCCGGCCGTGTCGCTGCACGTCGCCGAGGTGCTGCTGGCCCCCGACCGCTCGCCCCGGGACGTGTCCGGCGGCGTGGTCCGCGCCCTGCTCGCCGAGGACCCGTGGTTCGTCGCCCACCTGTTCCAGGTCGTGCTCGACCGCGAACCCGAGGACTGGGAGCTGCAGGCGCAGCTCGACTTCCTCGCCAAGGGCGGCCCCCGGCTCGAGGTCGTCGCCGGCCTCAACACGCCGTTCGACACCCCGCTCGGCGTCGGCTGGCGGGCCGAGGTCCGGCCCATGTGGAGCCGGGCCGTCGAGCAGCACGTGGCCTGGTCGCTCGCCGAGCCGGACCCGCACGAGTTCCTCGTCCAGGTGCACCGGGTCGTGCTCGGCCGCGGCATCGGCCCGTCGGAGCCCGACCTCCTCGCCCAGTTGGCCGCCGGTCGGCCCCGCACCGAGATCGTCCGCGACCTGGCCCTGAGCCCCGAGGCCGCCACCAAGGACGTGCCGGTCGACTGGCTCGACCGCATCGCCCCGGCCGCCCCGGCGGTGGCCGCACCGTCGCCCGAGGCCCCCGCGGTCCGACGGATGGCGGGCCGGGTCCGCCGCGTGGCCCGCGACGTCGCGCACCAGGCCGATCGCGACGACGACCTGGCGCGGCGCCTGGACCGCCTCGAGCGCAGCGTCCAGCACCTGGGCGAGGCGCTGGAGCGCTCGGCGGCGGCGGCCGCCGAGCGACCGGTCGAGGTCGCCCCCGCCGCCGACGGCGACGCGATCGCCCGGATGGTCGTCCGGGGCATGGAGACGCTGACCCGGGAGCAGCACGGCGGCTTCGAGATGTTCACCACGTGGCTCGACGTGCTGCAGCGCAAGCAGGAGGCCATGGCGATGGACCTCCGGGAGCGCCTGCCCGCCGGCCCGGCCCCCGAGGCGCTGCCCGAGCCGCAGATCCTCACCGAGGGCGGCCTCGAGGCCCTGCGCGCCCGCCACGGCGGCGTCCTGCGGCTGAACGTCGGCGCCGGCGAGAAGGTCCGCCCCGGCTACGTCAACGCCGACGCCCGGGCCCTGCCCGGCATCGACGTGGTCGGCGACGTCCGGCGCCTGCCGTTCGAGGACGGGACGCTCGACGAGCTCCTGTCGGAGCACCTGGTCGAGCACTTCCGCTTCCACGAGCTGCGGACCGTCATCCTCCCGTACTGGAAGCGGCTGCTCGCGCCCACCGGTCGCCTCCACGTCGTGTGCCCCGACCTCGGCGCGTTGGTCCGGGCCGCGGCGTCGGGCGATCTGTCGATGGAGGAGCTCGCCGTGGCCACGTTCGGGCTGCAGGACTACACGGGCGACGACCACCTGGCCATGTACACGGTCGACTCGCTCACCGAGGTGCTGCTCGACGTGGGGTTCTCCGACGTCGAGGTGGTCGCGAGCGGTCGGCGCAACGGTGGGACCTACGAGATGGAGCTCGTGGCCCACGTCGGCGCCCCCGACGGCCCGGCCATCGACCCCCGAGAGGACACGCCCACATGACCGAGGGACGCGAGGCCGCCCGCCGCCAGGAGCGGCTCCTGGAGGCCCTGGCCTGCCCGACCTGCGGCGCAGCCCTGGCCGTCGCCGACGCCAGCCGGCACGAGGGCCTGATCGTCGCCGCCGACCTGCTCTGCAGCGCGCACGGCCGCGTCGGCATCGTCGAGAGCTACGACGTCAGCTTCCGCCCGGTCGACCTCGAGCGGGCGGCGGAGGGCGGCACCCCGGGGGGCCACGTCCGCGTGCCCGTCGCGGTCGACGACCCCTCGATCACCGCCGTCGGCGAGTGGGTCTACGGGTGGGAGGGCGCCCGCACGACGGGCGACGGGCCCCACGAGCTCGTGCTGCCGTTCGACGGCGTGGGCGTGTCGATCTCGTTCTACGCGCACGACTGGTGCGGCCAGGCCGAGCTGCTCGTCGACGACGAGCCCGTCCGGCTGGTCGACCTGTACCGCGTCGAGACCGAGCTCGTCCTCGTCGACCTCTGCGGGCTGGCCGACGGCCACCACGTCCTGCGGGTCCGGGCCACCGGCGTCGGCAACCCGCACAACCACGGCGACCAGGTCGTGGTCAGCCGCTACGACGTGCTGGTGCGCCCCGACGACGCGCCGCTCCCGTCGCTCGAGCCCGTCAACCGGGGCAACGGCTTCCCGCCCCGGTTCGCCGAGCTGGTCGCCGAGCTCGGGCCCGAGGCCGTCGTCGTCGACGTCGGCGGCGGGGACCGCCGCTTCGGCGACCCCCGGGTCTACAACCTCGAGTACCTGCACTTCGAGCTGCCCGACATCTTCGCCGACGGCCTGCGCCTGCCGTTCCGCACGGGCTCGCTCGACCTCGTGCTCAGCCAGGCGGTGCTCGAGCACGTGCCGGACCCGCAGCAGGCGATGGACGAGATGCGCCGCGTGCTCAAGCCCGAGGGCGTGCTCTACATCGAGATCGCCTTCATGCAGCCGCTGCACGCCGTGCCGTCCCACTACTTCAACGTCACGAGCTACGGCCTCGAGTACCTCCTCCGCGACTGGGAGGTCCAGGAGGCGGGGGTCTTCACCGGCCTGCACGACACGTTCGAGTGGTTCGGCCGCTGCGTCAGCGCCGAGCAGAAGGTCGGCAAGGAGAAGCTCGGCACCGCGCTCGAGATCCTGGCCGAGATCGACTCGATGACGCCCGAGGCGGAGCTGCGCCCGATCGCGGGCTCGGTGTGGGCGACGGCCCGACGGGGCGGCGCCCCGCTCCGGGAGGCGGCGCCCGCGGCGGCCCCGCCGACCCTCGAGGTGTTCACGACCGAGGCGCTCGTCCGCGAGGTCGACGTCCGCTTCCGCAAGGCCCTGCGGTCGCCGGTCCGCAACGGACGCCGGGTGCTGTCCCGCTCCGCTCGCCTCGTCCGCGCCCGCACCGGGGGATGACCACGGCCGCCGGCCGTCGGAGGTGGGTGGCCGACGTCCTGCGGCCCGGACGGGTGGCCCGGGCCGCCGTCCTGGGCGCGCTGTACGCCTTCGTGGCGGCTGCGTTCCTCCCTGGATCGATGGTCCCTGACTCGCTCGACATGTGCTGGCAGGCCATGTCGGGCGAGTACAACGACTGGCACGCGCCGGTGATCACATGGCTGTGGGGCATCCACTTCGTCGCACCGGTCTGGCTGTTCCTGGCGACGCTTGCGGCGACGATCGTCGCCATCCACTTGATCATCAGCCGTTGGCTGCGACCCTGGGCCTCCGTCGTGGCGACGTCGCTGATCGTCCTGTTCCCGGGCACCCTCGGCTGGCTCGGCCACATCGGCAAGGACCAGTGGTTCGCCGCCGCGTGCCTGCTCGGCATCGCCCTGCTCGGGCGCGCCTCGACCGAGCAGCGGCGCCGCGCCCGTCGGGCCCTCCTCGTCGGCGCCGCGGTCTGCCTGTGGCTGGCGATCGCGGCGCGCAAGAACGCCGTGCTGCCGGTCGCGGTCGTCGTCCTGGTCGGCTGGCCCGTCCCGGCGTCGCTGTTCGGGAAGTTCCGCGGGGTCGGCTGGGCGCGTCGCATCGTGACGTCTGTGTCGGTCGTCGTGCTGCTGCTCCTCTCGGTCACGCTGCTCGACTCGCTCGTCGTGCAGCCCGAGGCGGTGCACGCCGAGCAGTCGACCTACATGTTCGACCTGGCGGGCATCTCGCTCGACGAGCACGAGATGCTCTTCCCGAAGGGCACGTTCCCGCGTGGGACCACGCTCGAGGACGTGGACCAGTACTTCGACCCCCGGGCCGGTGACGCCTACTTCTTCGCGCCGGGGACGCCCGTCGACCCGTTCAAGCCCCCGGGCCAGGTGGCGCGCCTGCGCACGGCCTGGCTCGACGCGGTGCTCGAGCACCCCGACGACTACCTCCGCACCCGGCTGACCTACACCTGGGCGCTGCTCGGCGGATCCGGGCCGCACCCCCTGCGGAGCATCAACGACGAGGGCTCCCGGCCCGAGACGTGGGACAGCCCGTGCCCCCTGCCCGAGCGGACGTACCCGGCGCTGCACGAGGACGTGTTCGACGCCCTCGACTGGTTCGAGGAGCGGAACGTCTTCCGGGGGTGGACGTTCCTGCTCGTGCTCGTGGCCGCCTCGGCCGTCGCCGGCCTCCGGAAGGTGCTCGAGGCCCGCTGCCTGCTCGCGGCCGGCGTGCTCTCGCTCGTGGGCCTGGCGGTGGCCGGGATCAGCCCCACCTACCGGTACTCGTGGTTCACGGCCCTCGCCGCGCTGGTCGCGGTCGCCCTGGCGCTGCGCCGGATCCCGGCCCTGGCCGCCCGGTCGCCGGGCGGGGACGGGGCCGAGGTCCCGGAGGGGGGACCGCCGGACGACGACGGGCCGGCTCCGCCCACCGCGGCCGAGGCGTCGCCCGCCGACGGCGCGGCATCCGCCGGGGACGCGGAGGGCGAGCGCGACGTGGTGCCCGTCACCGCCGGGGCAGCAGTGGTCGACGCAGCAGCGGTGGTCGACGGGCCTGCCGAGGGCGACCGGGTCGCCGGACCGGCCGCGCTCGACCCGGGGCCGGAACCGGCGGGCGAACCGCCCGTCGCGCCCGTCCGGCGGTCCCGCGGCCGGCGTCGCCGCCGCGGCGGCGGCTGACCCCCCCCCGGGGCAGCGCCCCGCTCCGGGAGCGGCCCCGGCGCGTGGGCCCGCCGCCCGGCGCCTAACATCGACCCGTCCCCGTGGAACCGAACGCCGCGGGGCTCGTGCCCTCCCATGGAACTGACCATCGTCATGCCGTGCCTCGACGAGGCCGAGACCCTCGAGACCTGCATCCGCAAGGCCCAGGGCTACCTCCTCCGGGCGGGTGTCGACGGCGAGGTCGTGATCGCCGACAACGGCAGCAGCGACGGCAGCCAGGAGATCGCCATCCGCTGCGGTGCCCGCCTCGTCGAGGTCGCCGAGAAGGGCTACGGCGCCGCGCTGATCGGCGGCATCACCGAAGCCCGGGGCACCTACGTGATCATGGGCGACGCCGACGACAGCTACGACTTCGAGCACCTCGACCCCTTCGTCGAGCACCTGCGCGACGGCGCGGACCTGGTCATGGGGAACCGGTTCGCCGGCGGCATCGCGCCCGACGCCATGCCCCCGCTGCACCGCTACCTCGGCAACCCGGTGCTGAGCTTCATCGGCCGGCTCTTCTTCCGCAGCGACATCCGCGACTTCCACTGCGGTCTCCGCGGCTTCCGGCGCGACACCATCCTCGCCCTCGGCCTGTCGACGACCGGCATGGAGTTCGCCAGCGAGATGGTCGTCAAGGCCAGCCTGTGCCACCTGCGGATCGACCAGGTGCCGACCACCCTCCGCCCCGACGGGCGCTCCCGGCCGCCGCACCTGCGGAGCTGGCGCGACGGCTGGCGCCACCTGCGCTTCCTCATGCTCTACAGCCCGCGCTGGCTGTTCTTCTACCCGGGCGTCGTGCTGATGGTGCTGGGCGTGACGCTCGGCGCCGTGCTGTCGATCACGCCGATCGACCTCGGATCGTTCGACCTCGACGTGTCGAGCCTCGTGGTCTCGTCGGGGCTCGCGGTGATCGGCTACCAGTCGATCTGGTTCGCCATCCTCTCCAAGTCGTTCGCCAGCCGTGAGGGCCTGCTGCCCATGGACGTGCGCGTCGACCGGTTCCGGCAGCTCTTCCCGCTCGAGAAGGCGCTCGCCGTCGCGGCGGTGGCGATCCTGCTCGGCGCGGTCGGCCTGGCCGCCGCGGTGCTCAAGTGGGACTTCTCGCCCCAGGACGCCCGGTCGAGCCTCCGTCTCGTGGTGCCGTCGATGACCGTGCTGATCCTGGGCGTGCAGACCGCCCTGTGCAGCCTCCTCCTCGGCGTGCTGTCGCTGCCGTCCAGCCGGTCCTCGGCGTCCGCGCTCGTCCGCCGCCCCGTGCCCTGACCCACGGCGGGCGACCTGCCCGCCACGCTCCCGACCCCCCGATCGGAGAACCTCGTGAAGCTCCTCGACCGCGTGCTGCGCGACTGGCGCATCGCCCAGGCCACCTCGCTGATCCCGCCGGGGGCCGAGGTGCTCGACATCGGCTGCCACGACGGCGCGCTGTTCCGCGCCATCGGCCCGGCGCTGCGCTCCGGCCTGGGGCTCGACGGCGACCTGCTCGGCGAGCTCGAGGGCCCGGCCTACCGGCTCGTCCCCGGGCACTTCCCCGAGGACCTGCCCCCCGGGTCGGGCCCGTTCGACGTGGTCACCATGCTGGCGGTGTTCGAGCACATCCCGACCGACGCCCAGCCGGCGCTCGTGGCGGCGATCCACGACGCGCTGCGCCCGGGTGGGCTGGTCGTGATCACGGTGCCGTCGCCGGCGGTGGACCAGATCCTCGACGTGATGATCAAGGCGCGGGTGCTCGACGGCATGGAGACCGAGCAGCACTACGGGTTCGTGCCGGCCGACCTGCCGCCGCTGTTCGCGGACCAGGGCTTCGAGCTGACGCTCGAGCGCCGCTTCCAGCTCGGCCTGAACAACCTGTACGTGTTCACCCGGCCGGCCTGATCGCCGACCGGGTGGGCGCGACCGTGGTCGACGCCGCGGGGCTCAGCCCTCGGCGGCCTCGATCACGACGACGACCTCGCCGGCGGCGACCGACTGGCCCGGCTCCACGTTGACGGCGGTGACCGTGCCGTCGATGTCGGCGGCCACGTTGTTCTCCATCTTCATGGCCTCGAGCACCACGACGGGGTCGCCCGCCGAGACGGCCTGGCCGACCTCGACGTTGACCTTCACGATCGTGCCCTGCATCGGGACGGCGATCTTGCCGCTGCCCGCCGCGCTGGCACCCCCGGCGGCGCCGCCGCCCCGCTTCGGGCGAGGCTTCGCGGCCGGCCCGCCGGCCACCGGCGCCAGCTGCGACTCGGGCACGTAGAGCGCCACGGCGAACTTCTTGCCGTTGACCTCGACGTCGACGTCGCGGCGCACCTTCGGCTCGGCCTCGGTGTCGCCCGCGGCCGCCGGCACGGCGCCGACCCCGGTCAGGTCCAGGGTGTCCTCCACCCACTTGGTCGAGTGGGTGAGCGCCTGGAAGTCGGGGTGGCGCAGGATCGCGAGGTCGGCCGGGATGGTGGTCGCCACGCCCTCGATCTCGAACTCCTCGAGCGCCCGGATCATCCGCGCGATCGCGATGTCACGGTTGCGGCCCCACACGCAGAGCTTGCCGGTGAGGTTGTCGTAGTACTGGGAGATCTCGTCGCCCTCCTCGTACCCGCCGTCCCAGCGCGTGCCGTAGCCCGAGGCCACCCGCAGCCTGGTGATGGGACCGGGGGAGGGGAGGAACGCGCCCTCGGCGACGAGCTCGGCGTTGATCCGGGTCTCGATCGCGTGGCCGTCGATCTGGATCTCGTCCTGGGTGAACGGCAGCGGCTCGCCGGCGGCGACGCGCAGCTGGAGCTCGACGAGGTCCTTGCCCGTGACCATCTCGGTGACGGGGTGCTCGACCTGGAGCCGGGTGTTCATCTCCAGGTAGTAGAAGGACTCGTCCTGGTAGAGGAACTCGACGGTGCCGGCGTTGACGTAGTCGCAGCCCCGGGCCACGGCCACGGCGGCCTCGCCCATCTCGGCGATGATGCGGTCGGGGATGCCGGCGGCCGGCGCCTCCTCGATCAGCTTCTGGTGGCGGCGCTGCGCCGAGCAGTCACGGGTGCCGAGGTAGACGGCGTTCCCGTGGGCGTCGCAGAGGACCTGCACCTCGACGTGGCGAGGGCCGGTCAGGTAGCGCTCCATGTAGCACTCGTCGCGACCGAAGTAGGCGAGCGCCTCGCGCTGGGCGGACTCGAGCGCGGCCTCGACCTCGTCGGGCGAGCCGACGACCTTCATGCCGCGCCCGCCGCCGCCGTACGCGGCCTTGATGGCGATCGGGTAGCCGAAGTCCTCGCCGAACTGCTTGACCTGCGACGGGTCGGTGATGATGTCGGTCGTGCCCGGCACGCCGTGCACGCCGACCTTCTCGGCGGCGAGGCGGGCCGAGATCTTGTCGCCCATCACGTCGATCGCCGGCGGCGGCGGACCGATGAAGGTCACCCCCAGGTCGGTGATGCGCTGGGCGAAGTCGCTGTTCTCGGAGAAGAACCCGTAGCCCGGGTGGACAGCCTCGGCGCCGGAGCGCTGGATCACGTCCAGCACCTTGTCGGCGTCGATGTAGCTCTCGGCGGCCGTCTGACCCCCGAGCGCGTAGGCCTCGTCCGCCAGGCGCACGTGGAGCGCGTCCCGGTCGAGGTCGGAGTACACGGCCACCGTGGAGATCCCCATCTCGCGACACGCCCGGATGACCCGGACCGCGATCTCACCACGATTTGCGATCAGCACCTTGGAAAACACGACCTATCTTCGCCCGATGCCGTTCGAACGCGCCAAAGCAGCGCTCACGGGGACCCGGTTCGCGGACCTCCGGTGGGTGGATGAGACCGGTTCGACCAACGCGGACGTGGTCTCGATCCTGGGCTCGCAGGACCCGTCGGAGGACCGCCGGCCGGTCGTCCTGGTGGCCGGTCACCAGACCGCGGGCCGCGGTCGGCGGGACCGGACGTGGGAGGCGCCGCCGGGCTCGTCGCTCCTCATGACCGTAGGGCTACCGGTCGGCGACATCGACCCGGCGCGCTGGCCGCTCGTCAACGCGGCGGTCGCGCTCGCGGTGGTCGACGCCGCGCCCGACCTGCGCGTGAAGTGGCCGAACGACCTCGTCGCGCCCGGCGTCGGCGCCGACGGGGCCGACCTGAAGGTGGGCGGGATCCTGGCCGAGCTGCACCAGGACCTCGGCGGCCTCGGGCCGTGCCTCGTGGTCGGGCTGGGCCTCAACCTGAACTGGGGTGCGATGCCCGACGAGCTGGTCGCCACCGCGACGTCGCTCGACATCCTGCTCGGCGGCCACGTCGACGCCGAGGTCGTCGTCACCGACCTGCTGGTGTCGCTCGACAGCCGCTGGCTCGGGCAGCTCGGTCGCTCGACGCCGAACGTCGACCGGCTCCTCGACGCCTACCGGTCCCGATCGGCGACGATCGGCCGGCGGATCTCGGTCGAGCTCGAGGCCGGCACCGGCGAGGGCCTGCTGACGGGCACGGCGGTCGACGTGGACGCGTCGGGGGCGCTCGTCGTCGAGGACGACGCCGGCGAGGTGCGGACCGTCACCGTCGGCGACGTGGTGCACCTCCGGCCGACCGACTGACCACCCGGGCCGCCGTGCGGTCGGTTCAGGGGGCGACCGGCGGCCGGCGGGCAGCCCGATCAGGGATCGGCGGGGCCGGCGCGGAGCGCGGCCCACGCGGCGGCGGCCCGCTCGGTCAGCGGCCCGCGGCAGCGGGGGAGCGCCCGACCATCGACGTGGGAGATCGGCTGGACGTGGCGGGTGGTCGAGACCAGGAACGCCTCGTCGACGCTCGGCCACTCCTCGATCGGCACGTCCGCCTCGGCCGCCGGCGTGCCCGCCGCGGCGAGCGCCTCGAGCAGCAGCGCCCGGGTCACGCCGGCCAGGCAGCCGCTCGACAGCGGCGGCGTCACGAGCAGGCCGTCGACGCCGACGAACACGTTCGAGCCCGTCCCCTCGCAGAGGTGCCCGACCGTGTTGGCGAAGATCGCCTCCGAGCAGCCCTGCTCGCGCGCCCGCTGCAGCGCCACGACGTTCTCCGCGTACGACGTCGACTTCACGCCGGCGAGCGCACCGCGCTCGTTCCGGGTGAACGGCACCGTGAGCACGGCGGTCGGCTCGACCTGGAGGACCAGCGAGGTCGCCGACACGATCAGGGTGGGCGGGGCGCCGCCCCGGTCGGACCCCATCGGGCCCGACCCGGTCGTGACCGTGATGCGGAGGCGGCCCGGCTCGCCGCCCCAGCCGCCGGCCACCGCCTCGACCGCGCGGAGGAGCTCGGCCCGCGCCGGCGGCGAGAACCGCAGCAGCTCGCAGCTCCGCTCCAGGCGGTCGAGGTGGCGGGTCAACGCGAACGGCACCCCGTCGCGCAGCTCGATCGTCTCGAACGCGCCGTCGCCGACCGTGAGGCCGTGGTCGGACCACGCCACGGCGGCCGTGGCCGGGTCGGCCGGTCCGCCGTCGATCCAGAGCACCGTCGAGGCGCCCCCGCCGGTCGTCGATCCCCCTGCGCTCACCGTCGCGCCTCCTCGAGCCCGTGGCCGCGTCCCGGCCACCCCGTCATCGTGCCGCCTGCGTCCCGGCCGCGACGCGGAGCAGGTTCCGGGCCTTGAGCTCCGTCTCCTCCCACTCGCCGTCGGGATCCGAGTCGATCGTGATGCCGCCCCCGGTGCCGAGGTGCAGGAGGCCGTCCTCGACCCAGAACGTCCGGATGGCGACGTTGAGGTCGCCGACGCCTCGATCGGCGTCCACCCAGCCCACCGCACCGCAGTAGACCCCCCGGGGCGCGGTCTCGAGCTCGTCGATCACCGACAGCGCCGCCAACTTGGGCGCACCGGTCACCGAACCCGGCGGGAACGTGGCGGCGACGACCTCGGGCCACCCCACGCCCTCGCGAAGGCGGCCCTCGACCGTGCTCACGAGGTGGACGAGCCCGGGGTGCTCCTCGACGGCCAGCAGCGACGGCACCGACACGGTGCCCCAGTCGCAGACGCGGCCGAGGTCGTTGCGCACGAGGTCGACGATCATCACGTTCTCGGCCCGGTCCTTCGGCAGCAGCGCCTCGGCCACCGGCGCGGTGCCCTTGATCGGCGAGGACCGCACGACCCGGCCGTCGCGGGACAGGAACCGCTCGGGCGAGGCGCTGGCGACGTGGACCCCGTGGTCGGGCAGCCGCACCACCGCCGAGTACGGGGCCGGGTTGCCCACGGCGAGGGCGGCCCCCAGAGCGGCGATGTCGGTCGTCGTGCCGGGCGCCGGTGCCGGCAGCGGGGCGCTGAGCCGGCGGGTCAGGTTCACCTGGTAGACGTCGCCGGCGCGGATCCGCTCCTTGATCACCTCGACCCCGGCCCGGAACGCGTCGCGGTCGAGGCTCGTCGACCACGAGGACGGGTCCGGCCCGGACCAGGGCAGCCCCGGCCACGGGGTGGCGGGGCGGACCTCGGCGAACCGGGCGCACACCGGCGGACCGGTCGAGGGCAGGACGACGGCCCAGAAGCCCTCCGAGTCGAGCGCGGCCAGGTCCTCGGTCACGTCGAGCAGCCCGGTGCAGAGCCGGCCGCCGACGACCGCCAGCGGCCCGTCGGTGGCGCGCGCCGCGCTCACGACGTCCGACCCGGGGCCGGATCGGTGGCGGGGGCGGCTCCGACCATCGCCGGATCCTACGGCGGGGGCGTCGCCGGGCCCCCAGGGCGTTCCTGAGAGCGCCGCGACGGCGGCGCGCCGGGTGCCCCGGGGTGGTGACCGGCCGCTGCTACGTTCGGTCGATCGTGGCACGGAGGACGCAACCTGGCGCGGGGCGCTGCGAACGCGGCGCCGGACGGCGTGGCCGCACCTGGCCCCAGCGGATCCTGATCGGCGTCAACGCCGTCCTCGTGATCGCGTGCCTGGCCGTCGCCGGCGCCCTCACCAAGGTCCGCACGACGCTCGAGCAGGTCCCCGTCGTCGACGTCGGCGGCGCCCTGTCGGCCCCGGTCGACGTCGAGGAGTCCCGCAACATCCTGATCATCGGCACCGATTCCCACGCCGGCCTCGACAAGTCCGATCCGGTCGTGAAGGGCCGCCTCGACGGCGAGAACCTGGCCGACGTGATCATGATCCTCCGGGTCAACCCGCAGGATGGCACCGCCCGCCTCCTGTCGATCCCGCGCGACACCCGGATCGAGCTGCCCGACGGCTCGATGCAGCGGATCAACGCCGCGATCGGCGGGCCGCAGGGCCCGAAGACGCTGGTCCAGACCATCAAGCGCAACTTCGGCATCTCGATCGACAACTACGTCGAGGTCGACTTCGCCGCCTTCAAGGACCTCGTCGAGGTGCTGGGCGGCGTGCCGGTGTACTTCACGACGCCGGTCCGGGACCGCACGACCGGGCTCTACATCGACACGCCCGGCTGCAAGATGCTCGACCCGGCGCAGTCCCTCGCCTACGCCCGCAGCCGCCACTTCGAGTTCCAGGAGAAGGGGAAGTGGAAGACCGACGGCACCGGTGACCTCGGGCGCATCACCCGGCAGCAGGACTTCATCAAGCGGGCCATGCGCCGGGCCTCGGACCAGGGCATCCGCAACCCCAGCACCGCCACCGGGATGATCGACGCCGCCTCGAACGCCGTCGTCCTCGACGACACGCTCAACGTGGGGACGATCCTCGACCTGCTGAACCAGTTCCGGTCGTTCAACCCCGACGACCTCCTCACCGAGCAGGTGCCCACCGAGGCCGCCCCGCGCGGCGGCGTGGCGTACCAGGAGGTCATCTGGGACCAGGCGATGCCGCTGCTGGTGCCGTTCTGGGCGAGCGGCGGCGACTCCATGCAGCCCAACGCCGTCATCGTCGACGTCCGGGGCTCGTCCAAGGCCGCCGACGCCCTCAAGAGCGTGTCGGACCAGCTCGACCAGGTCGGCTTCGACGCCGAGCCCGTCGAGGCCCGCGGCTCCTCCGGCGCCACGACGATCAGCTACGGCCCGGCCGGCCGGGAGGCGGCGATCCTCCTCGCCCGCCACCTCGGCAACGTCCCGAAGCTGGTCGAGGACGACGAGATCATCGGGTTCCGCGTCGTGCTGAACGTGGGCGGCGACGTGCCGACGGTCCGCCAGGAGGCGCTCCCGGTCGACCAGCTCCCGCCGGGCCTCGCCACGACGACCGTGCCGCAGGGCGACGAGGGCGCGACGACCACGACCGAGCCGGGCACGACCTCGACGGTCGAGGGCAGCACGACGACCACGATCCTCGAGGACGCGCCGGCCGACGCCGCACCGCCCGGGATCGTACCGACCGACCCCGAGAAGGCCGCCGCCTGCCACTGACCGTGGCGAAGGCGCGTCAGCTGACGCGTCCACGACCCATGTCGCCACCGTCCGTGGCGGAGCGGCATCGAGCGGGGGTCCGAGTGCCGGGCGACCCGCCCGGCCGGCGTCCCCACGCAGCGTGGTGGAGACGCGTCAGCTGACGCGCCTCCACCACGCCGAGTGGTCTACGAGGTGCGGGCCTCGGCCTCGTCGCGGTGGGCGACGTACCAGTCGATCGTCCGGCGCAGGCCCTCGCGGAAGGGGACCGAGGCCTCGAAGCCGAAGTACTTCTTCGCCCGGCTCGGGTCGACTCGCCGCCGGGGCTGGCCATCGGGACGGGACGTGTCCCAGCGGACCTCGCCATCGAAGCCGACGAGCTCGGTGATGATCCCGACGAGGTCCCGGATCGGCATCTCCTCGTCGGTGCCGAGGTTGACCGGCTCGCCCTCGTCGTACTGCTCCGAGGCGAGCACGATCGCGTCGGCGGCGTCGTCGACGTAGAGGAACTCCCGGGAGGCGGTGCCCGTCCCCCAGACCTCGATCGCGTCGGCGCCGGACTCCTTGGCGTCGACGCACTTCTTGATCAGGGCGGGGATCACGTGGCTGACTGCCGGGTTGAACTTGTCGCCGGGGCCGTAGAGGTTGGTCGGCATCAGGTAGACCGCCGACTGGCCGTACTGGTCCCGGTTGGCCTGCAGCTGCGTCAGCTGGGCGAGCTTGGCGACGCCGTACGGGGCGTTGGTCTCCTCGGGGTAGCCGTGCCAGAGCGAGTCCTCGCTGAATGGGACCGGCGTGAACTTCGGGTACGAGCAGATCGTGCCGATCATCACGGTCTTGGGCGTGCCGGCCCGGAGCGTGGCGTCGAGCACGTAGGTGCCCATCAGCAGGTTGTCGAGGTAGAGGTCCGACGGCCGCTCCATGTTGGCGCCGATGCCGCCCACCTTGGCCGCCAGGTGCACGACCAGGTCGGGCCGGTGCTGGTCGACCATGGCGTCGGCGTCCTCGCGGCGGCGGAGGTCGAAGTCCTCGGAGGTCGGCGCGGTGATCCGACCGGCGCCCCGTGCCTGCAGCGCGCGCAGGACGGCGGAGCCCAGGAAGCCCCGCCCCCCGGTCACGAGGACGTGCTTGTCACGCCAGAAGTCCAACGCTCGGTCACCGGCCATCGGCCCAACAACCTACGCCATCGCCCCGCCGCCCTCGTGGCGCCGCCGGCGCCCGGCCGGGCCCGCTGCGGCCCCCTCCCGGGCCGCCGACGGTGCGCGGCGGGCCGGCGGACGCGCGGGACAATGGCCGTCGTGCCCGCCGCCGTCCCGTCCCCGCCGCGCCCCGACGGCGCCCAGCCCGGTCCCCGGGTGGCGGTGACGCTCACGCAGCTGTGGCACCGGGTGCCCGGCGGGACCGCCACCTCGGTGCTGGAGCTGGTGGACGCGCTGGCCGCCCGGTCCGACGTGCGCCTGGCCGGGGTCGGGGCCCGGGGCGTGCCGTCCACCTCGGTGACGCTGCCGACCTCGGTGCCGGTGGCGACCCTGCCGCTGCCGGCGACGGTCCTGTACGACTCGTGGGACCGGCTGGGCCGCCCCGCGGTCGAGCCGGTCGTCACCTCGGTGCTCGGCGGCGTCGACGTCGTGCACCTCACGGTGCCGATGGGCCCGCCCCGGTCCCGGGCCGCGCTGGTCGCCACCGTGCACGACCTGTTCCCCCTCAGTCGGCCCGAGTGGTTCACTCGGCGCGGCGTCCGCCTGATGGCGCCGGCCCTGCGGCGGATCCGGGACCACGCGGATGCCGTCGTGGTGCCGTCCCGGTCGGTCGCCGAGGACTGCCGTCGCCACGGTTTCGACCCCGACCGCCTGCACGTCGTCCCGTGGGGCACCCGCCCGGTGACCGCCCCGGCGGACGGCGGGGCGTCGGTCCGGCGCCGCTTCGGGCTCGCCGGGCCCTACGTCCTCTTCGTCGGCACGGTCGAGCCCCGCAAGGGCCTGCCGGTGCTGGCCGACGCGCTGGCCCGCATCGGCCGGGCCGACCTGACCCTGGTCGTCGCCGGGCCGTCGGGCTGGGGTCCCGAGACGGCCCAGCACCTGGCGGCGGTGCCGGGCCCGATCGTCCGCACCGGCTTCGTCGGCGAGGACGAGCTGCTGGCGCTCCGCGCCGGCGCAGCGGCGTGCTGCCTGCCGTCGTGGGCGGAGGGGTTCGGCCTCCCCGCACTCGAGGCGCTCGCCGCCGGTACCCCGCTCGTCACGTCGTCGGGCACGGCCCTGGCCGAGGTGGCCGGCGACGCCGCGGTCCTCGCACCGCCCGGTCGAGCGGACCTGCTCGCCGATGCGCTGCGCTCGGTCCTCGACGACGACGCCCTCGCCGACCGGCTCCGGGAGGCCGGCCCGAAGCGGGCCGCGGGGTTCCGCTGGGAGGACACGGCCGCGGCCTACGCCGAGGTGTACCGGCTCGCCGCCGGAGCCGGGGGGCGACGCCCGTGACGACGAGGGTGCTCGTCAACCTGCTGTGGCTCGTCCCGGGGGTCGTGGGCGGGAGCGAGGAGTCGACAACCGACGCGCTGCGGGCCGTCGGCGACGCGCTCGGGCAGGAGGGCGCGCCCGACGTCGACGTCCACCTGGCGGTGCTCGAGCAGTTCGCCGCCGCGCACCCCGACCTGGCCGACCGCTTCGAGCTGCACGTCCTCGACCAGGACGGGCGCGACAAGCGGCGCAGGGTGCTGGCCGAGCAGACCTGGCTGCCGTCGACCACCCGGACCATCCACGCCGACGTCGTGCACCACGCCGGCGGGGTGCTGCCGCTGCGCCACCCCGGCCGGACGGTGCTCACCGTGCACGACCTGCAGCCGCTCGACATGCCGCAGAACTTCCGGGCGGCCAAGCGGGCCTACATCCGGCTGATGGCCGGTCGCTCGGCGCGCGCCGCCGACGTGGTCACCGTGCCGAGCGAGTTCACCCGCGACCGCGTCGTCGACCTCCTCGGCGTCTCGCCGGGCGACGTCGAGGTGGTGCCCTGGTGGGTGGCGCCGCCCCGCCCGCCCGAGCAGCCCGCCTCGTTCCCGCTGCCGCCGTGGCTCGGCGACGACCCGTTCCTGCTGTACCCGGCCATCACCTATCCCCACAAGCAGCACCTCGTCCTGCTCGACGCGTTCGCGCTGGCGGCGCGGGACCGACCCGACCTGCGCCTGGTCCTGACGGGCGGGGCGGCGGCGGCCGAGGCCGACGTGCTGGCCCGCATCCGCCGCCCCGACCTCGACGGTCGCGTGCTGCGGACCGGTCGCGTGCCGATCGAGCAGCTCGAGTCGCTCTTCGCCGCCACGACCGCCGTCGCCGTCCCGTCCTGCTACGAGGGCTTCGGCCTGCCCGTGCTCGAGGCGATGGTGCGCGGCGTGCCCGTGATCGCCGCCGACGCCGGGTCGCTCCCCGAGGTCGCCCGGCCCGAGGACCTCGTGCCGGCGGAGGATGTGACAGCGTGGGCGACCGCCGTGGAAGCTGTCGTCGACGAGGGGCCCGAGGCCCGGGCCCGTCGCATCGCCGCCGGCCGGGAGCGGGCCGCACGCTTCACGCCCGCCCGCACCGCCGCCGCGCTGCTCGGCGCCTACCGCCGGGCCGCCCCGTCCTGACCCGATCGCCCACGCACCGATCCGCAGCACCGCACGCATGAACATCCTCGTCCTCTGCCCCCACTACGCCCCCGACGTCGCCCCGACCGGCGAGGTGATGACCGCGATCGTCGAGGCGCTGGCGGCGCGGGGCCACCGGATGCACGTCGTGACCGCGCTGCCCTGGTACCGGCACCACGCGGTGGAGGAGGGCTGGACCGGCCGTCCCGCCCGCACCGAGGCGACGCCGTGGGGCTGGATCACCCGGCTGCACCCGTTCCCGACCGACAAGACGAACATCCCGGCGCGGGCCGTCGCGTTCGGCGGGTTCACCGGCATGGCGGCGGTCCGGGGGGCGATGACACGCATCCGGCCCGACGTCGTGATGGTCATGTCGCCGCCGCTGCCCCTCGGCGTGGCCGGCTGGTTGGCGGCGGTCCCGAGGGGCACGCCCTTCGTGTTCAACGTGCAGGACGTGTTCCCCGACGTCGCGGTCGAGCTCGGCGCGATCACCGACCGGCGCGTGATCGCGGTGGCGTCCTGGCTCGAGCGGTTCCTCTACCGCCGGTCCGACGCCGTCACGGTGCTGAGCGAGGACCTGCGCGACAACGTCGCCGCCAAGCTCGGCGGCGCCCGCCCGGAGCGGGTCCACGTCATCCCCAACTTCGTCGACACCGAGCGCATCCGGCCGTCGGCGCCCGACAACGGGTACCGGGACGAGTACGGCCTCACCGGCCGCACGGTCGTGATGTACGCGGGCAACGTCGGCCTGTCGCAGTCGCTCGACCTCGTGGTCGAGGCGGCGCGCCGCTACCGGGACCGCGGCCGCGACGACGTCGTGTTCGTCGTCAACGGCGGCGGCTCGGCGCGCGAGGCGCTGATCGCGTCGGCGGCCGGTCTCGACAACCTGCGCTTCGTCGACATGCAGCCCCGGGAGCGGCTCCCCGAGGTCCTGGCCGCCGGCGACCTGCACCTCGTGCCGCTCAAGACCGGCCTGGCCCGCTCGAGCGTCCCGTCGAAGCTGTACTCGATCCTCGCGGCTGGCCGTCCGGTGCTCGCGAGCGTCGACGCCGGCACCGAGGTGGCGACGACGATCGAGCGCGCCGGCGCCGGCATCTCGGTGGCGCCCGAGGACCCCGATGCCTTCGTCGCGGCCCTCGACGGGCTGCTCGACGACCGCGACCGGATGGCCCGGATGGGGGCGTCGGGCCGGGCGTTCGTCGAGGGCTGGGTGTCGCCGGCGGCCGTCGGTGCGGCCTACGAGCGGCTGTTCGAGTCGGTGCGCCGCGACCGCCTCGCCCGCCGCGCCGGCGGGTGAGCCACACCACCCTCGACGCCTGAGCGCCGGCTGGGGCTGGTTCGGTCCGCACCCCCTCCCGGCGCTACCGTCTACGGCCGTATGGGCAAGGCCTCCTCCTCGAAGAAGATCCGGCGCGTCCAGCAGGCCGGTGTCAGCCGCGCCCCCGGGCAGCGCCGGAACCTGATGTACCCGGCGCTGATCATCGCCATCGTCGTCATCGGCACCGCGCTCGTCCTGATCGCCCGCGACAACCGCCAGGCGACCGCCAGCGAGTCGCCCACGACCCGGGACCACTGGCACGAGGCGTTCGGCATCAACGTGTGCGGCGAGTACCTCGACCCGGCCGCCGACGACGGGCCGGACCGCCTCGGCATCCACACCCACCAGGACGGCCTGATCCACGTCCACCCGTTCGGCGCCGGCGCCTCGGGTGAGAACGCGAACATGCAGGCGTTCTTCGACCAGATCGGCGCCGAGGTGTCCGACGGCACGATGAAACTGTTCGACGGCACCGAGAAGTCCGACGGCCAGGAGTGCGAGGGCAAGAAGGCCGAGCTGGCGCTGTTCGTCTGGCCGCCGCAGGCCAACGACAAGACCGATCCCGAGAAGCTGACCGGCTCCGAGATCAACGAGGCCCGCTTCACCGAGGACGGCGGCGTGTACGTGCTGTCGTTCAACCCGTCGGGCTTCACGCCGCCGCTGCCGCCGTCGGTGAGCGAGTTGGCCAACCCGTCCGACGTCGAGCCCGGCCAGGCCACCGACGAGGGGTTGAACTCGGCCACGTCGACCACGACCCCCGCCTCGTCGACCCCCGCGGAGTCGACCACGACCGCGCCCGCCGAGACCACGACGTCGACGCCGGGCTGACATGAAGGCCGTGATCCTGGTCGGGGGCTTCGGCACCCGGCTCCGCCCGCTGACGCTGAGCGTCCCCAAGCAGATGCTGCCCATGGGCGGCGTCACGATGCTGCAGCGCGTGGTCGAGCACCTCGGCGGCCTGGGCGTCGAAGAGGTCGTGCTGTCGCTCGGCTACCAGCCCGAGGTCTTCCTCCGGGAGTTCCCCGACGGCGAGGTCGCCGGCGTGCCGGTTCGCTACGCGGTCGAGCCCGAGCCGCTCGACACCGGCGGTGCCATCGCCTTCGCGGCACGGGAGGCCGAGATCGACTCCACGTTCCTCGCGCTCAACGGCGACGTCCTCACCGACCTCGACGTCGGCGAGCTCTGGCGGTACCACCGGCAGGCCGGCGGCGCGGCGACGATCGCGTTGACCGAGGTCGAGGATCCGTCCCGCTACGGCGTGGTGCCGCTCGACGGCGACGGGCGCGTCGAGGCGTTCATCGAGAAGCCCGAGCCGGGCACCGCCCCCACGCACTGGATCAACGCGGGCACCTACGTGCTCGAGCCCGAGGTGCTCGACCTGGTGCCGGCGGGAGCTCGCCGCTCGATCGAGCGCGAGATCTTCCCCGAGCTGGTCGCCCAGGGCCGCCTCTACGGGCTGCAGGCGGCGTCGTACTGGATCGACGCCGGCACGCCCGAGGCCTACCTGCAGGCCCACCTCGACCTGCTCGACGGCCTGCGCGGCTCGTTCGAGCCCGCCATCCACGAGTCGGCCCGGATCGACGCCGGCGCGATCGTCAAGCGCTCGGCGATCGGGCCGGGCGTGATCGTCGCCTCGGGCGCCCAGGTCGAGGACTCGGTCGTCATGGCCGGCGCCCGCGTCTCGGCCGGTGCGACGGTGCAGCGGTCGATCGTCGGCGCCCGCTCGGTCGTGGGCGAGAGCTGCGAGCTCACCGACCTGTCGGTCGTGGGGTTCGACGAGGACGTGCCGGCGGGCACCGCCGAGTCGGGAGGGCGGTTCCCACCGCCCACCGAGTGGCCCACCTGAGGGGGATGAGATGAGGGCTCTGGTGACCGGCGGTGCCGGGTTCATCGGTTCGAACCTGGTCGACCGGTTGCTGGCCGAGGGCCACGCCGTCGACGTGGTCGACAACCTGTCGAGCGGCAAGCTCGGCAACCTGGCCGACGCGCGCGCGGACCTGGACCACGAGTTCACGTTCCACCAGATGGACATCTGCGACCCCGCGGTGTCGGAGCTGCTCGAGCGCCGCCGCCCCGAGGTCGTGTTCCACCTCGGCGCGCAGATCGACGTGCGCGTGTCGGTCGCCGATCCGGCGCTCGACGCCCGCATCAACGTGCTCGGCACGCTCAACGTGCTCGAGGGCGCCCGGCGGGCCGGGTCCCGCAAGGTCGTGTTCGCCTCGTCCGGCGGCACGATCTACGGCGACGTCGACCCCGACGACCTCCCGGTCGGCGAGGGCCACTCGCAGCATCCGGTGGCGCCGTACGGCGTGTCCAAGAAGGTCGCGACCGACTACCTCTACGCCTACCGGGAGCTGCACCAGCTCGAGTACACGTCCCTGGCGCTCGCCAACGTGTACGGCCCTCGGCAGGACCCGCACGGCGAGGCAGGCGTGGTGGCGATCTTCGCCGGCAAGCTCCTGGCGGGGGAGGAGTGCACGGTCTTCGGCGACGGGTCCCAGACCCGCGACTACGTGTTCGTGGACGACGTCGTCGACGCCTTCGTCCGCGCCGCCGAGCGGGGCAGCGGGCTGCTCTGCAACATCGGCACCGGCGTCGAGTCCTCGGTCCTCGACCTGTACACGACGATGGCGGCCAACGCCGGCGTCGACGCACCGCCCAAGCACGCCCCCGCCCGCATCGGCGAGCTGCAGCGGTCGTGCCTGGACGCCACCCGGGCGAAGATGCACCTCGGCTGGCAGCCGTTCACCGACCTGGCCGCCGGCACCGCGACGACGCTCGACTGGTTCCGCGACCGCTGATCCCGCGGCCGCCGGGCCGGTGGCGGCGGTCGTCCGCCCGCTGGTGCGCGTCCGGCGGGGCTCTATCATCTGACGGTCCGTCAGGTCGACGGGTGCCGGCGTGGCCGGCGGAGCGCGACGGCGGGCTGCGGTCGCCAGGGGGTGTGCGAGGTGGATCGGTTCGCCGACAAGGTCGTGCTCATCACGGGTGCGGCATCGGGCATCGGTCGGGCGACGGCCGAGCGCCTCGCCGCCGAGGGTGCCACGCTCGCGCTGTCCGACGTGAACGCCGAGGGCCTCGAGGAGACGGCCGACACCTGCCGCGCCGCCGGGTCGAAGGTGTTCTCCGCCGTGTCGAACGTGGCCGACGAGGCCAGCGTCGCCGACCTGGTCGCCTCGGCGGTCGCGGAGCACGGGCGGCTCGACGTCGCGATCAACGTCGCCGGCGTCCTGCACTTCGAGGACCTGCGCCGGACGAAGCTCGAGGACTGGGACCGCATCATCGCCGTGAACCTGACCGGCACGTTCCTGGTGTGCCGCGAGGTCATGGACCACCTGCTCGCCACCGGCGGCAACATCGTGAACACGGCGTCGACCGCCTCGCTGGCCGGCCACCCGTGGGCCGTGTCGTACTCGGCGTCGAAGGGCGGCGTCTACGCGCTGACCCAGTGCCTCGCGGTCGAGTTCGGCAAGCAGGGCGTGCGCTGCAACAGCGTGGCCCCGGGCTCGATCCTCACGCCGATCCAGAACGAGTTCCGGCTGCCCGAGGGCGCCGACATCAAGCTCGTGAACCGCATCACCGCGCTCGACACCCACCGCGGCCCCGAGACCGTCGCCAGCACGATCGCCTTCCTCGCCTCCGACGACGCCGCGCACGTGAACGGCACGTGCGTGAAGGTCGACGGCGGGACCCTCGCCTGACGGTCCCGCCACGGGCGGTCGCTAGCGGAAGAGGTCCTCGGCGGGGGCCCGGACGACGTCGGTCAGCACGCCGCGGCGCTCCTCGGTGCCGTCGTCGCTCACCGGCACGAACACCTCGGGCCCCAGCCCCCGCACCACGGCCATGGGCACGCCGGTCGACTTGCCCATGACGAGCTCGGCGGCGCCGGCGATCTCGTCGACCACCGCCACCTCGGTCACCTGCAGCTCCCGGCCGTAGGCGTCCTGGGTGCCGCGGAGGTCGACGACGGGCACGAGCCCGGCGGAGCCGATCGCGACGTCGGTGACGCCGCGCCGCCAGGTGCGCCCGAACGTGTCCGACACGATCACCCCCACCTCGGTGCCCGTGCGGCCCCGGATGCCGTCGCGGATGCGGCGCGCCGAGCGGTCCGGGTCCTCGGGCAGCAGCGCGGCCCAGCCGTGCTCGACGTTCGACAGGTCGATGCCCGCGTTCGCGCACACGAAGCCGTGACGGGTCTCGGAGATGATGAGATCGCCGCGACGGCGCAGGATGCGCACCGACTCGCGCTCGACCAGCGGCTTGTGCGACAAGGGGTCGTCGGGGTCGACCTCGGCCATCGCGCCCTCGGCCTTCGACACGACCTTCTGGGTCACGACGACGACGTCGCGGGCACGCAGCTCGATCGCGTCGCACACCATGCCGGCCAGGTCCGCGCCCCGCGTGACCTCGGGCAGGCCCCGCACCGGGATGAGCTCGATGCCGTCCACGTCGTCCTCCGTCGGTCAGGCCGCGTCGGTGGCGGCGGCCAGGCAGGTGCGGGCGAGCGCCGCGCCCACCCCGGGCCGGCTCATGATCGTCGGGGCGACGATGCAGCGGACGCCCTCCGCCTCGACGGCGACGGCGAGCTCGGCGTCCTGCTCGTCGACGACGAGCGTCGCCGCGACCTCGGCGTACCAGCGGGCCACGCCGACGACGGTCGGCTCCAGCTCCAGTTCGCGCATGAGGCGGTCGGCGGGGCCTTTCAGCGCGGCGCCACCCACGATCGGGCTGACCGCGACCGTGCGGTCCCGGCGCTCGACCAGCGCCTCGCGGACGCCGGGCACGCCGACCACCGGCTCGATCGACACGATCGGGTTGGACGGGGCGATGACGATCGCCCCGGCGCCCTCGAGCGCGGCGGCGGCCTCGGGGGAGGGCAGCGCGGCGTCGATGCCGTCGTAGCGGACCTCGTCGACGGCCACGTCGTGGTGCTCGCGCACGAAGTACTCCTGGAACGACAGCTCCGCGCCGTCGACGGTGCGGACCCACGTGCGCACCGGGTCGTCTGTGACGGGCACCAGGGAGAGGCCGAGCCCCCACGTCCGGGCGATCTCGCCGGTGACCTCGGTGAGCGTCGCCCCGGCCCGGAGCCGCGACGTCCGGTACAGGTGGGTGCCGAGGTCTCGGTCGCCGAGCGAGAACCAGCCCGCCGCCTCGTCGTCGGCGCCGATCCCGCTGGCCGCGGCGTAGGTCCGGACCTGCTCCATCGCCTGCCACGTCTCGCCGACGAGGCCCCAACCCGTCTCGGGGTTCACGGCGCCGGCCAGCGTGTAGGTGATCGTGTCGAGGTCGGGGCTGACGTGCATCCCGTGGATCACCGAGTCGTCGCCGACGTTGACGACCCCCGTGACGAGCGCAGGGTCGTGGACCTCGAGCAACCCGCGCAGGAAGCGCGCCGCCCCCACGCCGCCGCACAGCACCGCCACCCGGGTCATCGCCGGACCCTATCGTCGGGCGGCGAGCAGCGGGGACGAGGGAGGAGCGCCCGTGCGCACGGTGACGGCCCCGGACGGGACGGAGCACACGATCAGGATCGAGTGGATCGGCAACCGCCTGCGGCGGGCACCGGCCGACCTGCGCCGACGGATGCGGGCGACGTGGCGGCGATCGGACGCACTCGACGTGGCCGACGGCTGCATGCACCTCGACGACCTCTTGCTCGGGGTGCTGGTGCTCGTCGGCATCCTGCTCTTCGTGTTCGTGCTCGCACCCACGTTGTTCGGGCTCGTCGAGGCCCTGGTGGTCGTCGTGCTCGCCGCGGGGATCTGGGCCCTCCGGGTGCTGTTCGGACGGCCGTGGCGCGTCACCGTGCGCGGCCCGGCGGACGTCCTGGAGGCCGAGCGCCTGGTGGTCGGCTGGCGCCGGGCCCACGCGACGATGGTCGACGCCGCCGACGAGGTGGCGCGATCGGGCACGGCGCGGCTGGCGCTGCACCCCGGCGACGGGGTCCTGCCCGGCGAGCCCGGTTCCGGTTGATGCCCGGCGTCGATCGGGCGAGGTGTCAGCTGATCGGGCCCGGCGTCAGCTGATCGGGCCGAGCCGACCCGAGAGCAGGTCGATGTCGGCGTCGACCATCATCGTCACGAGGTCCTCGAAGGCGACGGTCGGCGTCCAGCCGAGGACCTTCTCGGCCTTGGCCGGCGTGCCGATCAGCAGGTCGACCTCGGCCGGGCGGTAGAACGCCTCGTCGATCACGACGTACTGCTCGTAGTCCAGGCCGACGTGTCCGAACGCGACCTCGCAGAAGCGTCGCACCGAGTGGGTCTCGCCGGTCGCGACGACGTAGTCGTCGGGAGCGTCCTGCTGCAGCATGAGGTACATGGCGCGGACGTAGTCGCCGGCGAAGCCCCAGTCGCGCTCGGCCTCGAGGTTGCCGAGCCGCAGCTCGCTCGCCGTGCCGAGCTTGATCTTGGCGACCGTGTTGGAGATCTTCCGGGTCACGAACTCGAGCCCGCGGCGCGGTGACTCGTGGTTGAAGAGGATGCCGCTCGACGCGTGGAGGTCGTAGCTCTCGCGGTAGTTGACGGTGATCCAGTGGCCGTACTGCTTGGCGACGCCGTACGGGGAGCGGGGGTAGAAGGGCGTGTCCTCCGACTGCGGGACCTCGACGACCTTGCCGAACATCTCGGAGCTGGACGCCTGGTAGAAGCGGATGTCGGGGTCGACGATCCGGATCGCGTCGAGCAGCCGGGTCACCCCCAGGCCGGTGACGTCGCCGGTCAGCACCGGCTGGCTGAAGCTCGTCTGGACGAAGCTCTGCGCAGCCAGGTTGTAGACCTCGGTCGGCCGGTGCGTCCGGAGCAGGTCGATCAGGCTGGCCTGGTCGAGGAGGTCGCCGGGCACGGTCGCGATGCGGTCCTGCAGGTGGGCGATCCGCTCGAACGTGACGGTCGAGGAGCGGCGGACCATGCCGATCACCTCGTAGCCCTCGTCGAGGAGGAGCTCGGCGAGGTACGAGCCGTCCTGGCCGGTGATGCCGGTGATGAGCGCACGCTTGGTCATGGCTCTGTTCTACGCTGCGGGGCACCGCAGGGTCTGCATACTGGGTTGACACGTTCGCCGTCCGACCGGTGCCGCCCGTCACGCCCGCGGCGTCGCCAGCTCTCCCTCCCCACGACCGTGCCCTCGATCCCGTCCCTCCCCAGCCCGACCCCCGGTCCCGTGCCGGAGCGCCTGGGCGACCGCATCGGCTGGCTGCGCACCGCGCTCGGCCTGACGCAGGCGGAGCTGGCGGCGCGAGTCGCGATCTCCCGGGTGGCGCTGTCGAACCTGGAGTCGGGCCGGAGCGTGCCGGGGGAGCGGACGGTCACCCTGCTGGCGGGTGTCTTCCACCTGGAGCCGCTCGAGCTGGTCGACGGGACGGCCTATCCGGCGTCGAAGGCGGAGCGCCTCCCGGCGGTCACCGCCCGCCACACCGAGCTGGAGCTGCAGCTCGCGCTCCTCGACCGGGACCTCCGGTGGCTCGAGGGGGCGCCTGCCGGCGTCGCCGCCCGGGTCACGTCGGAGTGGCGCCAGCGCCTCGCGGAGCTGGCGCCCATGGCCACCTCGGTCCGCGACGTCGCCGCGCTCGAGGACGCCCGCCGCCGCGTCGCCGATGTCGCCTGACGCCGTGACGGCCCCCGCCGCCGGGGCGCCGGAGACCGATCCCGCCGCGGGCGGGGCGATGAGCTGGCGCATCGAGCGAGTGGCCACCCGTGACGGTCGTGAGCTGTACCTCGAGCGCCGCGACAGCACCGAGCCCGGACGCCCCACCGTCGTGTTCGAGGCCGGCATGGGCATGTCGCACCACACGTGGGGTGCCGTCGTGGCGCGCGTCGCGCCGGTCGTCGCGACGGCGGCCTACGACCGCAGCGGCCTCGGGCGCAGCGCCGCCGACCCCGGGCCGCGCCCGCTGGCCCGCCTGGCCGACGACCTCGTCGACGTCCTCGACCACCTCGGCGACGGGCCGTTCGTCCTCGTCGGCCACAGCTGGGGTGGGCCGATCATCCGCCGGGCCGCCGAGTCGGTGCCCGAGCGCATCGCCGGCCTCGTGCTGGTCGACGTGACCGACGAGACCTGCGACCTGTTCTTCAGCCGGTCGACCGAGGTCCAGACCCGGCTGATGCTGCCGCTGCTGCCCGTCGTGGCCCGGACCGGGGCGCTGCGACGGCCGATCGACCGCCTGGCCGCGATGCTGCCGGAGCCGTCGGCCAGCGGCATGCGGCGCGACGACGGCACGGTCGCCGCGGCCCGGGCGCAGCAGGCCGAGCTCCGCGGCCACATCGCCGACCTGCGCGAGCTGCTCGAGCGCCCACCGGCGCTGCCCGACGTGCCGGTCACGTACGTCTCCGGCACGTCGGCCTCGAGGATGGAGGCGACGCGCCGCCCGGCGCTGCTCGAGGCCCACCGTGCGGCGGCCGCTGCGCTGCCTCGGGGCCGGTTCGTCGGGGCCGAACGGTCCTCGCACCACGTCCCGTTCACCGAGCCCGACCTCGTCGCGGCCGAGGTGCTGCGGATCGTCTAGGTGCGGATGCGACGGCGCTGGTCGTCGAGCAGGTCGCGGAGCGTGTCCTCGAGCGGGATCTCGGGCGTCCATCCGGTGTCGGTGCGGATCCGCGAGTTGTCGCCGAGCAGCACCGGGATGTCGACCGGCCGCTCGAGCTCGGGATCGGTGACGAGCTCCATCGGGATCGTCGCGAGCGAGATGAACTCGTCGGCCAGCGCCTGCACGGCGATCGCCCGCCCGCTGCAGACGTTGTAGACCTGGCCGGCCGAGCCGTGCTCGACGAGCAGCCGGTAGGCCCGCACGACGTCGCGGACGTCGGTGAAGTCGCGCTGCGGGCTGAGGTTGCCGACCTTCACCTTGGACTCGCCGCTGGCCTCGTTCGTCGCCACGCGCTCCGCCAGCGCGGCGGCGACGAAGCGGTTGCTCTGGCCGGGTCCGAGGTGGTTGAACGGGCGGGCCCGCACGACGCCCTGGCCGTAGCCGAGGTGGGCCTGCACGGCCACGTGGTCGGCGGCGGCCTTCGACGCGGCATAGGGGCTCACCGGCCGCATCTCGAGCTGCTCGGTGATCGGGAGGTCCTCGGCCGAGACCTTCCCGTAGACGTCGGCCGAGCCGACCGTGAGCACGCGCTCGACGCCCGACTCCCGCGCCGCCCACAGCACGTTGAGCGTGCCCTCGGCGTTGGAGCGGAACGTCGCCTGCGGGGTGGACCACGATCCCCCGACGTCGCTGGCGCCGGCGAGGTGGTACACGACCTCGGGCCGGCGGCGCCGGAACGCATCGAGCAGGGCCGGCGCGTCGGTGATGTCGAGCCCGTCGGTCGAGCGGTCGGTCGTGAGGACCTCGTCGCCCTCGGCCTCGAGGTGGGCCGCCAGGTGGTGGCCGACGAAGCCGCCGGCGCCCGTGATCAGCGCCTTCATCGGGTCGGCTCCGGCTGCGGGGCCGTGGGGTCGGTGCGCATCGCCGGTCACTCTATTGGCTGGCCGCGAGCGCCCGGGCGGGCCCGCGCCGCAGCGAGCCGGACCGCCCGGTCGCACCCGCCGCATGAACCCGAGGTGGCGGGGGCCCCGCACTACGATCGCCCCTCGTCCGACAGTGCCGGCCGCCGCCCTCGACGGCGCGCGCCGGAACCCCAGGAAAGGCCAGCCCGATCCCCTCCAACCCTCCACGCCCCGGAACGAACGATCCGAGTCCCGACGGGGACGAGGGCGCCGCCGGCACGGCCGATCCGGTCGACGGCGATCCGGTCGGCACGGCGGCATCGACCGACGAGGGTCCAGACCCCGAGCCGGGCGTGACCGAGGACGCCGAGCCGGGCGGGACGGGGTCCGAGCAGCACGAGCCCGACGAGGCTGACGTGTCCGACGCGTCCGACGCGTCCGACGTGTCCGACGAGCCCGACGAGGAGCCCGAGGGACCCGATCCCGAGCCGGACCGGGAGCCGGAGGAGCCAGCGGCCGATCCCGAGCCGGACCAGGAGCCGGAGGGGCCCGAGGGCGAGCCGGACCTCGAGCCGGACCTCGAGCCGGACCTCGAGCCGGAGGGACCCGGGGCCGAGCCCGACCAGCCGGCGTCCGGGCCCGACGACGAGCCGATCGGCCCGGCCCCGTTCGAGCAGGAGTTCCAGGCCGACACCGACGAGGACGCGGCCGAGGACGCCAAGTGGGGCCTGTCGGACGACAGCCCGATCGTCGGCGTCGGCGCACCGCCGGTCGTGGCCGTGCTCGTCACCCGTGACCCCGGCAGCTGGTTCGAGGCGACGCTCGAGTCCATCGCGGACCAGGACTACGAGAACCTGTCGCTGCTCGTCGTGGACAACGGCTCCACGCACGACCCGACGGGGCGGGTCGCCGACGTCCTGCCGTCGGCCTTCGTGCGGCGCCTGGCCGAGGACCGCGGCTTCTCCGCCGCGGCCAACGAGGCGCTCGTGTCGGTCGAGGGCGCACCGTTCCTCCTCTTCCTCCACGACGACGTGCGCCTCCGACCCGACGCGGTGACGGCGATGGTGGCCGAGGCGTTCCGGGCCAACGCCGGCGTGGTCGGCGCCAAGCTCGTCGACTGGGACGACGAGGACGTGCTCCGCTCGGTCGGCCTCGCCGTCGACGCCTTCGGGGCCTCGGCGCCCCTCGTCGACCCCGGCGAGCTCGACCAGTCCCAGCACGACAGCGCCCGCAACGTGTTCGCGGTGTCGAGCGCGTGCATGCTCGTCCGGTCCGACCTGTTCAGCGCGATGGGCGGCTTCAGCACCGAGATCCCGTTCTTCGGCGAGGACGTCGACCTGTGCTGGCGGGCCCACACCGCCGGCGCATCGGTGCAGTTCTGCCCGCGCGCGACGGTGGCGCACCGCGAGCGGTTCGGCGACCGCCGGGACGTCGAGTCCCGCACCCGCTACGAGACGCGCCACGAGGCGCGCATGGTGCTGGCCAACACCGAGCTGCGGCGCTGGTGGTGGACGGTGCCGGTCGGCATCCTGCTCGGCCTCGTCGACCTGGCCGGCTCCGCGCTGCTGGCCCGCTTCCGCCACTGCGGCGACGTGATCGCCGCCGGGTTCTGGAACGTGGTCCACCTCCCCGACCTGGTGCGGGCCAGGGCCCGGGTCCGCAGGGCGCGCCGGGTCCACGACGCCGACTACCGCACCCTGTTCCACCGGGGCAGCTACCGGCTGCGCTCCCTCGTGCGGACCGAGGAGGGCGAGGGCCGCCTGGCCGCAGCGACGCGCTCGGGTCGAGTCGCGCTCGCCGACATGACGTCGGTGACGAGCCGCGCCGCCGCCGGCCTCATCATCGCCACGATCCTCGTCGGCGTGATCGGCGCCCGCCACCTCATCACGGGCCCGCTGCCGGTGATGAGGGAGCTCGTCAGCGGCGGGCGCAGCGCGCCCGACCTGCTGTCGGAGTGGTGGACGGCCTGGCGCGGGGCGGGGCTCGGCGAGGGCTCGGTGCCGGTCGGCCTCGTGCCCGCCTTCGGCGGCCTCGGCACGATCCTCCTCGGCTCGATCGGGCTTGCCCGACGGCTGCTCATCCTCCTGCCGCTGCTCGTCGGCGCGGTCGGCGGGTGGAAGCTGCTCTCGGGCACGCGCTCGATCCGCGGCCGCTCGGCCGCGGTCGCCGTCTACGCGCTCAACCCGATCGCGCTGAACGCCCTGGCGACGGGACGGCTGCAGGCGCTCGTCGCGTACGCCGCAGCCCCGTGGCTGCTGCGCCGCATCGCCCGCCGTGCGCACGTCGCGCCGTTCTCCGAGGTGGACCGACCGTCCGAGGGCTGGGTCCGCCACCTGGCCGGCAACGGCCTCATCCTCGGTGCCGTCGGGTGCGTCAGCCCCCTCGGGTCGTTGCTGCTCGCCGTCACCGTGTCGCTGTTCGCGGTCGGCCCGTGGATCGGCGGCGACCGCAGCCGGGCCTCGCGCCTGCCGGTCGCGGCGTTCGGCGGGCTCCTGTTCAGCGTGCCGCTGCAGCTGCCGTGGCTCGTCGAGTCGATCACCAGCGGCGACGCTGCGTCGCTCACGGGCCTCTGGGACAGCCGGACCGCGGTGCCGTCGGCCTCGGACCTCGTCACCGGCAGCATCGGCCCGGTGCAGACCGGTTGGCTCGGCTGGGGCATCGTGATCGCCGCCCTCGTGCCGCTCGTGACCGGGCGCTCGTGGCGGCTCGGCTGGGCCGTGGCGGGCTGGGTCGTCGCCCTGGTCGCCTTCGCCGGCACCTCCGTGCTCGCCTCGACCGGCCTGGTCGGCGGTGCCGGCGTCGCGCTGTTCCTGGTGCCGGCCGCGCTCGGCATGGCCCTGGCGGTGGCGATGGGGCCGTTGGCGTTCGAGCACGACGTGGTCAGCGGCGACTTCGGCCTCGGGCAGGTGGCGTCCGGCGTCGGCATCCTGGCGCTCGTCATCGGCCTGCTGCCCGTCGTGTTCGCGGCGCCCGAGGGCCGCTGGTACCTGCCCGAGGGCGACTACCAGCGGGCCCTGGACCTGGTCGACCGGGGCGATGCGACGCGCACCCTGTGGATCGGCGATCCCGACGTGCTGCCGGTGTCGGGGTGGACGCTGCCGGGTGCAGACGACCTGGCCTTCGGCGTGACCGAGGGCAACCTCCCGACCGTCACCCAGCGCTACCGGCTGGACGGCGGCGACGGCGTGGCCCACCTCCGGCAGGCGGTCGACGCCGCGCTGCGCGGGCGGACGTCGCGGCTCGGCCAGCTGCTGGCGCCGATGGGCATCCGCTACGTGCTCCTGATCGACCGGCCGGCGCCCGAGCCGTTCTCCCCGGTCGAGGTGCCGCTGCCCCGGGGCACCCTGGCGGCGTTCGAGGAGCAGCTGGACCTGACGCAGATCCCGGTCGCGCCCGGTGCCGAGCTCTACGAGGTGCAGGCCCCGTGGCCGCTGCGCGCCGACATCACCGAGCTGGACCTGCCCGAGGGCGGCGTGCCCACCGCCGCCGGCCAGCTGCTGCTGCCGCCCGCCGACCCGCCCGCCGTGCTCGGGCGCGGTCCGGGGACGTCGTTCTCCGGTGAGATCGAGGACGGCACCGTCGTCGCCCAGGCGGTGACCGCCGACGGCGGCTGGTCGCTCGTCAGCGGCTCGTCCACCGCGGCGCGGTCGTCGCTCTTCGGGTGGGCGCAGCAGTTCGACGTCGATCGCGGCGGCGACGCCACGTTGTCGTGGTCCACGCCGGTCGTGTCCCGCGTGCTGCAGGCGGTGCAGGTGCTCGCCCTGCTGGTCCTGATCGTCGTGGCCGGCCGCCGCCGGCGTCTCGCCCCGGCCCGCCCGCGGCGGACGATCCGACGCGGGCCGCCGGTGGTGGTCGTGACGCCCGAGGACCCGGCGCCGTCCGCGGAGGAGGTCCGATGAGGCCGGCACGTCTCGCCGTCCTGACCGTCGTCGTCCTCGCCCTCGTCGGCCTCGCCGCTGCGTGGGGCGGTCGCGACGAGCCAGAGGCGGCCGCCATCGACCGGGCGCCGGTCCCGGCCGTCCGCGCCGACGGCGACCTGCCGGTCACCTGGTACTGCGCCGCCGGCACCGCCGCGGTGCCGACGCGCCACTTCCTCTACCTATCGAACCCCGACGGCGACGCCACCACCGCCCGCATCACCGGCTACACCGCGGCGGGGGCGACCCCGCCGCGCGACGTCGAGGTGCCGCCGGGCGGCCCGCTGCCCGTCGACGTCGGCGCGCTCGTCGGCGACCCCACCGCGTCGGTGCTCGTGCAGTCCCCGAACCCGCAGCTCACCGTCGACCACCAGCTCGTCGCCGAGGGCTACGGCGACCGGGCCGCCTGCGTCGGCTCGACGTCGGGGGAGTGGCACTTCCCCTCGTTGTCGACGACCCGCGACGCCGGTGCCCGGCTCACGCTGTTCAACCCGTTCCCCGGCGACGCCGGCGTCGACGTCGAGATCGGCTTCGACACGGGCACCCGCGTGCCCACGTCGGTCAACGGCGTCGTGGTCCCCGCCGGCACGGTGAAGGTCATCGACCTCGGCCAGCAGGGCATCGCCGAGCGCCGCGACCAGTTCACCGCCGTCGTGCGGTCCCGGTCCGGCCGGGTGCTGGCGGAGGTGGCCCAGACGTGGGACGGCTCGGTCGGCCCGGAGGGCCTGCAGCTGGCGGGCGGCGTCCCCGAGCCCCAGGAGCGGTGGGCCTTCGCCGGGGGCTTCACGGGGGCCGGCGCGGCCGAGCGCCTCGTCCTCGAGAACCCGGGCGACGCGCGCGCCAACGTCCTCGTCCAGGTCACGCCCTACGGCGGGGCGTCGGCCCCGCCCGAGCCGCTCGAGGTCGCCGTGGAGCCCCGCCGCTACGCGGTGGTCGACCTGTCGGCCGAGAGCCGCATCCCGGGTGTCGGCTACCACTCGATCGAGGTCGAGTCGGACCACCCGGTCGTCGCGGCCCGCACGAGCTCGCTGACCGGCGGCCCCGATCCGTCGCCCGACCCGGCCGTGCTGGTCCGCCCGGCGCTCACCAGCGGGGTCGCCATCTCCAACGGGACGCCGGTGCTGGCCCGCACGTGGGTGGTGCCGTCGATCGACGCCGGGCGGGACCCGGCGCCGGTCGTGCTCGTCCACAACCCGGGCGAGGGCATCGCCAAGGTCACGCTGACCGCCGTCGCCGCCGGCGCCGAGACCGAGCTGACCGGGGCCACCGACCTCGAGGTCGCCCCCGGCGACAGCGTCGCCGTGCCGCTGGCCGCCGCGGGCGCGGCGCCGGAGATCACCGTGCGGGTCTCGGCCAGCGAGCCGGTGGTCGTCGAGCGCATCACGGTGTTCGACCCTGACGACGACCTGGCGTTCGACCTGGCCGTCCCGGTCCACACGGCCGGCGAGCCGCTCCGCGGCCTGGGCGGCTGACGGCGCCGACGTGAGCCCCTGCGGCGGCGCGGGCACACTGTCGGGGTGGATCGCCTGCTCGTCGCCCTGGCCCTGGCCGCCGTCGCCGTCGGCGTGGCGTTCGTGCTGCAGCGCCGCCGGGCCGATCCGCCCACCCAGCCCCGGTCGTGGGAGGCGCCCGCCCAGCTCGACCGGGCCGACTTCGACCGCCCGGGTGCACCGTGGCTCGTCTGCGTCTTCAGCTCGGCGACGTGTTCGACGTGCGCCGACGTCGTGGCCAAGGCACAGGTGATGGAGAGCGACGACGTGGCCGTGCAGGACGTCGAGGCCGTCGAGCACGCCGCGCTGCACGCCCGCTACGGCATCGAGGCGGTCCCGATCGTGGCGATCGCGGACGCCGACGGCGTCGTCCGGGACTCGTTCGTCGGACCGGTCAGCTCGACCCACCTGTGGGCGGCCCTGGCCGAGCTCCGGGAGCCCGGCTCGGTGCCGCACGACTGCGGCGGCCACGAGCACACAGCCTGAGGCACCGCGCGCCCGGGGTGCTGGGCCACCTGCGGTCCACGAGGACGGGCCGCGGGCGCCCCTGCGTCCCGCGGCCCGTCTCCCCGTGTGCTCCGGATCCCGCCGGATCCTTCCTCCGGTCCTCTCCCGGTCTCAGGCGACGGCCTGGCCCCTGTCTCGGGCGACGGCCGGTCCTCGTCTCAGGCGACGGCCAGGCCCCTGTCTCGGGCGACGGCCTGCTCCTCGTCTCAGGCGACGGCCAGGCCGAGCGCGCCCTGCTGGGTGTAGGTCGGGAAGATCGAGCCCAGGTTCGAGGCGCCGCAGCGCACCTGGAGGACCTCCGACAGCACCCGTCGGTAGTCGGTCATGACGGTGAGGTCGCCCTCCGGCCCGTCGGCGATCGTCGTCGGGAAGCCGCCGTAGACGCCGCCCTTGATCTTCCCGCCGAGGGCGAACATGACGTTGCCCCGCCCGTGGTCGGTGCCGCCGGAGCCGTTCTCGCCGATCGTGCGGCCGAACTCCGACAGGGTCACGAGCGTGACCTCGTCCATCGCGGTGCCGAGGTCGCGGTAGAAGGCCTGGAAGGCCTGCGACACGAGCCCGGTGCGCTGGCGCATGTACGACGCCGGGTCCTCCGGCATGCCCATGTCGCTGTGGGTGTCCCAGCCGCCGAAGTCGATCGCCACGGCGCGCAGCCCGACGTTGCCGCGGATGAGGCGGGCGACCTCGCGCAGGTTACGCGACAGGTCGTCGGTGCCGTACACCGCGCCGTTCTGGGGCCCGGGGTCGGCGGGCAACGTGGTCAGCAGGTTGATGACGTCGAGCGTGTCCGCGCCCGTCTCGTCGAGGAGCTGCGGACCGTGCTTGTACAGGTTGTTCAGCGCGGTCCGGGCCTGCGTGTTGTTCGGGAAGCCGGTCACGCCGAACCCGCCGATCGAGGTCATCGACACCGCGGTGGCGGGGCCCTGCAGCGACGTCTGCAGGGTCGAGCCGCGGCCCACGGCGCTGAGGCGGTCGAGCCCCGACTGGCCCGACAGGTACCGGTTCACGAACCCGCTGGTGATGCCGAGCGAGCGGCTGCCGCGCTCCCAGTACTGCTCGGCCTCGAAGTGGCTGCGCGTCGAGGACTCCGAGGCCGGCATGCCGGCCGCGTGGACCACCGCGAGCTTCCCGTCGGCCCAGGCGCCGGTGTGCAGGTGGGTCATCGAGGGGTTGAGCGCGAACGTGCCCGACAGCGCGAACGGTCCGACGTTGCCGCCGGCGGCCAGCGGGAGGCCGGCCTTCCCGGCGGGGTCGGTGAACTCCGACGGCTCCTTGATGCGGATCGTCGGCCGGAGCGTCTTGTACGTGGGCATCTGGTACGGCGCCACGACGTTGAGGCCGTCCCACCCGCCACGCATGAACACGACGACCAGCACGTCGCCGGTCGACGGGTTCTCCGGCGTGGCGAAGGCCATGCGGGAGCCGAGGCTCGAGTAGCCGAGCACCGCGGCGCCGGTGCCGACGAGGCCCATGAAGCCCCGCCGGCTGAGCCCGCGGCGGTCGTGGTCCTCGCAGTCGCAGCCGACGTCGTCGTGGTCGACGGCGTGGTGGGTGGGGAGCAGGGCGGTCATCTCGATCCTCCGGTCAGCGGCGCTGGAAGCTGGGGTGGGCGCACAGCAGGCCGAAGGTGGCCTGCAGGGTGTTCGCGTTGGACGTGAGGGTGCTGGCCGCCGCGGTCTGGTTGACCCCGAGGGCGGTGAGGATCGAAGCGGCGTCGGCCGGGCTCAGCGGGAACTGGAACACCTGGTCGGCCAGCGCGACGACGAGGTCCCGGGTCGTCGCGGGCAGCGGCGAGGGGAGCAGTGCGTTGAGGTCGACGACCACCTTCTCGGCCGCCCCGCTGTCGGTGAGGCGGTTGCGGGCGAGCCGCCCGCCCATCTCCCAGCGCTTGAGGAGGCCCTCCGAGGAGATCCACTCGGGAGCGGTCTCCGGGTAGCCGTCGGGCGTGGTGCGCTCGTTGAGGGGCTGGCCGAGCGCGCTCTGCACGTCGCGGAGGCGGGTCGAGGCGTGGCCGTCGGGCAGCGGGTTCACCGTCGCCCTCATCGCCCGGAGCGAGGAGTGGAGCCACTCGTTGGGTCGCTTGACCTTCTGGCCGCCCGACGCCCGGAACTCGGCCGACAGGAACAGGCCCCGGAGGACGGGGCGGATCGCGGTGTCGTTGGCCCGGTAGATGTCGACGAGCCGGTCGACGAGGCCCATCGGCGGGTCGTCGGACACGAAGCGGCGGCAGAGCTTGTAGCAGATGTATCGGGCCGTGGCGGGGTGGCGGGCGAGGAAGGCGAGGAGCGAGTCGCCGTCGGCCTCGCCCATCGAGCCGTTGGCCCGAGCGGGGCGCGTCCACTGGCCGCCGAGGATCGAGACGGCGTCCCTCGAGTGGTAGCCCTGGTTGAACGCGTAGCCGTGCTTGTTGGCGTCGTTGTTGAACCTGATCGTCCGGCCCGACATGACCTTGGCGACGCCGCGCATGTCGGCCTCGGTGTAGACCTGCTCGCCCTTGATGATCCCGAGCGTGTGGAGCTCGAGGATCTCCCGGCCCCAGTTCTCGTTGACGCCGGCGGTCGAGAAGGCGTTCGACGTGTAGTTGTCGAGGTAGACGAGCATCGCCGGGCTCTTGCCGGAGGCGAGCATCATGTCGACGAACCGGCCGAGGGCGTGGGGCCGGATCACATCGCCGTCGTCGCGGGTCTTGAGGTGCGTGAGGTACTTCGCCGACCGCCAGATCGTGAAGTGGTTCGACCAGAAGTCGCACATCACCTCGTAGAGCTGGTTCTGGTCGAACACCGCCCGGAGGAGCATGGCGTGGTCGAGCTGGCGGAACAGCACGCCCTCGTCGGTGGTGCGCTGGACCTCGTTCTGCGCGTTCGTCTGGCCGAGCGTGGTGTAGCCCGCGAGCATCGCCTCGGCGTTGGGGAGGCCCGCTCCGAGCTGCTCGTCGAGCCACGCCTCGGCGCCGATCGCCAGGATGCGGTCGACGACCTCCTTCGTGGCCCCGAACGTCGCCCGCGAGGCCAGCGTCCTGGCCTGGTCGAGCGGCCACGGGACCGGGGCCGGGACGGTGGGCGCGGGGGCGGCCGGCTCGTTGGCCTGCGGGACGCAGGCCGCCGCGACGAGGGCGACGCCGCCCGCGCCGACCGCACCCAGCACGGACCGTCGGGACCGACCCGACGGGGCGTGCCCCGGTGCGCTCGGGCGGTCGGCGCCGCTGCGGGTCGGCCGGGGTGCTGCGTCCGGCTCGCCCGGGCCCGGCCCGTCTCCTGCGTGGTGCTGCTGCGCGTCGTCCTCGTCGGCCTCGGAGCTCGACGGTGCTGCCGTCCGCTCCGCTGTCGCTGTCCCGCCGGTGCCATCCATGTCCGGGCACTTCGGTCAGACGGCTCAAGCGACTTGAGGCGTTCGGCCCACTGTGGGCCGAACGGACTACGCGCCGCTCGGAGGCCGGGCGCTCAATGGCTGCGGGGCGCGTCGAGAGTCGTCCTCAGGCGCGGAGCCCGTGTCCGTCCGGCTGCTGTCGAACCCGGCTGCTCCCGATCCGGCTGATCGAACCCGAACGGTGATCCCCGACGCGCCGCCGCGGGACCGTCGTCGGTCGACCGCGGCGGGGCGTTCGGAGAGGAGCGGGGTCAGGCGCCGGCGTCGCCGGTGAACGGCTGCGTGGGCAGCACGTTCGGCCGCGGCGTGGGCGCCAGGTGCGGCGGGACCGGCGGGGGCACCGGGGCCGGCGTGCCGCCCACGGGCGGGGTCGGCTGGGCCGGCGGCGGCGTGGGGGCGGGGAGGTCCGGCTCGGTGCCGTTGGCGACCCGGATGAGGCGGTTGACCTCGCTGCCCGAGATCGTCTCCTGCTCGAGGAGGACCTTGGTGATGAGGTCGAGCGCCTTGCGGTTGCGGGTCAGCAGGTCGCGGCAGCGGTCCTCGCCCTGGCGGAGCAGGCGCTCCACCTCGGCGTCGATCGCCCGGGCCGTGTCCTCGGAGTACTCGCGCTGGTGGCCGAAGTCGTCGCCCAGGAACACGGGGCCGGAGGTGCCCCAGGCCCGGGGGCCGATCTCGTCGCTCATGCCGAACTCGGTGACCATCTTCCGGGCCCGCTCGGTCGAGACCTGCAGGTCGTTGGCGGCGCCGGTCGAGCGGTGGTCGAACACCAGCTCCTCGGCGACGCGCCCGCCCATCGCCACGATGATCGACTCCTCGAGGAACTCCTGGCTGTAGGAGTGCTTCTCCTCCTCGGGGAGCTGCTGGGTGACGCCGAGCGCCATGCCGCGGGGCAGGATCGTGACCTTGTGGACCGGGTCCGCGTGGGGGAGGAGCGCCGCGCACAGGGCGTGGCCCGCCTCGTGGTAGGCGGTCATCTCCTTCTCCTGGTCCGACAGCACCATGGACTCACGCCGCTGACCCATCAGGACGCGGTCGCGGGCGTCCTCGAAGTCGTGCATCTCCACGACCTTGGAGCCCCGGCGGACGGCGGTCAGGGCCGACTCGTTGACGAGGTTGGCCAGATCGGCGCCCGACATGCCCGGCGTGCCGCGGGCGACGAGGTCGAGGTCGACGTCGGGGGCCAGCTTCTTGTGCCGGACGTGCACGGCGAGGATCGCCTTGCGGTCGTCCAGCTCGGGGAGCGGGACCACGACCTGGCGGTCGAAGCGGCCCGGGCGCAGGAGCGCCGGGTCGAGGATGTCGGGCCGGTTGGTGGCGGCGATCATGACCACGCCGTCGGTGCCCTCGAAGCCGTCCATCTCCGACAGCATCTGGTTGAGCGTCTGCTCCCGCTCGTCGTGGCCGCCACCCAGGCCGGCGCCCCGCTTGCGGCCCACGGAGTCGATCTCGTCGATGAAGATGATGGCCCGGCCGTGCTTCCGAGCGGACTCGAACAGGTCGCGGACGCGGCTGGCGCCGACGCCGACGAACATCTCCATGAAGTCCGAGCCGGAGACCGACAGGAACGGCACGCCCGCCTCACCGGCGACGGCTCGGGCGATGAGGGTCTTGCCGGTCCCGGGGGGACCGACGAGCAGGACGCCCTTCGGGATCTTGGCGCCGATCTCGAGGAACCGCTCGGGCTCCTTCAGGAAGTCGACGACCTCCCGGATCTCGGTCTTCACGCCGTCGTAGCCGGCGACGTCGGTGAACAGCGTGGCGGGGCGCTCGGTCGTGTACGTCTTGGCCCGCGACCGGCCGATCGACATGATCCCGCTCATCTGGCCCTGGGCCCGGCGGTTCATCCAGATGAAGAACCCGACGATGAGCCCCAGCGGCAGCAGCAGCGGCAGCATTTGGACGAACAGGTTCGGCGTCGGCGTGGAGAAGTCGACCTCGACGCCCTGTTCGTCCATCTCCTGGAGCAGCTCGGGGGTCGGCTGCTCCTGGGCCGGCGCCGTCGTCACGAAGTCCTCGCCGGACTTGGTCGTGCCCGTGATCGACTGGTCGACGTTGTTCCAGGTGACGGTCTTGATCTTGCCGTCCTGCACCTGCGAGGTGAACTCGGAGAAGGCGATCTGCTGCTGCTGGGCCGAGTTGAGCGACAGGGCGCTGATCACGGTCAGGCCGACGATGGCCACGAGCACCCAGAGGAGCCAGGAGGGGAGTCCGTTGGCTCGGGCCTTGCCGGGCTGCTGCTGGTTGTCGTTCTGCTCGGGAGGCATCGCCCCAGCCTAGGAGGCATCGCCGGGGATCGACATGGCACAGCCTGAGAACCGCCGGAGGGTCCGATGCCGCCCCCGGGGACCGGCGGGGCCGAGGATCCCCGGATCGGCCCGCGGCCGACGGTACGGTGCCCGGCGTGAGCAGGAGCTGCGCCCGACCCGGATGCGGCCGCCCCGCGGTCGCCACCCTGTCCTACGCGTACGCGGACGGGGTCGTGTGGCTCGAGGACCTCGCGGCCGAGGACCACCCGATGGTCCACGACCTGTGCGCCCAGCACGCCGACGGCGTGCGCGTCCCGAACGGCTGGGAGCTCCGCGACGAGCGCCGTGGTGCCGCGCTGCCCCAGCACGGGCAGCTCGACCTGATCGGGGCCTGATCGCCCGAGCGGGCACGGCGGGCCGGGCGTCCCGGCCGGCGCCGCGTCCTGTGCGATCCTGTCGGCCGTGAGCGACGCCCCCGGTACGTCCCGCAGCTGGATGCGGCCGGCCGAGCAGCGCTGGGGCCTCGGTGAGGTGGCGCTCGGCTTCCTGCTCGCCCAGGCCCTGGCGGTGGTGGCCACGTCGATCGCGATGGGCGTGGCGGGGTGGACCGAGAGCTCCGACATCCCGCTGTGGGCCGCCGCCGTCCTGCAGATCCCGTTGTGGGGCGGCTACCTGACGGCGGTCCAGCTCGCCGGGGTCAAGGGCGACGGCGTCGTCCGGGACTTCGGCCTCGACGTCCGCTGGCGCGACGTCGCACCGGGCCTCGCCATCGGCGTGGCGGTGCAGATCCTCGTCCTGCCGCTGCTCTACCTGCCGATCCTGCAGCTCACGGGCTACACCGACGACGACCTGTCGGCGCCGGCCCGGGCCCTGTCGGACAAGGCCAGCGGTCCGGTGGGCTGGATCCTGCTGTCGCTGATCGTCGTCGTCGGCGCCCCGATCGTCGAGGAGCTGTTCTTCCGCGGCCTGTTCCTGCGCTCGCTGCAGAAGCGGGGCCTGCCCGACTGGGCGTCGATCGTCCTGTGCGCCGCCGTCTTCGGCGCCGTGCACTTCCAGCCCCTGCAGTTCCCGGGGCTGTTCGTGATCGGGCTGGTCCTGTCCTTCATGGCCGTCCGGACCGGCCGGCTCGGGCTCCCGATCATGACCCACGTCGGGTTCAACGCGACCAGCGTGGTGCTGCTCTACGTGAACAGCTGAGCGCCGCCGCCGGCCCGTCCGGCCGACGGCAGGGCGCCACACCTCGACCGCCGGCCGTCGGGGGGTGGGTCCGGTGGCCCCTTCTCATGGGCCGATCGGCTCATTCGGTCCCCGAGCGCTCACGAAGTCGGCGGTTCCTGCCGACGGAGAGTGGTCGCTCGGAGCAGGTCGTCCGGCGGCGGGTCCGGCACCGCCCGGGCCGCGAGCTGGGAGGAAGCCATGTCGAGCTGCCAGGTGTGCAGGAACGAGCTCGTCGAGATCGGGTTGGTCATCGACGGTTCTCGGTTGGTGATGAGGTCGTGCTCGACGTGCGACTCGCGCAGCTGGCACCGCGACGGCGAGCACATCGAGCTCGACGGCGTGCTGACCGACCTGAGCTCGGTGCCCACCCGGTACCGCCGGTCGCTGTCGTCCTGACGCCGGCGCAGCGGCCGTCCCGATCACGATCGCGACGGCCTGCGGCAGCGCCGACGGGCGGCCCCGGCCGCCGCTGCTGACCCGCACCCCGGCCCCTCCCGCCGCCCCGGCACGGGCGTGCGGACGGGCCGATCACCTGAGCGGCGGGTGCACGTCCTGTGACGTCGTGCCGTCGTGACCCTCGGCAGGGGTGGCGATCTGCCACGATGAGGCCCGCATGGACCTGAGCCCACCTCCGAGCTCCGACGCGCCGCTGGACGGGCCGGGCGACGATCCCGATCGCTCCGACCCCGTCGACGTCGACGTGCCCGTCGGCGGATCGGCGGCCCGCGGGCCCGCCGGGTCCGGGACCGCCGGATCGGAGGCGCCCGGGCCGGAGCCGGCCGGCGCCGGGTCGACCGTCGTCGAGCCCGGGTTCGTGCCGGGCGAGGGCACGGCGGACGGGTCCGGGTCGGAGCACGGGCTCCTCCTGGCCGGCGGCCCGGACGACGACGAGGAGCGCCGCGACCCGGCGGAGCCGCTCGTCGAGGTGGACGACCCGGAGCACGGCGGCCGCCAGTGGGCCGACCTGGTGTCGTGGGTCGTGGTGGGCCTCACCTGCCTGTTCATCTTCGCCTCGCTGAGCCCGGCCGGGATCTTCAGCACCAACACGCCGACCGGCGGCGACATGGGCGCCCACGTCTGGGGCCCCGCCTACCTCCGCGACGACCTCCTGCCGCACCTCCGCCTGACCGGCTGGACGCCCGACTGGTACGCGGGCTTCCCGGCCTACGTCTTCTACATGGTCATCCCGTCGCTGCTGATCGTGATGATCAACGTCGGGCCGCCCGTCTGGCTCAGCCCGTTCCTGCTCGCCGCCCTCGCCTTCGTCGGCCGGTTCGTGTACCTGCGGGTGACCCATCCGGTGCTGCGCACGTTCCTCTGGATCGTCATCGGCGTGCTCGCGATCCTCAGCGTCCCGGTGCCGTACGAGGTGGCGTTCAAGCTCGTCACCGTGTCCGGGCTGGTCACGCTGCCGCTCGCGGCGTTCGCCCTGGCCCGGTCCTTCAAGATGCCGTTCCCGGGACCGGCGCTCGTCGCCGTCGGCGCCGCGGCCTTCCTCTACGAGACCGGCTACACGATCCTCGGCGGCAACATCACCTCGACGATGGCGGGCGAGTTCGCGTTCTCGATCTCGCTGACGCTCTGCCTGCTCTACCTGGCGGTGCTCGTCCGGGGCGTCCGCACGGGCCGGGACATGGCGCTCGCCGCCACGCTGTTCGGGCTCGTCGTCCTGTGCCACATCATCCCGGCGATGTTCGCCGTCGCGGCGACGGTGATCTTCCTCCTGACCCGTCGCGAGGACCGGGTGCCGTGGTGGGACTCGTTCCCCGTGGCCCGGGGAATCGCCGCCGGGCTGGTGGCGGTGACCCTGCTGACGCTCGTGTTCCGCCAGGGCGCGTTCCCGATCGTGGTGAGCGTCGTGCTCGTCCTGCTGTTCGTGGGGCTCGACCTGCGGGCCGTGACGTTCTCGACGATCGCGCTCCCGGTCGGCGGCCTGCTCGCGTGCTTCTGGTTCGTCCCGTTCTTCCTCGACAGCCCGTTCATGAACGACATGGGCTGGGAGAAGTACACGAAGTACGCCGAGTACCTCTGGCCGCAGCAGGCGCAGTTCGACATGCCGTACCGCAACGTCGTCTTCGCGCTCGCCGCGCTCGGCCTGCTGCTGTCGATCGTGCACCGCCAGCGCATCGGCTGGTACCTGGCCCTGGTCGTGCTGGCGATGGCCTGGGCGTTCCGGTACGCCCCGCAGTGGCGGCTGTGGAACGCCCGGATCCTGCCCTTCTACTACCTCGCCATCTACCTGCTGGCGGCCGTCGCGGTCGCGCTGGTGATCAGGTCGATCGCGCTGGTCGTGGCGGAGCTGTCCCGGCGCCGCGAGGAGCCCGCGCTCGTCGGGGTCATCGGCGTCTCGGTGGTCGTGGCGCTCCTGGCCGTCCTGTACGGCGGCGCCCTGCGGATCCTCCCCGGCGGCCAGGTCACCACCGACGCCAGCGGGGTCACCGCCTACGAGTGGCTGGGGCTGCGCTGGACCCAGCAGAACGTCTCGTCCGGGTGGGCCCAGTACAACTACGAGGGCCTCGAGGGGCGCGAGGCGTACCCGGAGTTCCGGTCGATCGTCGACACCATGGCCGACGTCGGGGAGGAGCACGGCTGCGGCCGCGCCATGTGGGAGTACGAGCCCACGCTGTCGCGGTTCGGCACCCCGATGGCCCTGATGCTCCTGCCGTACTTCACCGATGGCTGCATCGGCTCGATGGAGGGCCTGTACTTCGAGGCGTCGTCGACCACGCCGTTCCACTTCCTCAACCAGTCGGAGCTGTCGTCGCAGCCCTCGCGCGCCCAGCGCGACATGCCGTACTCCGGGCTGGACCTCCAGCTCGGCATCTCGCACCTGCAGATGATGGGGGTCAAGTACTACCTGGCCACCTCCGACGCCGCGATCGCCGCGGCTCGGGCCGATGACCGCCTCACCGAGCTGCAGTCGATCACGCCGGCGCCGACGGCGGACGGCCTGCAGCACCAGTGGGTCGTGTTCGAGGTGGCCGACGCCGACCTCGTGACCTCGCTCAGCTGCAAGCCGGTCGTGCTCGAGGGCACGGACGATCACATCGACGGCTGGGTCTACGCCAAGGAGCGGGCCGTGCCCGCGCTCGGCCAGGAGGTCGGCGCCAAGCTGCCGGGCCCGGCGGTGAAGTGGTACCAGGACCCGGCGCGCTGGAACGTGCCGCTGGCGACCTCGGGCCCGTCGGACTGGCCGAGGGTGTCGCCCGACGACGCGAGCCCGCCGTGCGAGGACGTCCCCGAGGTCACCGTCTCGAACGTCCGGGACGACGGCGACTCGGTGTCGTTCGACGTGTCGGAGACCGGCACGCCGGTGCTCATCAAGACGTCGTTCTTCCCGAACTGGACGGCGGAGGGCGCCGAGGGCCCGTACCGGGTCAGCCCCAACTTCATGGTCGTCGTGCCGACCGACGAGCACGTCACCGTGAGCTACGGCACGACGAACGTCGACCGGCTCGGCTGGATCCTCACGATCGTCGGGCTCGTGTTCGTCGCCCTGCTCGCCCTGTGGGACCAGCGGTCCCGGAGCAGCCACGTGATCGAGCGGGTCGGGGCGTGGCGGCCGTTCCAGGCGCTGTCGTGGAGCGGGTGGGCGGCGCGCCACGAGGAGGAGCACGACCTCGACGCCGTCGACGGGTCCGGCGCCGAGGGCGAGGTCGACGACCGCGTCATCGACGCGGGCGTTGTCGACGAGGGCGACGTCGAGGGCCCTGCGCCCCTCGCGTCCGACGATCCCGCCGCGCTCGACGACCTCGACCGCGACGGCGCGGCGACCGGCGGCGCCGCGGAGCCGCCCGCGGAGGACGACCCGGACCGGCCACCGCCGCCGGAGTAGCCGCCGTGCAGCTCTTCCGGCGCTTCCTGCTGGTCGGTGCGCTGGCCACGGTCGTCGACGTCGGCCTGTTCGTGTTCCTGCGCCAGGACGCGGGGTGGCCGGTGCCGGTGGCCGATGCCGTGGCGGTGGCCACCGCGACGCTCGTGTCGTGGCTGCTGCACGGCTCGGTCACCTTCCCCGGCGACCCGAGGATCCGCTGGTACCGCCGGCCCGGCCCCTACGTGGGCTCGTCGGTGCTCGCACTCGGCATCGACGTGGCGGTCGTGACGCTGCTCGACCTCCTGCTCGACCCGCGCCGGGGCTGGGCGCTGCTCGTCATCAAGCTGCCGGCGCTGCTCGTCGCGTTCCTCGTGCGCACGGCGAACTACCGGCGCTTCATGTACGACACGGTGCGCGACGACCAGCGCGCCCCGGCCCACCGTCCGCCGCCCTCGGCCCGGTACCGGTTGGCGGTCGTGATCCCGGCGTTCCGTGAGGCCGACCGGATCGCCTCGACCATCGAGCGGGTGCGGTCCGACCTGTCGGGGCCGGTCGGCGAGGGCGGGCTGCAGGTCGTGGTGGTCGACGACGGCTCCGACGACGACACCGCCGACCGCGCCCGCGCCGCCGGCGCCGACGTCGTGATCCGCCAGACGCCCAACCGGGGCAAGGGCGCCGCGGTCCGGGCGGGCATGCTCGCCGCCGAGGGGCGCACGGTGGCGTTCACCGACGCCGACCTGTCGTACCCGCCTGAGCAGCTGCTCGGGTTCCTCGAGGCGATCGAGGGCGGGTGGGACGTGGCGGTGGGGAGCCGCCAGCACCAGGCCACCATGACCGTCGTCCGGGCGGGCCGTCTGCGGGAGGTCGGCGGCCGGATCGTCAACGTCTTCACGGGCATCGTGCTGCTCGGGCGCTACCGGGACACGCAGTGCGGGCTCAAGGCCATGCGGGCCGACGTGGCCCGGCTGGTGTTCTCCCGGACCCGCATCGACGGGTTCGCGTTCGACGTGGAGCTGTTCCACCTCGTCGAGCGCTACCGGTTGACGCTGACGGAGGTGCCGGTGCACGTCGTCAACAGCAGCCGGTCCACCGTGCACGTCGTGCGCGACGCGGGCCGACTGGTCCGGGACCTGTTCCGGGTGCGGGCCTTCGCCCGGCTCGGCGACTACGAGCTCGACGGTGACGACGGCCTCCCGCCGGCGGCCACCGCCGGTCAGGTCGCCTGAGCGCCGTCGAGCCCCGGGCCGGACTCCGGGCGGTCGGGGCCCGGCCACTAGGGTGCGACCCATGTCGGCCCTCGACGCCATCTTCAAGGCCTACGACGTCCGCGGCATCGTGCCGGACCAGCTCGACCCCGAGCTCGCCCGAGCGATCGGGGTCGGCTTCGCCACCTTCGCGAAGGAGGAGGCGGCCGGCCGGGGCGGGTCGGTCACCCGGGTGCTCGTCGCCCGGGACATGCGGCCGTCGGGGGTCGAGCTCTCGGGTGCGTTCGGCGAGGGCGTGCGGTCCCAGGGCCTCGACGTCGTCGACCTCGGGCTCGGTTCGACCGACCTCCTGTACTTCGCCTCCGGGTCGATGGACGCTCCCGGCGCCATGTTCACGGCGTCGCACAACCCGGCCCAGTACAACGGCGCCAAGTTCTGCCTGGCGGGCGCCCGTCCGGTCGGCGAGGACACCGGCCTGTCGCGGATCCGCGAGGTCGGCACCGCGGCGCTCGCCGGCGAGGTCGAGCCCGCCTCCACCGAGGGTTCCCTGACCCACCAGGACGTGCTCGACGCCTTCGCCGACCACGTGCGCTCGTTCGTCGACGTCAGCGCCCTGCGGCCGCTGAAGGTGGTGGCCGACACCGCCAACGGGATGGGCGGCCTCGTCGTCCCGGCCGTGTTCGCGACGCTGCCGTTCGACCTCGAGGTGATGTACGGCGAGCTCGACGGGACCTTCCCCAACCACCCGGCCGACCCGATCCAGCCCGAGAACACGGAGGACCTCCGCCGCCGGGTCGTCGAGACCGGGGCCGACATCGGGCTCGCCTTCGACGGCGACGCCGACCGGGTCTTCCTCGTCGACGAGCACGGCGTGGGCCTGTCGGGCTCGACGACGACGGCGATCATCGCCGCCGGCATCCTCGACAAGCACCCGGGCGAGACGGTGATCCACAACCTCATCTGCTCCCGCACGGTCCCCGAGGTCGTCCGCGAGCACGGCGGCACCCCCGTCCGGACCCGCGTCGGCCACTCGTTCATCAAGCAGGTCATGGCCGAGACCGGTGCGGTCTTCGGCGGCGAGCACTCGGCGCACTACTACTTCCGGGACAACTTCCGCGCCGACTCGGGCCTGATCGCCGCGCTGGTCGTGCTCGAGCAGCTCTCGGTGTCCGGCCAGTCGCTGTCGGAGCTGCGGGCGCCCTTCGAGCGCTACGCCGACTCCGGTGAGATCAACACCCGGGTCGAGGACCCCGCCGCCGTCATCGAGCGGGTGGCCGAGCACTTCGCGGCACTGCCCCAGGACCGCCTCGACGGCCTCACCGTCGACGGCGGCGACTGGTGGTTCAACCTCCGCCCGTCCAACACCGAGCCGCTCCTGCGGCTGAACCTCGAGGCTCCCGACGCGGACCAGTGCGCGAAGCGCGTGGAAGAGGTCCGCGGCGTGATGACCGCCTGATCCCAGGAGAACCCACATGACGACCGACCAGACGCTCGACCCCCGGCTGCTCGAGATCCTCGCCTGCCCCGAGGACAAGGGCCCGCTGCTGTACTTCGCCGACGAGCAGGTCCTCTACAACGACCGCCTCCACCGGACGTACGAGGTTCGCGACGGCATCCCGGTGATGCTGATCGACGAGGCGACCTCGGTCGACGACGCGGAGCACGAGCGGCTGGTGGCCAAGGCCGAGGCCGAGGGCATCGAGCCGACGTTCAGCGCGTGAGCGCCGACCAGCTCGCCGCAGGTGTGCTCGACACGCTCGACATGTTCGGGGTGGCGTTCGCCCTCCCCGAGCAGCTCGCCACCGCTCGCGACGCCGCAGCCGCGGTCGAGGGCCTGCCCCCGGCCGACGGCGTCACCTCGGTCGCGATCCTGGGCATGGGCGGCAGCGGCATCGGCGGCGACGTCTGCGCCGCCGTGGCCGGCCCCCGCTGCCCGGTGCCGATCGTCGTCTCCAAGCACTACGAGTGCCCGGGCTTCGTCGGCCCCGACACCCTCGTCATCGCCGTGTCGTTCTCCGGCGGCACCGAGGAGACGATCGCCGCCGCCACCGCCGCGCGAGAGGCCGGGGCCCGTCTCGTGGTCGTCGCCGCGGGCGGGGAGCTCGCCCGGCTGGCCGCCGAGTGGGGCGTCCCGCACGTGCCGGTCGACGCGTCGATCCCCATGCCCCGCGCCGGCATCGGCGCCGTGTCGATCCCGCTGCTCGTGCTGCTCGAGCGCCTCGGACTGGCCGACGGCCTGTCGGAGCAGGTCGACGCCGCCATCGCGCAGCTCGAGGTCCGTCGCGAGCAGCTGCGGGTGCCGGGCAACCCGGCCGAGCGCCTGGCCGCCCGCATCGGGCGGACGCTGCCGCTGGTGTACGGCGGCGGTCCGCTCGGCGAGGCCGCTGCGTGGCGCTGGAAGGGCCAGTTCAACGAGAACCCGAAGGTCCCGTCCTGGTCGAACCGCATCCCCGAGCTGACCCACAACGAGCTCGCGGGCTGGGCCCAGCACGGCGACGTCACCCGGCAGGTCTTCACGCTGCTGTTCCTCCGCCACGACTTCGAGCACCCGAACGTCGGGCGCCGGTTCGAGTTCGTGGCCGCCGCCTGCGACGAGGTGGTGTCCGACATCCACACCGTCCGGGCCGAGGGCGACGGCCCGCTCGCCCAGCTCATGGACCTGGTCATGCAGGGGGACCTCGTCACGTTGCACCTGGCGGCGCAGTCGGGCGTCGACCCGGGCCCCATCGCGGTGCTCGACGACCTCAAGCGCTGGCTCCGGGGCTGACCGGCCGGAGGCGACCGTGGCCACCTCACCGTTCGGAGCGTCCAGCACGACCGACGAGGTCCTCGCCGGCGTCGACCTGACCGACCGGACCGCGGTCGTGACCGGGGCCTCCGGCGGGCTCGGCCTCGAGACCGCGCGGGCGCTCGCGTCCAGAGGGGCCACCGTCGTCATGGCGGCCCGCGACGACGGCAAGCTGCGGGCCGCGGTCGACGGCGTCGGTGCGCAGGTGCCGGGCGCCGAGCTCGACCCCGTGCTGCTCGACCTCGCCGACCTGGGCTCGGTCCGGGCCGCTGCCGAGGCGGTGGCCGCCCGCCATCCGCTGGTCGACCTGCTGGTCGACAACGCCGGCGTCATGGCCTGCCCGCTCGGGCGGACGGCGGACGGCTTCGAGCTGCAGTTCGGCACGAACCACCTCGGCCACTTCCTGTTCACGACGCTGCTGCACGACCCGTTGGCCGCCGCGGCGGCCGAGCACGGCGGGGCCCGCGTCGTCGTCCTGAGCTCGGGCGGGCACCGCATGGGCGGGATCCGCTGGGACGACCCCAACTACGAGCGCACCGACGAGTACTTCAACTGGGACGCGTACGGCCAGGCCAAGACCGCCAACGCGCTGTTCGCCCTCGAGCTCGATCGCCGCTGGTCGCCCGAGGGAATCCAGGCGTACTCGGTCCACCCCGGGATGATCATCACGGACCTGGGCCGGCACCTCCGGGCCGAGGACCTCGAGTTCATGGCGTCGGTCCGTCGCACCGACGAGCGCTCCGGCGGCACCGGCGCCATCTCGTTCAAGAGCGTCGAGGAGGGCGCGGCCACGACCGTGTGGGCTGCGACGGCGGCGGAGCTCGTCGACCACGGAGGGGCCTACCTCGAGGACTGCCACGTGGCCGAGGCGGTCGACGACCCGGCCGCCACGCACGGTGTCCGGTCGTGGGCCCGTGACCCCGAGGCCGCGGCGCGGCTCTGGGACCTGTCGGAGCGCCTCGTCGGCTGACCGCTCCGCCCACGGGCGGTGGGGGCGGGACGGGCCCAGGTAGTACCCTCTGGTCCGCCAGGGCTGACCTGTACCCGGCGTCAGACGACCCCAGCCCGACACCTGCAACCCGAACCCTTCACCTCGCCGCGCCCGGCGCGCGGCACAGGAGATCACCATGACGTTCACCGACTTCAAGGTCGCCGACCTCACCCTGGCACCCCTCGGCCGCAAGCAGATCCAGCTCGCGGAGCAGGAGATGCCGGGCCTGATGGCCATCCGGGCCGAGTACACCGACAGCCAGCCCCTGGCGGGCGCCCGCATCACCGGGTCCCTGCACATGACCGTGCAGACCGCCGTGCTCATCGAGACGCTGACCGCGCTCGGCGCCGAGGTGCGCTGGTGCAGCTGCAACATCTTCTCCACCCAGGACGAGGCCGCCGCCGCCGTCGTGGTCGGCCCGACCGGCACCGTCGAGGACCCCAAGGGCGTGCCGGTGTACGCCTGGAAGGGCGAGACCCTCGACGAGTACTGGTGGTGCACGGAGCAGGTGCTCATGTGGCCGGCCGACGCCGCGGGCGACGTGGGTCCGAACATGATCCTCGACGACGGCGGTGACGCCACGCTGCTCGTGCACAAGGGCACCGAGTACGAGGCCGCCGGTGCGGTCCCCGACACGGTCGAGGAGGACTCCGACGAGTGGGGCGTCGTGCTGGCCACCCTGCGCCGGACGCTGCAGGAGGACCCGCAGCGCTGGACCCGCGTGGGCAAGGGCATCAAGGGCGTCACCGAGGAGACGACCACCGGCGTGCACCGCCTATACCAGATGTTCGAGCAGGACCTCCTCCTGTTCCCGGCCATCAACGTCAACGACTCCACGACCAAGTCGAAGTTCGACAACCTCTACGGCTGCCGTCACTCGCTGGTCGACGGCATCAACCGCGCCACCGATGTGATGATCGGCGGCAAGACCGCGGTCGTCTGCGGCTACGGCGACGTCGGCAAGGGCTGCGCCCAGTCGCTGCGGGGCCAGGGCGCCCGGGTGGTCATCACCGAGATCGACCCGATCTGCGCGCTGCAGGCCGCCATGGAGGGCTACCAGGTCGTCCGCCTCGAGGACGTCGTCGACACCGCCGACATCTTCATCACCACGACGGGCAACAAGGACATCATCACGGCCGAGCACATGGGCCGGATGAAGCACAACGCGATCGTCGGCAACATCGGCCACTTCGACAACGAGATCGACATGGCCGGCCTGTACCGCCAGAGCGACATCCAGAAGGTGAACATCAAGCCGCAGGTCGACGAGTTCGTCTTCCCCGACGGCCACTCGGTGATCGTCCTGGCCGAGGGCCGGCTGCTCAACCTCGGCTGCGCCACCGGCCACCCGAGCTTCGTGATGAGCTGCTCGTTCTCCAACCAGGTGCTCGCCCAGATCGAGCTCTTCACCAAGACCTCGGACTACCCGCTCGGCGTCCACGTGCTCCCCAAGCAGCTGGACGAGAACGTGGCCCGCTTCCACCTCGACGCCCTGGGCGTGCGGCTCACCAAGCTCACCCCCGAGCAGTCGGCGTACCTGGGCGTGCCGGTCGAGGGTCCGTACAAGTCCGACCACTACCGGTACTGATCCGCTCGACCGGCGCTGCCGGTCGCTGCCGATGGCGTCGCCAGGCGCCGGATCCGAGCGCACGCCCCCGGCCCGGGTGCCGGGGGCGTGCCGCGTCCGGAGTGCTCAACGTCGGGCGGCGGCCGACCGATGGATCTCGGATGGCGGTGGCGTGGCACGGGGTCCGGGGCGAGGTCAGGACCCTCCACGGCGACGTCCCCGTCTGGTGGACCGAGGCCCCCGGCGAGACGACCGTCGGCATCACGTTCCGGGTCGGGTGGGCCGACGAGCCGCTGGCCTGGCGTGGCGCCTCGCACCTCGTCGAGCACGCCCTGCTCCTCGGGCTCGAGGGGCCCGACCTGTCCGTCGACGGTGCCACGGGCCCGTACACCACCTCGGTCTCGGTGACGGGCGGCGCCGACGCCGTGGCCGACGCCGTGGCCCGGCTGTGCGCACGGGCCGGCGACGCCGACCTGCCCCGCACCGCCCTCGCCGGTCGACGCGTGCTGCGGGCCGAGGCTGCGGCGCAGCCCGCCGGGCGGCCGCTTGTCGAGTCGATGCTCGTCGACCTCGTGGGGCTCCACGGGCCGGCCCGATCGGTGCTCGCCGAGGTCGGCCTCGCAGATGCCGACGAGGCGCTGGTGCGCCGCTGGATCGCCACGTGGTTCGTCGCCGGCAACGCCGCCGTGTGGTCGACCGGCCCTGCGCCGCCCGAGCTCGACCTGCCGCTGCCGCCCGGCCCGCGGCGCCCGGCGCGGCCCCTGGTCACGCTCCCCGGGCGACCGGTGCACGTCCGCCGCCCCGGCGCCGTCGGCTTCCTCGGCCTCGCCGGCGGCGGTCCCGCCGTGGACCTGGCGCTGCAGGTCGTCGCCCACCGGGTCCGCACGCTGCTCAGGGACGTCCACGGGGTGAGCTACCGCGTCGAGCCGACCTCGCTCCGCTGCGGCGGTGGACGCGCGGTCGCGGGCGTCGTGGGCGACGTGGTCGCCGGCGCCGGGACCACGGCGCTCCGGACCGTCGCGGCCGTCGTCGAGGACGTCGCGACCAGCGGCCCCGGCGGTGACGAGCTCGATGCCGCCCGATCGGCCCGGCGACGCGACGAGGCACACGGCGACGGCGGCCGCTCCGCGGCTGCGCTCGCGGCCATGGACCACCTGATGGGCGGCGTCGACCTCGACGGCGGGTCCGACGGGTCCGGCCTCGACGTGGGTCCCGACGAGGTGCGCGCCGCGCTCGGCGACGTGCTGGCCGACGCGGTCTGGAGCGTGCCCGACGACGCCGAGCCCGGCGACTGGGCCGTCCCGCCGCTGGGGTGGAGCGACGACCCCGCGCCGGCCGGTGACGAGCGGCGGTCCCGCGACGGCGAGGGCCGGCTGGTGCTCGCCGACGGCGCGCTCTGGATCGGCGACCGGTGGGGCGGCCGGTCCGTCGACCTCCGTCGGCCGGCCGGCGTGCTGGCGTGGCGCGACGGGACCCGGGAGGTGCTCCGCGACGACGGCCACAGCCTCCTCGTCGTGCCCTGGCGCTGGCCCGACGGCGACGCGATCGCTCGGGCCGTCGACGAGGCCTGCCCTCCCGAGGACCGGGCCGAGCTCGGGTTCCGTGGTCCGGCGGTGCCCGACGACGCCTGGGACGTTGCGGACCGGCGTCGAGATGACCCGGCGTGGGATCCCGACTCGTCGTCCGCCCGGCTCCTCCTGGGCGGTGCGGTGCTGCTCGACTGGCTGCAGTCGGCCGGTCTGCTGCGCCCGGCCGTCCTCGGGGCCGCGGCGACCGCACCCGACGGCACTGCCCTCGCCGACCTGACCCCGGTGCGGCGCTACCGGGCGGTCGGCGCCGTGTTCGCCCCCGACATGGTCACGGAGGAGGGGCGCCGCTTCGTCGACCACCTCCACGCCGGTGAGCCGCGCCCGATCGACGCGATCTGGGCGGCCCTCGGCGGCCCGCCCCGGGACGGCTTCGTCGCGCTGCCCGACGACCCACAGGTGGTCGCCGCGGCCAGGGCGCTGCTCGACGACGAGCACCACCGCTGGAACACCGGGCGGGGTTGACCCCGGCCGACGAACCCGCGGGGGTGGCAGACTCGGCTCCGCTCGACGACATCAGAGGGGGTCGGTGTGGAGCAGTTCGACGGCAAGGTCGCGGTGGTGACCGGCGGGGCCAGCGGCATCGGCCGGGCCATGGCGCAGGCGTTCGTGGCCAAGGGGATGAAGGTGGTGCTGGCCGACATCGAGGCGGGACCGCTCGAGGACACGGCGCAGGCGCTGCGCGGCGACGGCGGCGACGTCTTCGCGGTGACCGCGGACGTGAGCCGGGCCGGTGACGTCGAGCGGATCGGCGAGGCGGCGATCGATGTGTTCGGCGCGCTGCACGTCGCCTGCAACAACGCCGGCGTGGGCGGTGGGGGCGCGACCTGGGAGGTCGACCTCTCGACGTGGGAGTGGGTCCTCGGCGTCAACCTGATGGGCGTCGTGCACGGGCTGCGGTCGTTCACCCCGCGGATCATCGACAGCGGCGGCGGCCACATCGTCAACACCGCCTCGATGGCCGGGCTGACGTCGCCCGCGTTCATGAGCCCGTACAACGTCTCGAAGCACGCGGTCGTCACCATGTCGGAGTCGATGTACGTCGAGCTGCAGATGCTGCACCCGGAGGTCGGGATCAGCGTGCTGTGCCCCGGATGGGTCCGGACGAGGATCGCGGAGTCGGACCGCAACCAGCCCGACGCGGTGGCCGCTGCGCAGGCGGCGGTCGACGAGGCCACGGCGGCACCGGGCCGGGTCTCGGGCGAGCAGCTGAAAGGCATGATCGACGCCTTCGTCGCCGAGGGCCTGCAGCCGGCGGCGGTGGCCGACATGGTCGTCGACGCGATCGAGCAGCGCCGCTTCTACATCCTCACCCACCCCGAGTGGCAGTCGATGGTGCGCGACCGCGTGGACCGGATGCTGAGCGGCGAGGACCCGTCGATGGCGCTGCCCGGCAACTGACCCCTCACTCCCGGACCGCCAGCACGAGCCCGGTGGTCCGGACGGCACCGGCGTCGCGCAGGGCCCGGGCCGCGGCGCCGAGGGTGGCGCCGGTGGTGCACACGTCGTCGATGACGACGACGTGGCCCCGCACCGGGCCGACCGCCCGGAACGACGGCCCGCGCAGCCGGTGGGCCCGGTCGGCGCCCGTCTGGGGCGGCCCCGGGAGGCGCCGCAGCGCGCCGACCGCGGGCACACCCGCCCGCCGCGCCACCGCCCGGGCGAGCAGCTCGGCCTGGTCGTAGCCCCGGGCCCGGCGTCGGGATCGGCTGGTGGGCGCCCACGTCACCGCGTCGACCGGCGTGGGGGAGCGGACCACGAACACCGCCAGCGCCCAGGCGACCACTGCCAGGACGTCCCGGTGGTTGCGGTACTTCAGCGCCGCGACCAGCTGGGGCACCGGGTCCTCGTACGCCAGCAGGGCCCAGCAGGCGTCCAGCCCGGGCGGCGCCGCCATGGCCGGCGCCGGCGGCAGGGCCGCCCCGCACGACCCGCACAGGCCCAGTCCGGGGGACCGGCAGAGGGCGCAGCGGGCGGGTGCCAGCAGGTCGAGCACGGTCCCACCGTACGGACGACCCCTGACAGCCCCGAGGCGCAGGGGGGAGCGGAGCGGGCGCCGGTAGAGTGATCCCCGCTTATGGGATTCATGGATCGACTGCTGCGCACCGGCGAGGGGAAGAAGGTGCGCGCGCTCGCGGACCTGGTGCCCGACATCGGGGCGCTCGAGCCCGAGCTGCAGAGGCTCTCCGACGAGGACCTCCAGCACCGCACCGTGGAGTTCCGGGAGCAGCTGGACCGCGGCATCGACGTCGACGACCTGCTGATCCCTGCCTTCGCCACCGTCCGCGAGGCGGCCAGCCGCGTCATCGGCCAGCGCCACTACGACGTCCAGTTGATGGGCGGGGCGGCGCTGCACTTCGGGTGGGTCGCCGAGATGAAGACTGGTGAGGGCAAGACCCTCGTCTCGACCCTGCCGGTGTACCTGAACGGGCTCACCCAGACGGGCGTGCACGTCATCACGGTCAACGACTACCTGGCCAAGCGCGACGCCGAGTGGATGGGCCGGGTCCACCGGTTCCTCGGCCTGTCGATCGGCATGATCCTGCCGGGCGAGCAGGACCCGAACTTCAAGCGCGAGCAGTACGCCTGCGACATCACGTACGGCACGAACAACGAGTTCGGCTTCGACTACCTCCGCGACAACATGGCGCTGTCGCTCGAGGAGAAGGTCCAGCGCGGGCACGCCTACGCGATCGTCGACGAGGTCGACTCGATCCTCATCGACGAGGCCCGGACGCCGCTCATCATCTCCGGCCGGGTCGGCGACGCGGCGAAGCTGTACTACAAGTTCGCGTCGGTCGCCCGGGGTCTGACGCGGGACGTCGACTACGAGGTCGACGAGGAGAAGCGGGTCGTCTTCCCGCTCCCCGAGGGCATCCAGAAGGTCGAGAAGAGCCTCGGCGTCGAGAACCTCTACGACGACGTCGCCAACGGACTCGTCCACCAGCTGCAGGTGGCGATCAAGGCCAAGGAGCTCTACAAGCGCGACCGCGACTACCTGGTCCAGCAGGGCGAGGTGAAGATCGTCGACGAGTTCACCGGGCGCATCCTCGACGGCCGCCGCTGGTCCGAGGGCCTCCACCAGGCCGTCGAGGCCAAGGAGGGCGTGAAGATCAAGGAGGAGAACCAGACCCTGGCGACGGTCACCCTCCAGAACTACTTCCGCATGTACGACAAGCTCGCCGGCATGACGGGCACGGCCGTCACCGAGGCCGCCGAGTTCATGTCCACGTACAACCTGCAGGTGGTGCCGATCCCGACGCACCGGCCGATCCAGCGCCAGGACGACAGCGACCTGATCTACCGGACCGAGGACGCCAAGTTCTCCGCCGTGGTCGACGACATCGTCGAGCGCCAGGACGAGGGCCAGCCGGTCCTCGTCGGCACCGTCTCGGTCGAGAAGTCCGAGCGCCTCAGCCGCGAGCTCGAGAAGCGCGGCGTCACGCACTCGGTGCTCAACGCCAAGCAGCACACGCGCGAGGCCGAGATCGTCACGCAGGCCGGCCGCATCGGCTCGGTCACCGTGGCGACGAACATGGCCGGACGCGGCGTCGACATCCTGCTCGGCGGCAACCCCGAGGGCCTGGCCCGCCGCGACGTCCACGCCGAGGGTCTCGAGGACGGCACCGACGAGGCCGAGGCCCGCTACGAGGAGCTGCTCGCCAAGTACGGGGCCGAGTGCAAGGCCGAGGGCGAGGAGATCCGCAAGCTCGGCGGCCTGTACGTGCTCGGCACCGAGCGCCACGAGAGCCGCCGCATCGACAACCAGCTCCGCGGCCGTTCGGGCCGCCAAGGCGACCCGGGCGCCAGCCGCTTCTACCTGTCGCTCGAGGACGACCTCATGCGGTTCTTCGCGACGGGCGCCATCGAGTGGGTGATGGGCAAGGGCTGGGACGACGACGTGCCGATCGAGGCGAAGATGGTCACCCGCGCCATCGAGAAGGCGCAGAACACCGTCGAGGCCCGCAACGCGGAGATCCGCAAGAACGTCCTCAAGTACGACGAGGTGATGAACGAGCAGCGCAAGGTGATCTACCGCCGGCGCGACGAGGTGCTCGAGGGTATCGACCTCCGGGAGGAGACCCTGGAGGCCCTCGCCGAGGCGGTCGACGGGCTGCTCCAGACCCACTGCGGCTCGGACTACACCGAGGAGTGGGACCTCGAGGCCCTGGTCGGCGACAGCGCCACCTACTGGCCCACCGAGCTCACCGTCGAGGACCTCGCGGACGCCGCCACGAGCGACCAGCTCTACGACACGCTCATGGCCGACGCCACCCGCCACTACGAGGAGCGGGAGGAGGAGTTCGGCGCCGACACCTTCCGCCAGATCGAGCGGCAGATCATGCTGCGCATCATCGACACGAAGTGGCGCGACCACCTCAAGGAGATGGACTACCTCCAGGAGGGCATCAACCTCCGGGCGCTCGGCCAGAAGGACCCGCTCACCGAGTGGCAGCGCGAGGGCTTCGACATGTTCGGCAAGCTCATGGAGGCCGTGAACCGCGAGTACGTGCAGTACATCATGCACGTGCAGGTGGTGAAGGAGGAGCAGCCGCGGCTCCAGCCGCAGCGCTTCGACTACTCCGCTCCCGAGGACCCGTCCGAGGGCGCCAACCCGGTCCCGGCGGTCGTGGCCGCCGAGTCCGCACACGACGCCGCAGGCGCCCAGGCCCAGGCCGACGAGCCGGTGTCCCAGCAGCCGGTGGTCAAGAGCGAGTGGGACAAGACGCCGCGCAACGCGCCCTGCCCCTGCGGCTCCGGCAAGAAGTTCAAGGTCTGCCACGGCGCCGCCTGAGCCGACCGTCCCAGCAGACCACCGACCCCACCCGACGGAACGACAGTGCAGGACTTCTCACCCCGCATCACCGCGCTCCGGTCCCGGCTGGCCGAGGCCGAGGGCTACCTCCGCGTCGGCGAGCTGCGGGCCCGCCGCCCTCAGCTCGAGACCGAGCTCGGCCGCCCCGACCTCTGGGACGACCAGGACTCGGCGCAGGCGCTCCAGCGCGAGTTCGCCGAGCTGAGCGACGACCTCGACCTCTACGAGGGCCTGCGCAGCCGCGTCGACGACGTCGACACGCTCGCCGAGCTGGCCCGCGAGGAGGGCGACGAGTCGCTCGAGCCCGAGATCGAGGCCGAGCTCGAGTCGCTCGCGGCCGAGTTCGACCGCCTCGAGCTGCGGGCCCTGTTCACCGGTGAGTACGACGACCGCGACGCGATCGTCGAGATCAACTCCGGCGCCGGCGGCGTCGACGCCCAGGACTGGGCCGAGATGCTGCTCCGCATGTACGTCCGGTGGGCGGAGCGCTCGTCGATGGACCTCGAGATCGAGTCGCTGAACGAGGGCACCGAGGCCGGGATCTCCTCGGCGACGTTCCTGCTCAAGGGCCGCAACGCCTACGGGCTCATGCGCTCCGAGCACGGCGTGCACCGCCTCGTGCGGATCTCGCCGTTCGACAACAACGCCCGGCGCCAGACGAGCTTCGCCTCGGTCAAGGTCACGCCGTGGATCGACGACGTCGACGACGAGGTCGAGATCGACGACAAGGACCTGCGCATCGACGTGTACCGGTCCTCGGGCGCCGGTGGCCAGCACGTCAACGTGACGGACTCGGCCGTGCGCATCACCCACCTGCCCACCGGCATCGTCACCTCGTGCCAGAACGAGCGGTCCCAGCACCAGAACAAGGACCGCGCGATGAAGATCCTCAAGGCCAAGCTGCTCGAGCTCGAGCGCCGCAAGCGCGCCGACAAGCTGGCCGAGATCACGGGTGAGGGTGCGGCGGTGGACTTCGGCAGCCAGGACCGGAACTACGTCCTGCAGCCCTACCAGCAGGTCAAGGACCTGCGCTCCGGGGTCGAGCTCACGAACCCCGACGCGGTGCTCGACGGCGAGCTGGACGCGCTCATGGAGGGCTACCTCCAGTGGGTCCGCGCCGGCAGCCCCGCGGTCGGCTGACCCCTCCGCCACTCGCGGTGCCCGGCCTGAGAGACTGCACCTCGGCGCGATCCCGGTCGTCGGGCTGCGGAGCTATCGTCACCGGTTCGTAACAACGGTCAGTCCTGTTCGCGGGTCCCTCCCCTCCCCCCGCGAGAGAGGTCAGCGTGATCAAGCTCGACAACGTCACCAAGATCTACAAGGGCGAGATGGTCGCCCTTCGTGACGCTTCGGTCGACATCGACAAGGGCGAGTTCGTCTTCCTGGTGGGCCCCTCGGGCTCCGGCAAGTCCACCTTCCTGCGCCTCCTCAACCGTGAGGAGCGCCCCGAGAAGGGCCGCATCTTCGTGGCCGGCAAGGACATCGCCGAGCTGCCCGGCTACAAGGTGCCGTACCTGCGCCGGAACATCGGCAGCATCTACCAGGACTTCAAGCTGCTGCCCTCGAAGAGCGTGTACGAGAACGTCGCCTTCGCCCTCGAGGCCATCGGTCGGCCGAAGTCCGCCATCAAGGACGCGGTGCCGCAGATCCTCGACCTGGTGGGCCTGTCGAAGAAGCAGTCGAACATGCCCGACGAGCTCTCGGGCGGCGAGCAGCAGCGCGTGTCGATCGCCCGGGCGTTCGTGAACCGCCCGCTGATCCTCCTGGCCGACGAGCCGACCGGCAACCTCGACCCCGCGACGTCCGTCGGCATCATGAAGCTGCTCGACCGGATCAACCGGACCGGCACGACCGTCCTCATGGCCACCCACGACCGGGGCATCGTCGACACGATGCGGCGCCGCGTCATCGAGCTCGACCGCGGGCGCGTCGTCCGCGACCAGGCCCGCGGCGTCTACGAGTGAGGGCACGTGGCCGTTCGAGTTGACTACGTCCTCAAGGAGACGGGGACCAACCTCGTCCGCAACCTCACCCTGACGTTCGCGGCGGTGCTCACCGTGGCGGTGTCGCTGGCGATGGTGGCGGCCAGCTACCTCATCGGTGCCGGCATCAACAACAGCTTCCTCGGGCTCCGCTCCGACGTGGACCTGTTCGTGTACATGAACCCGGCGGCCACCGCCGAGCAGATCCAGGCGATGGACAAGACGCTCGACTCGAGCCCGCAGGTCGAGGAGTTCGACTTCTTCGACAGCACCCGCAGCTTCGACGAGTTCAAGCGGCTCTTCCGCGACCAGCCCGACCTGATCAACACGATCAAGCCCGAGGACCTGCCGCAGAGCTTCCGCATCAAGCCGAAGTCGACCGACGCCGAGGTCGTCTCGTCGCTCGGCGACACGCTGCAGGCCAAGGAGGGCGTGCTGCGCGTCGAGTACGCCGCCGAGTACGCCAAGCGCATGCAGACCTCGGTGACGACGCTGAACACCTGGGTGCGGATCGTCGCGGCCGTGCTGATCGCGGCGTCGGTGCTGCTGATCTTCAACACCATCCGGACCGCCGTGTTCGCGCGCCGCCGCGAGATCGAGGTCATGCGGCTGGTCGGGGCCAGCAACTGGTTCATCCGATTGCCGTTCATCGTGGAGGGCCTCGTGCACGGCCTGTTCGGCGCGCTCCTCGCGTCGATCGGCGCGTGGGGCTTCGACCAGCTCTGGAAGCGGAACTTCGTGGACCAGGTCGGCTTCGAGCTGCTCAACCAGATCCGCTGGGACCAGAGCGAGCTCCTCTGGTCGATCGGGATCATCTTCGTGATCGGCGCCCTGACCGGTGCCGTCGGCTCCGGCATCGCGGTGAGCCGCTTCCTGAAGGTCTGACGGCCCGCCGGGCCGACCGAACCGGGGGTTCCAAGGGTGGGGGACGACGACTACCGCACGATCCGCTACGAGGTCGGCGAGGGCATCGCCACGCTGACGCTCGACCGGCCGGACCACATGAACGCCTTCACGGTGCGGATGTGCCTGGAGATGATCGACGCACTCGACCGGATCGACGCCGACCCGTCGGTCCGGGCGGTGATCGTGACCGGTTCCGGCCGGGCGTTCTGCGCCGGTGCCGACCTGGCCGGCGGTGCCGAAGCCTTCGACCCCGCCGGCTCGGCCGCGTCCGGGGCGGCGCAGGAGCTGCGGGCCGACCGTCAGGCCGGCGACGGCGCCACCGACGCCGACGGGGTGGCGGCGCTGTCGCCGGGGGAGCGGGCCGTGCGGCGCCCGATCGATCCCCGGCGCGACTTCGGCGGTCTGCTCACGCTGCGGATCTTCGAGGTCACCAAGCCGGTGATCGCCGCGATCAACGGTCCTGCCGTCGGCATCGGGGCGACGATGACGCTGCCGATGGACCTCCGGCTCGCGTCCGGCGGCGCCAAGTTCGGGTTCGTGTTCGCAGCCCGGGGCATCGTGCCCGAGGCGTGCTCGAGCTGGTTCCTCCCGCGCCTCGTCGGCATCCAGCAGGCACTCGAGTGGTGCTACACGGCGAGGGTCTTCCCGGCCGCCGAGGCGCACGAGGCCGGCCTGGTCCGGTCGCTGCACGAGCCCGACGAGCTGCTGCCCGCCGCGCAGGAGCTGGCCCAGCAGATCGCCTCGGCCTCGGCGCCGGTGTCGGTCGCGCTGACGCGTCAGCTGATGTGGAAGGGCCTCGTGGCCGACCACCCGATGGAGGCCCACCGCCGCGACTCGCCGGGCGTGACCTCGACCGGCGCGGGCGCCGATGCCCGCGAGGGCATCACCGCCTTCTTCGAGAAGCGGCCGCCCCGGTGGCGCCAGGAGGTCCCGGGCGACCTCCCCGACTGGTTCCCCTGGTGGGACCAGCCGTCCTTCGACGCCTGAGCGTCCCCGTCATCGCACTTCGGCTCGGGTCGTCGCGCGCCGGTGCGCGGGGCGATTCGACCGGACACCGCTGGGAACGGACGAGGGGTGACCCTCGTCACGCTACCTTGACAACCGGTCTGCGTACGGTCACGATATATCGCAACGGGTCGGGAGCGATCGAGATGGATCGGCCTCGACCGCGACGGAAGGAGCTCACCACGAGCCCACCGAACGACAGGAAGGGGCCGCACGATGCGACCGGACGACATGCGAACGAACGACATGCGGGAGAGCGGCATGCGGAACGATGACAGGGGCGCCGAGCCGGACGGCTTCGTGTCCGATGGATGGCGAGGCGGCTTCGACCCCTCCGGACGGCGGGGGCGCTTCGGGCGTGGCCCGGCCCGGGGGATGGGTCGCAGCCGGGGCGGGTTCGGGCACGGGTTCGGTCCCGGCTTCGGGCCGGGCTTCGGCCGGGGCGGCCGACGCGCCAACCGGGGCGACGTCCGCGCCGCCGTGTTGGCGCTGCTCAAGGAGCAGCCGATGCACGGCTACCAGATCATCAGCGAGCTCGACGAGCGCACCGCCGGTGCGTGGAAGCCGAGCCCGGGATCGGTGTACCCGACGCTGCAGCTGCTCGAGGACGAGGGCCTGGTCCGGTCCGAGGCGGAGGGCGGCAAGAACGTCTTCCACCTGACCGACGCCGGGCGCGAGGCCGCCGAGGCGGGTGAGGACGCTCCGTGGGAGGCGGTGGCCGGCGACTCGGCCGCCATGGACCTCCGGCGCCTCATCGGCCAGCTGGCGATGGCCTTCGGGCAGGTCGTCGAGACGGGGACGCCGGACCAGGTCCAGCGGGCCCGCGACGTCCTCAACGACGCCCGCAAGGCGCTCTACGCCATCCTCGCCGAGGACGTCGAGACGTCCTGAGCGGGACGGACGTCGAGACGTCCTGAGGGGACGGACGTCGAGACGTCCTGAGGGGACGGACGTCGAGACGTCCTGAGCAGCCGGCTCGCCCCCGGCGCGACGAGGCCCCACCCGTGCGGGTGGGGCCTCGTCCGCGCTCGGGGAGGCGAGCGCGCGTCAGCTGCCGGCGCCGCCGAGCACCAGGTCGACGAGCTCCTCGGCGCGACGGTCGCCGATCGTGCCGTTGCGCATGAGCAGGCGGTAGATGACGGCGCCGACGAGCATGTCGGCGAGCAGCTCGGGTTCGACGTCGGCGCGGATCTCGCCCCGTTCGACGCCCCGGCGGATCACCTGGACGGTGGGGGAGCGCCGGGCGGAGGTGAAGCGCTCCAGCGCCTCCCGGACCTCGGGGTTCTCCCGGGCGGCGCTGAGCATCGCCGGGAGCATGGCCCCGCTGTCGGAGTCGAGCAGCACGGACTTCAGCCGCAGCACGAGCTGGATGAGGTCGGTGCGGACCGACCCGGTGTCGGGCGGCTCGGGCTTCTGGGCGGAGGCGGCGTGGAACGCCGCCTCCATGAGGTCCACGCGGTTGGCGTATCGCCGGTAGACGCTGGCTCGCGACACGCCGGCCCGGAGGGCGACCGCCTCGACCGACATCGCCTCGACGCCGCCGTCGCTCAGCAGCTCCACCGCGGCCGAGAGGATGGCCTGGTCGACCTGGGGGTCCCGGGGTCGTCCCGGCCCCGCCGGTCGGGTCGGGCCGTCGGTGGCGGCCGTCGCCCGTCCGGTCGAGGTGGGGCTCACGGCTGCGGCACCGCCTCGACGGTGTCGCCGTGGGCGGCGGCATCGGCCATCTCGGCGGTGAACTCCTGCTCCTGCAGCGCCTCGTCGGTCGGGCGGGCATGGGCGGGGAGGAAGACGAACGCCACGATCACACCGACGATGGCTGCTGCGGCGGCCACGATGGCACCGCCGTGCATGGCGTCCACGAAGGCGTTGCGGGCGACGTCGGCGATCTGGGACCCGGCGTCACCGGCGCGCTCGGCGACGGCCAGCGCACCGCCGACACCGCTCCTGGCGGTCTCGAGGGCCTGGTCGGGGACCTTGCCGGACAGCGCGTCCACGATCTTCGAGCCGTACACCGACGACAGGACGCTGCCGATGATGGCGACGCCGAGGGCGCCGCCGACCTGGCGGGTCGTGTCGTTCATCGCCGAGCCGACACCGGCCTTGGCCAGCGGCAGCGACCCCATGATCGACTCGGTGGCGGGGGCCATGGTGAGGCCCATGCCGACGGCCAGCAGCATCATGCGCCACATGACCTGGACGTAGGAGCTGTCGGCGGTGAGCTGCAGCTGCAGGACCAGTGCCAGCGACACGAGCGAGAGCCCGGTGCCGACCACGATCTTGGTGCCGACCTTCTCGACGATCCGGCTCGAGGTCGGTGCGACGACCATCAGCGTCAGGGCGAGGGGCAGCATGCGGACGCCGGTCTCGGCCGCCGAGTACCCGAGCACGAACTGGAAGTACTGCGTCTGCAGGAACGAGTAGCCGAACATCGCGAAGAACACGAGCGTGATCGCCATGCTGGCTGCGGTGAACCGGGGGTTCTTGAAGAACGACACGTCGAGCATCGGCTCCTCGGTGTGCAGCTCGTGCACGACGAAGAGGCCGAGCAGCACGACGGCAGCGGCGAAGAACCCGAGGATCAGGCCATCGGTCCAGCCCCGGCTCGGGGCCTCGATCAGGCCGTAGACGAGCGTCGTCAGGCCGGCGATCGACAGGACGGCGCCCAGCGGGTCGAGCTTCGGGGCGGACGGGTCCTTCGAGCGGGGCAGCAGGAAGCCGCCGGCGACGATGGCGACCGCGGCGATCGGCAGGTTGACGGTGAACACCTCGTGCCAGCCGAAGTGCTCGACCAGGTAGCCGCCGAGCAGCGGGCCGAGGGCGACGCCGAGGCCCGAGACGCCGGCCCAGACGCCGATGGCGCGACCGCGCTCCTCGGCCGGGAAGACGTTGGTGAGGATCGACAGCGTGGCGGGCATGATGAACGCGCCGCCGATGCCCATCAGGGCCCGGGTGGCGATCAGCTGGTTCGGGTCGGTGGCGAGCGCCGACAGGGCGGAGCCGGCGGCGAAGATCGCCAGGCCGAGCTGCAGGGCGCCCTTGCGGCCGAACCGGTCGCCGAGGCTCCCGGCGGTGAGCAGCAGGCCGGCGAACACCAGCGTGTAGCTGTCGACGATCCACTGCAGCTGGCTGTTCGACGCGTCGAGGTCCCGCACGAGGGTCGGGAGGGCCACGTTGAGGATGGTGTTGTCGAGGGTGATGACCACCAACGACAGGCAGAGGACGCCGAGGATCCACCAGCGGCGTCGGTACACGAGCTCTTCTGACATCTGTTCCCTGCTTCTCCTACGACCGGTGGGGGTGCCGGTCCACTGACGCCGCCGGAGGTGTCCGGTGGATAACGAGTCACAACTGTCCCGTATTGGAACATATTCCGATGCACGGGTGTCTCGTAAACCGGTGTGACGCTTCTCACGTGCGGGCCGGCGCGGGAACGCCCCACGCCCGCGGCAGCCGATGACGGCGCCTGCGGCGTCGACGAGCTCGTCCCCGCATCGGCGAGGGAGCTGGATCCACGCTGCACCGGGCAGGATGGGACCGTGGAGCTGTCGCCGATGAAGGCCGAGTCCGGCGACCTGCCGCCCGATGACGGCCGCTGGTGGTACGAGGTCAAGTGGGACGGCATGCGGGTGATGGCCGTGGTCGCCGACGGTCGGCTCCGGCTGCGGGGCGGCCGCGGCACGGACGTGACGGTGACGTTCCCGGAGCTGGCGTCGATCCCGGCGGCGGTGGCGACCGACTGCGTGCTCGACGGGGAGGTCGTGGCGTTCTCGGACGCCGGCGTACCGAGCTTCGGCCTGTTGCAGCAGCGGATGCACGTCATGGACGCAGGCGACGCCGCACGCCGGGCCCGGGACGTGCCCGTGGCCTACCTGGCGTTCGACGTGCTCTCGATCGACGGCCGACCGACGACCTCGCTGCCGTACGAGCACCGTCGGGAGCTGCTCGAGGGCCTGGTCGCGCCGTCCGCGGTGGTGCAGGTGCCGCCCGCGTACCCGACCGGCGGTGCCGACCTCCTCGAGGCGGCCCGGGTCCAGGGCCTCGAGGGGGTGGTCGCCAAGCGCGTGGACTCGCCGTACGAGCCCGGTCGGCGGTCGCGTGCGTGGCGCAAGGTCAAGGTCCGCCACACCCAGGAGTTCGTGGTCGGGGGCTGGATCGGGGGGACCGGCTCCAGGGCCCGCACGATGGGATCGCTCGTGCTCGGCTGCCACTCCGCCGTCGACGGCGGGCCGCCGGTGCTGCGGTGGGTCGGCAACGTGGGCTCCGGGTTCAACGACCCCGAGCTCCGTCGCCTCGCCGGTCTGCTCGGGCCGCTGGCCGTCGACTCGTCACCGTTCGTCGCGGCGACGACCGACGAGCGACCCCGCACGACGGGCGGGAAGGTGTTGCACTGGGTCCGGCCGGAGCTCGTCGTGCAGGTCGAGTTCGGCGAGTGGACCTCGTCGGGGCGGCTGCGCCACCCGGTGTACGTCGGTCAGCGAGACGACAAGGCGGCGGCCGACGTCACCTGCGACCCGTGACCTCGTCCGTGGTGCCCCGCAGGGCGGGCGCACGGTTCAGGCGGTGGCGGCGAGCTCGTACTGGTCGGCGAGGAAGGCAGCCTCGGCGCGGACGTCGGCCTCGGGGCCGACCAGGTCGATGATGAAGCGCTCGCCGTGGTCGTCGACCGAGACGATCTCCAGGCGGGCGGTGCCCTGCTCGACGGTTCCGAGGTGCATCTCGACGGCTCGTGCGGACATGTGGTTCCCCCAGGTTCTGCTGCCGGAACCTGTCGTCCGGCTCGTCCTGTCATCGAACCGCCACGGAGCGTGGCGCGGAATGGGTCAAAGCCCCACGGGCGGTGGGTGCGTGGGTCGTACGGCCGGGTCGGCGCGATCACGCCGCGACGGTGCGGTTGCGGGTCCCGGCCCGTGGTCGCGACCCCACGCCGCCGACTAGCAGCGCGGCGATCACGACCGCGACCCCGAGCACCTGCACGGCGCCGACGGCCTCGCCGAGCAGCACCGCGCTGGAGGTGACCCCGAAGACTGGGATGAGGCAGAGGTAGGGCGCGGCCTCGGCCACGTCCATGTGCCGGAGGGCGAGCAGGTACAGCGAGAAGGGGATCGACAGGGTGCACAGCCCGGTGGCGGCGACGGCGACGAGGTGGCCCTGCGTCGGCCATGTGGTGCCGGTCGAGATCGCCACCACACCTGCGACGGCGGCCGTGAGCGCGAGCGCCCACACCTGCTGGGCCGCCGCCAGCGCAACAGGCGGGTGGTGCGCCGCGTGGCGCGACGAGGCGACGGCGTAGAGCGCGGCCGCGCCGACGCCGAGCACGACCAGCACGTCGCCGCCGGCGCTGCCGCCGCCAGAGCCGCCGCTCCAGGCCACCACCACCGCACCTACGGCGGCGGTCGCCACCACGACCAGCTGGCGGGCGGTCGGCCGTGATCGGAGGACCGCCCACGCCACGAGCGGGATGAGGACCGGCTCGAGCGATGTCAGGACCGTCGCGCTCGCCGCGCTCGTGAGCGCCAGCCCCACCATCGTCAGCACGAAGGCCAGGCCCGGCTCGAGCAGCCCGGTCCAGCCGTCGCGCAGGAGCGCGCCGACGCGGACCGGCGCCCGCGACCGGACCGCCGCCAGCGTCGCCACGGTGCCGAGCGCGACGACGGACGCGACGAGCTGCACGGTCAGGACGTCGAGCGGCCTCATGGCGGTGCGGTCCAGGACGCCCTTGGACAGCACGGTGCCGAGCGCCCACGCCGCCGCGCAGCCGACCATGGCCGCCGGACCGAGCAGGCGGGACCTCGTCGGGTGCCCGGGGCGCGTCCGCACGTCGACCTCAGCTCACGGCCAGCGTCACGGGACAGCGGTCCTGGGGACACTGCGACTCGTCGCACAGCCGGCAGATGGACTCGGCCCGGTCCTCGTCGGTGGTGAGGGCGGCGAGCAGCAGCTCGGCGGCCCCCCGGAGATCGGCTCTCGAGGCGCGGGGGAGCGAGGCCACGACCTCGGCCAGGCGGGCGTCGCGGGCGTGGCGCTGGCGGTTCCACACGCGGCGTCCGGCCGCGGTGACGTGCAGCGCCACGCTGCGCGCGTCGACGCCGGATCGGCGCTCGACCAGGCCCTCGTCCTGAAGCCGGTCGACCAGCCGCACCGTCCCGGGGTGGCTGAGCTCGAGGACCTGGGAGAGCTCCCGGATGGTGCATCCGGGGTGGTGCGCCAGCACGTTGAGCGCGGCGGTCTGCGTCGCGGTGAGGTCGGCCGCGGCCAGCGACGCCGCCTCCAACTCGTCGCACACGGCGACGGCCAGGGCGCCGAGGAGGTTCGCTTCACGACTCATGCGCCCAGCATATGTGCAGTACGCATAGGTTGGCGACCGCGTGATCGGGACCATCCCTGTCAGACTCGGCGACCATGACGACCCTCGACGAGATCAAGGCCGCCGCCGCTGCACTGTCGCCCCTGGCGCACATCGCCACCGTCGGGCAGGACGGACGACCCGACGTGGTCCCGGTCCACCCCGCCTGGGAGGGCGACACGCTGTGGATCATGAGCCACACCGGTGTGAAGTCGCGCAACATCGCGACCAACCCGAACGTGGCGATGCACTGGCAGGTGTCGGAGGCCGGCGACGGCGTCGAGCTGTGGGGGACCGCTTCGGTGCACGACGACCTCGACACCAAGCGCCGGCTCTGGGAGGGCGTGTTCGACTACGACCTCGGCATGTTCTCGCCGGGCGGCCCCGACGGCTCGCCCGAGACGGTCTTCATCGCCGTCGAGCCGGAGCGCGCGCTGTGGGTGCGGTTCTACGGCATCAACGGGCGCGACACCTGGACCCGGGGGTGACGCGAGACCCCGCCGTCGAGCGGGTCCTCGCCGCTGCGGCGGCGACCGGACTGCCGTTCGACGTCGTGGACTGCGACCCCGACCTGGCCGACACCGCCGCCTTCTGCGAGGCCTACGGGTACTCGCCCGACGAGAGCGCCAACTGCGTCGTCGTGGTCGGCAAGTCCGACCCTCCGGTGCACGCGGCCTGTGTGGTGCTCGCCTCGACCCGGCTCGACGTGAACGGCGTCGTGCGCCGTCGCCTGGGCACCCGCAAGGCCAGCTTCGCCCCGGCCGACGACGTGCGCGCCATGACGGGGATGGAGATCGGCGGCGTCACCCCGGTCGGCCTGCCCGACGGGCTGCCGCTCTGGATCGACGCCCGCGTGGCCGCCTGCGAGCGCGTCATCGTCGGGGCGGGCGGGCGTTCTGCCAAGCTGCTGGTCCCGCCGGCGCTGCTGGTCGCCATGGGCGGCGAGGTCGTCGACGACCTCGCCAGGCCGGTCGACGTCGCGGGCTGAAGCCGGCGCCCGGACGCGGAACGACGGGTGGGCCGGTGGCCCACCCGTCGTCGTCGCACCCCCGCTGGACGGGGTGGAGCGCCGGGACCTCGTCGTCCCGGACGGCGTCACTGGATCGAGCTGCCGACCTGGCTGAACTTGTCCTTGGCGCTCGAACCGATGAAGGACACGGCGGCGATGCAGACCACCGCGATCAGCGCCACGAGGAGGGCGTACTCCACGAGGGAGGCGCCACGCTCGGTCTTCGCCTGGGCCTTCAACCACGCCTTGATGAACTCGTACTGGACCATGTTGGGTTCCTCTCCTGCCTGGTGCTGCGGGTCAATGACGGTTGGTGCGAGTCACCGGTAGGTGACCCACATGTCCGATCGGACATCAGGGCCCGCCGACTGAAACCCTGGCGGGGGAAATGGGTCGAACGACCCAGAGGAAGGCGAACGGCGTTCGGGTATCGGCAGGGCGGCACGGAAGTCCCACCGAGGCGGTGCGCACCGTGCACCCCGTCGCCGACAGCGTCGTGCGAGGCCGGTTCACGCCGTCGTAACACCGGTGGAACGTTCGATCCGTACGGTCACCCGATGGGGCTGCCCCGTTGATCGAATCGGTCGACCCCTTCATCGGGACCGAGGTCACGGATCTTCCGTCGACGACCGGACTCGCCGCGTCCTGGTGGTGGCCGAAGCCCCAGATCGGCAACACCCATCCCGGCGCGACGTCGCCGTTCGGCATGGTGTCGGCGTGCGCGTACTCGGGCGGCTACCCGACCGGGTACGGCCGCTACGGCATGAACACCGAGGGCGTGCCGCCCCGGATGTACGACGAGCTCCAGGCATCGGGCTTCACGCACTTCCAGCAGTCCGGCACCGGTGCGATCCGCAAGTACTACAACTACTTCCGCGTCACGCCGATGGTGGACCCGCTCGACGCCCTGGACACCCAGTGGCAGCTGCAGGAGGAGGTCGCCGAACCCGGCTACTACGCGGCGACCCTCTCGTCGGGCATCCGCAGCGAGCTGACGGTCGGTCCGAAGTCGGCGGTGCACCGCTACACCTTCCCGGCGCGGGAGGACGCACGGATCGTCGTCGACTTCTCCCTCGGGGGTCTGTCGATCGACCACGGGCGGACCGTGCCGCTGCGCGCCCAGATGGTGTCGGTCGCGCCGGGCGTCGCCCAGGGCGAGATCGTCGTGGAGGGCGTGCCGCTCGCGGTCCACATGGAGTTCGACGCCCCCCGCTGGCGGCAGATGCTCTGGTACGACCGTCGGTTGATGTCCGGCGGGAGCCGGCTCGAGTTCGACGGCATCCGGCTCACCACCCTGCGCCCGTTCGGTCTGCTCCTGATCGGGCCGACCGAGTCGGGCGAGGACGTCGAGCTGCGGTTCGGCTTCTCGCTCCGCGGGGTCGAGCAGGCCAGGGCCAACCTGGAGGCCGACTGCGGCACCGGCGTCCGCTCGTTCGACACCCGGAGGGCGGACACGCAGGCCGAGTGGCGTCAGCACCTGGACCGGATCGTGGTCGAAGGGGCGACCACCGACCAGCGCACCGTGTTCTCCACGGCCCTGTACCACTCGCTCATCAAGCCGTGCTTCGCTCCCGACGAGAGCCCGTTCTGGACGACCTCCCGCTCGTTCGTGTTCGACATCTCGACGATGTGGGACCTGTACAAGGCGCAGCTCCCCCTCATGACGGCGATCGCGCCGGATCGGGCGGTCGACCTGGTGGCGGCGCTGCTGTCGGTCGCGGAGGAGGAGGGGAACCTCCCGATCGGCTACCGGATGGCGCGCGGGACCGACCGCTTCTTCCGCCAGGCCAGCGCGCTCGCCCACACCTTCTTCGCCGACGTCTGCGAGCTCGGGCTCCCCGGCATCGACTGGGAGTACGCGCTGGTCCACCTGCACGACGACCTGCGGCGGAACTACGGCGAGGAGTACCTGGTCAAGGGGGTCGCCCACCCGATCTCCCACACCCTCGACCTGGCGTACGGGCACCACTGCACCGCCCGGATCGCCCGCCACGTCGGCGACCACGAGCTGGCCGAGCACCTCGAGCACCTCGCCACCCGGTGGATCAACGCCTTCGACCCGACCACGGGCCTGTTGATCGACTCCGAGTACTACGAGGGCGGCCGGTGGAACTACTCGTTCCGGCTGCTGCACGACATGGCCGCCCGCATCGAGCTGGCCGGCGGCGAGGACCCGTTCGTCGACATGCTCGACCGCTTCTTCGGCTTCGGGCAGCCGCCCGTCTCGCAGCTGGGCGAGCCGCCGTTCGACGAGGCGGAGCTCGCGCGCGGCTACGGCCTGCACCGCTTCGAGGGGCTCAACAACGAGCCCGACATGGAGGTGCCGTGGGCGTACCACTACGCCGGACGGCCCGACCGCACCGCCGAGGTCGTGCACGCCGCGGTCCACGGCGCCTTCGGCCCCGGGCGAGGTGGGTTGCCGGGCAACGACGACTCCGGTGGGCTCAGCTCCTGGTACGTCTGGGCGTCGCTCGGGCTGTTCCCCGTCGCCGGCCAGAGCCTCTTCCTGGTCAACGCACCGGCGTTCGACCGGTCCGAGATCCGGGTGGGCGGCGGCGACTTCGTCGTCGAGACCAAGGGCGACCGTCCCTCGGATCCGCTCGAGGGTCCGAGCTACGTGCAGTCCGTCACCCTCGACGGCCAGCCGCTGGAGCGGTCTTGGATCTCGGCCGCCGAGGTGCACGGGTCCGGTCACCTGGTCGTCGAGCTCGGGCCCGAGCCCTCCGCCTGGGGCACCACCACCCGTCCTCCGTCCCTGTCCACCTCCGGGCCCTCCGACGAGACGCCGTCCGACACGTGAACCCCGATCCGACGAGGTCCCCGATGCCGAACCCCGACCCGGCGCCCGTGCGTCCCACCCGACGCCTCGTGATCGTCGTGCGTGCCGACCCCGTGATCTGCGGGCACTCCGGTGAGGCCCGGAACCTCGCCGAGGCCGCGTTGCTGGCGGGGTTCGACGACGTCCGCATCGTCACGTGGCCGCTCGAGGCCATCCAGCAGCTGCCGCGCAAGCCGCTGCACTCCGTGCTGCCCTACAGCCCCGGGATCGTGGTCGAGCGGCCGGCTCCGGTCGGCGACTACAAGGTGCCCGACGGGCGCTTCACGGCCGGGATGGTCGGACGGCTGGTCGAGCTGTTCTGCGAGGACGTCCCCACGGTGTGCGTCTCGCTGTACCTGACGCCCCACGCCAGCGTCGTCATGGAGGCGCTGTCGGTGTGCCGTGCCCTCGGCCGGGACCCCGACGTGACGACGATCGCCGAGGCGGTCGGATCCGACATCACCAACGTCGTCCGATCCTGCGTGGAGGAGGGCCGCTTCGGCGCAGCCGCCCACGTCTTCGCCTCGTACCTCGGCCACGATCGCTGCGTCGCGGTGTCGGAGTACACCAGGGGCTGCATCATCGATGCGGCGGAGCAGGTGGACGCGACGTGGGGCACGAGCTTCGCGGCCACGTGTCGCGAGCGCGTCGGCATCTCCTACCCGGCGATCGACGCCGGGTCCGGCGAGCCGGACGAGGCCGCGGTCGGCGCGACCCTGGCCCTGCGCGGCCTCGAGCGCGACGGCTACGTGCTGTTCCTCTCGCGGCTGAGCCCGGAGAAGGGGGTCGACGACCTGATCGAGGGCTACGCCCGCAGCGCCGCGCACTCCGAGCTGCGGTTGGTCATCGCCGGCACCGGGCCGGCGCTCGACGAGATGCGGGCGCGCGCCGCGGCGACGGCGGTGGGGGGACGGATCACGTTCCTCGACGACGTCGACGACGCGGAGAAGTGGTCGTTGATGGCCGGCTGCGCCGCGTTCGTGCTGCCCAGCAAGCCCAAGCCCGAGTTCGTCGAGACCTTCGGGATCAGCCTCGTGGAGAAGATGCTCGCCGGCGGCGGCCCGGTGATCACGACTGCGACGGGCGGCATCCCCGAGGCGGTCGGCGACACGGCGATCGTGATCCCCGTGTCGGACCCCGACGCGATCGCAGCCGGACTCGACGAGGTCGTGGCCCTCGACGACGCCGAACGGCGGGCCCGGGCCGACAAGGCGCGCTCCCACGCCATGCAGTTCGACCGCACGCGCGTGTTCGAGCGCCTGCTCGCCGGGCTCTGAGCCGGCTCGCCCGCACGAGCGCAGGGTGCTCGCGTTGCCGGTCAGCTCGTCGGCGCGATGACGCCGGCCGCGAAGCGGGACGGATCCGGTGCGGTCAACATGCATCGGGCCCAGACGGACGGCATCGACTCCCGACCTCCGCCCTCGGCCCAGATCCTCATCGCGAGGTAGTTCAGGCCGACGATCGTCGCGATCGCACTGCGAGCCTCCAGGTCGTCGGGAGAGGCACCACGCTCGATGAGGATCTCCCAGATCAGGTCCTCGAAGGCGGCCCGGCGCTCGAGGAACACCCTCCGCACCGCCGGTTCCGAGAACATCAGTCGCACGACCGCGAGCATGAGCTCACGTCGCTGGTCGCTGTCGTCGCCGTCCACCGCGATGGCCGTCAGGGACCTCGCGGTCTCCATCGCCGCGGCGGCGAGCGACGTCGGGATGTCCTCGCCGAGCGGCCGCGCCCGCAGCGCGCTCGCTGCGACGTCCGCCAGCAGCTCGGCCGGCAGCAGCACGACGGCTTCCTTGGACGGGAAGTAGTTGAAGAAGGTCCGTTGGGTCACGCCAGCCGCGGCGGCGATGTCCGTCGTCGACGTCGCGTCGTAGCCGCGCTCGGTGATCAACCGGATCGCGGCGGCCCGGAGCGCGCGGTCGGTGGCTCGACGTCGTGCCTCGCGCCGCGGCAGCGCGGCGTCCCCTGCAGTCGACTGAACAGCGATGTGACGATCATACGCGGCAGCCGTTGCAGATCGGCGATCCCATCCGCGACATCGCCCTGGAAATCTACAGTGGACTGAAATACGCTACCGCCGTCGTTGTGTCGGCCACCACCGGCACCGGTCGGAGGGAAGCCACCATGGGGACGACTGATCGCGTTGCGCCGCGCCGGCGCACCAGGACCGGACCGGCAGCCCTGCTCGTGGCGCTCGTCGTCGCGTCGGCCGCCTGCGCGCCCACCTCCGGCGGCCCACCCGGGGGCGGCACGACACCGACCGTCCCGCTCCCACCGGCGGCGACCGGCGCCGGTGTGCGACAGGTGCGCGTCGACGAGGTCCGCCCGGCGTTCGAGGGCCGCTCGTTCGGGGACGTCGGCCGCTACGAGCGGGTGCGCGGGACGATCACCGGCTGGGTGGATCCGGCCGACCCCCGCAACGCGTCGATCACCGACCTGTCGCGGGCGCCTCGCAACCGACTCGGGTTCGTGGAGTACGAGGTCGACTTCGTCCTCCTGCGGCCAGCCGATCCGTCGAAGGGCAACCACCGACTGATCTACGAGCCGTCGAACCGGGGCAACGTCGTCTCGCTGTTCTTCCTCAACAGCGCGCCGCCGTCGAACGACCTCGACCAGTTCGTCGATGCGGGCAACGGGTTCCTGATGCGTGAGGGCTACAGCGTCCTGTCGGTCGCCTGGGACCCGACGGTCCCCGACGCGAAGGACCAGCTCCAGGCGCGGTATCCGGTGGCCACGAACCCGGACGGGTCATCGATCGTCGGGCCGGCGCTGGAGGAGATCACCTACGACGACACCACCGCCTCGCACCCGCTCGCGTACGCCGCGGCGTCGCTGGACACCTCACGGGCGACGCTCACCGTCCGCACGCAGTACGACGACCCACCGACGGTCGTCCCGCCGTCCGACTGGGCCTACGACGACACCGGCACGGCGGTCCACCTGCTGCCGGAGGGCACGCCGTTCGACCAGAGCGCGCTCTACGAGCTCAGCTACCCGGCGGAGGACCCGCTCGTCGTCGGCCTCAGCTTCGCCGTGATCCGCGACGTCGCCGACTTCGTGCGCTCCTCCGGTGCGGACCAGCTCGGGAACCCCAACCCGTTGGCGGGGAACGCCCGACAGGTCACCACGTTCTGCTACTCGCAGCCGTGTCGCCTCATGCACGACTTCGTCCGCCTGGGCTTCAACGAGACGGCATCGGGCGGCCGCGCCGTCGACGGCATCGAGAGCATCGTCGGCGGCGCCTCGGGCGGCTTCTTCAACTACCGCTTCGCGCAGCCCGGTCGTTCGATGCGCCAGCACATCGGCCGCTGGTACCCGGAGCGGCAGTTCCCGTTCGCGAACCAGGTCACGACCGACGCGGTCACGGGCCGGACCGACGGGGTCCACCGGCGCTGCGCCCTCACCGACACCTGTCCGAAGGTCTTCGAGATCAACTCCGAGACCGAGTACTGGAACAAGGCGGCGTCGCTCCTGACGACCGACACGCGGGGCGACGACCTCGACCTCGGGGCGACCCCGAATGTCCGCTACTACCTCCTGTCGAGCCTCCCGCACGCGCCGTCCACCGGCATCGGGGCGTGCCGTGAGGACCAGAACCCGCTCCTGCCCGACCCGGTGGCGCGAGCGCTGCTGGTGGCGCTCGACCAGTGGGTGGCGAACGGCACCGAGCCGCCCGCCAACCGGGTGCCCCGGCGTCGCGACGGCACGCTCGTCCCGGCGCTGCCGCAGTCGGGCGTCGGCTTCCCGGTGATCCCGGGTGTCGTCTACACCGGCCGCACCACCACCGGGGACCTGTTCGACTTCGGCAGCCAGTTCTCCGCGGGCGTCCCGACCCTGCCGCCCGCCATCACCCCTGCTGCGTATCCCGTGTTCGTGCCGAGGACGGATGCCGACGGCAACGACGTCGCCGGGATCCGCCTCCCCGAGATCTCGGTCCCGACCGCGACGTACTCGGGCTGGAACGTCCGTGCCCCGGGCTTCGCCGCCGACGACATGTGCAACGCCACCGGCCAGCGGATCCCGTTCGCGGCGACCAAGGCCGACCGCCGGGCCTCGGGCGATCCCCGGCTCTCGATCGAGGAGCGCTACCCCACGCACGTCGGCTACGTCGTCAAGGTCGCGCTGGCGGCGGGGAAGCTGCAGGCCGACCGACTGCTGCTGGCCGAGGACGTGCGGCGCTACGTGATCGAGGCGCTGGTCAGCCGGACCGGCACGTAGCCGGGCCCGTCGGTTCTGGCTGTCGTCCTGCCGGCCAGGGCCGGCAGCACGACAGCCAGAACGGCCTCGAGCGCTTGTCCGTTCGTGGAGCTGGGGGGAATCGAACCCCCGTCCGCCAGGTGGTCATCGAACTCGCTACGACCATTCCCGACTTCTCAGCTCACAGCAGCTGAACCGGCGGGTCGGCTGGCCCCGAAGGGCCTGCTGCCGGGTCTTTCCCCGGCGTCAGCGGTCTTTCACGCCGTCAGCGGTCTCTCCCTGCGGTCCATCCCCACTTCTGTTGCCGGGCTGTGGGGATCCGGCCCCGTGCGCCATCGCTGGTCACGATTTTCCTCTGCGTCACCTGATGGATCAGGCGGCGAGAGCGAACTGCTCGTTATCGGCGGTTCTTGTTGTGTCCCTGTTTAACGAGTCCGAGACAACTCGGGTCGCACGCTCGACTTCCAGGTCCCGACGTCGAAACCAGTCAGCCCCTTGTGCGTCGGCCATCGTACCGCTCCACGCCGACGGCCCACCCGTCGCGTCCGGTCGGGACGCCCGCCGGGTCGCCGCTCGGCGCCCGCTCAGCTGCGGCCGTAGATCGACGGGCCGAGCCACTCCTGCCAGAGCCACCGCTTGTCCTGCGGGTGGGACTCGCCGTGGTAGGCGAGGCTCTTCTCGATCGTCGGCGGCGCGGTCGCGTCGCCGCCGACGCACACCCGGTCGGTCGGCTCGACGACGAACGCCCCGGGCACGGCGCCGGCGGCCTCGCGGAGGATGTCGTTGTACCAACGGGTGTAGTCGCCGCTGCGGGCGGCGGCGACGCCCTCCGGGCACACCCAGGGCACGAAGGCGGTGCGGGTGCCGAACGACAGCGCCACGGTGGCGCGGCGGACGAGCTCGTCGCGGAGGGCGGTGCGCATCTCGGGCGACATCGGGGCGAACGGCGCGGCGCCGCCCGGCGGGATCCATCCGAGGTGCTCCCATCCGCCGGAGAACACGACCATCCACGTCGGGTGCTTCGCCAGGCCCTTCAGCTCCCGAGCGCTCTGCTCGTCGCAGTACCCCAGCGCCCCGGCGCCCTCGTCCGCCGTGTCGACCGGCGTGTAGCCCTGCGCGTAGAGGACGCCGCAGCCGATGAGCGCGGCCAGCTCGATCCGCGAGACGTACCCGGGCCGCTCGGCCGCGGTGGGCTCGGGGTAGGCGGCGGTGAAGCCGAGCGAGTCGCCGACGACGAGGAGCGAGATCCGGGGTCGCGGCGGCGTGGTCGCCGGCGCGACGACCGCAGCGGGCGGTGCGGCCGCGACGGTCGCGGGCGCAGCGGGCGCCTGGGTCGTCGGCGGCGGCTCGGTCACGGGCGGGGCGGTGACGGGAGCGGCGGTGGTGGTCGTCGGCGGCGCCGTGGTCGTCGTGGGTCGTTCCGCGGTCGTCGCCCGGGGTCCGCCGTCGGCTTCGACCTCCGTGTCGTCGGAGTCGACCAGCGTGAGCGTGAGCGCGACGAGGGCGACGACGACCGCCGCCCCGACGCACAACAGGGTTCCCGCTCTGCCCCGACCCACGGGGACATGATGCCCACTCACGGCGCCGCGCATTCAGCCCGTCCCGGCGAGCGGGAACAGTTGCCCATCCGTCGCGGCGACGCTCACCCGCGCTGGCGGGCCCGCGCGATCTCCCGCGCCGCTTCGCGATCGGCGTCGCGCCGGGCGATGTCCTGGCGCTTGTCGACCACGTTGCGGCCCTTGCCGAAGGCGAGCTCGACCTTCAGGCGCCCGTCCTTGAAGTAGAGGCTCAACGGGACGAGCGAGAGCCGCTCGACCTGCATCCGCATGCGGATCCGGTCGATCTCGGTGCGGTGGAGGAGGAGCTTGCGCCGCCGCACCGGTTCGTGCCCCGAGTGGGCCTGGGCGCGGGAGTACGGCGCGATGTGCAACCCGTTGAGCCACACCTCGTCGCCGTCGACCGATGCCCACGCGTCGGTGAGCTGCACCTTCGACTCGCGCAGCGACTTCACCTCGCTGCCCTTGAGCACGACGCCGGCCTCGAACGTGTCGCCCAACGTGAAGTTGCGGCGCGCCTGGCGGTTGGTCGCGACGATCTGCGTTCCGGTGGGCTTCATGGGGCCGACACGCTACCGCTCGCCGGTGCCGGCGCCGCTGCTGGATACGCTGCGGCCGTGCTGCGGATCACCCCCGAGCTCCACGTCCAGATCCAGGCCCACGCCCTGCAGGGGCTCCCGCTCGAGGCGTGCGGGCTGCTGGTGGGCGATCCTGCGGACCCCGACCGGCCGGTCGTCCGCTTCGTTCCCTGCCGCAACGCCGCCGCCAGCGCGACCGTCTACACCGTCCACCCGGTCGACCACCTCAAGGCGGACCGGGCGGCCGAGGACGAGGGCCTCGCCATCATCGGGGTCGTGCACAGCCACACCCACACCGATCCGTACCCGTCGCCGACCGACGTCGCCTCGGCCCCGGACCCGTCCTGGCACTACGTCATCGTCTCGTTGCGGGACGACGAGCCGATGGTGCGGTCGTACCTCGTCGTCGACGGGACGATCGCCGAGGAGCGCGTCGCGCTGGTCGACGGGTGACGGCACGGGCCGTCCCGGTCGGTCGGGTCGTCGATCGGGTGAGTGGTCGGCGGCGACCGCGAATCCCTACCATTGGGGTCAGGTTTCGGAGGCCCCTCGCATGACCGTCTACTCGTCCGTCCTCGACCTCATCGGCAACACGCCGATCGTCGACGTCAGCCAGCTCAGCCCCAACCCGGACGTCCGCATCCTGGCCAAGATGGAGGGCCAGAACCCGGGCGGATCGGTGAAGGACCGCATCGCGCTGTCGATGATCCTCGACGCCGAGGCCGACGGGACGCTGCAGCCGGGCGCCACGATCCTGGAGCCGTCGTCGGGCAACACGGGCATCGCGCTGGCGATGATCAGCCGGATCCGGGGCTACCACCTCAAGATCGTCCTGCCCGAGAACGTCTCGGTGGAGCGGCGGCAGCTGCTCGAGGTGTTCGGCGCCGAGATCATCCCCTCGCCGGGCGAGGAGGGCTCCAACGGCGCGGTGCGCCGGGCGCAGGCGCTCGCCGAGGAGCACCCCGAGTGGGTGTTCCTCTACCAGTACGGCAACGAGGCCAACCCGAAGGCGCACTACCGCACGACCGGCCCCGAGATCTGGGCCGACGTCCCGGAGATCACCCACTTCGTGGCCGGCCTCGGCACGTCGGGCACGCTGCTCGGCTGCGGCACGTACCTCAAGGAGCGGAACCCCGACATCAAGGTGCTCGCCGTCGAGCCGCCGTCGGGGGAGCAGGTCGAGGGGCTGCGGTCGCTCGACGACGGCTACATCCCGCCGGTGTTCGACAAGTGGGGCGGCTACGACCTGCTCGACGGCAAGTCGATCGTCCGGCCGCGCGAGTCGCTCGAGTTCACGCGCAAGCTCGCCGACGTGGGCATCTTCTCCGGGATCTCGGCGGGCGCTGCGCTCGCCGGGGCGGTCAAGGTCGCCGGCCGCCTCGACGAGGGCGTGATCGTCTTCATCGTGAGCGACTACGGGTGGAAGTACCTGTCCACCGGGGCGTGGACGCTCGACCTCGACGAGGCCGCGGCCAACGCCGAGAAGGTCATCTACTTCTGATCCTTCGGTCTCGCTGCCGTCCCGTCGCAGGCGATCCGGGCGCCCGAGATTTCTGAGGTCCGGATCGCGACAAGGGTTGTCGCTGTGCACCCCCATATCCGGTCGGTAGCGTTGGTCGGGTGCGTGACGGTCCGATCGGCATGTTCGACTCGGGGTTCGGCGGCCTGACCGTCGCCCGCGCCGTCATCGACCTCCTCCCGCACGAGGACCTCGTCTACCTCGGCGACACCGGGCGGTACCCGTACGGGCCCCGACCGCTCGACGAGGTGTCGCGCTTCGCCCACCAGATCGCCGGGGAGCTGGTCGAGCGCCGCGGCGTGAAGCTGCTCGTCGTCGCCTGCAACACGGCGTCGGCCGCCGCGCTCGAGTCGCTGCGCGACCGCTTCGACGTGCCGGTGGTCGGCGTCATCGAACCCGGCGTCACCGCGCTGGTCCAGGCGACGGTGACCGGCCGGGTCGGCGTGATCGGCACCGTCGGCACCATCGGGTCGGGGGCGTACCAGCGGGCCGTGGCGGCCGAGTCCGACGACGTCGAGCTGGTCGCCCTCGCGTGCCCCGGCTTCGTGGAGTTCGTGGAGCGCGGCGAGTTCGACTCGGAGCAGGTGCACGTGCTGGCGCAGCGGCTGCTGGCCCCGGCGAAGGAGGCCAAGGTCGACGCCCTCCTGCTGGGCTGCACCCACTACCCGTACCTCGCCCGTACCCTCAACGATGTGATGGGGCGCGACGTGGTCCTCGTGTCATCGGCCGACGAGACGGCCTTCGAGGTCCGGCGCGCCCTCGCCGACCTCGGCCTCGGTCGGCCCGCCGGCGACGGCGGCGACGCGACGGCCACGTTCATCACGACCGGGGACGTCAACTGGTTCGAGGAGCTCGGTCGGCGCCTGCTCGGCCCCGAGCTGGCACGCGCGGAGCGCCTGTCGTGGTGAGCGCGTCGTGGTGACCGACCTCGGCACCGAGGCGCGGCCCGACTCGTCGGACCTGGCGGTGACCGTGCTCGGCTCCTCGGGCACCTACGCGGGTCCGGGGAACGCCTGCTCGGGCTACCTGGTGCGCGGCGGTGGGACGACGGTGCTGCTCGACGCCGGCCCGGGCGTCCTGGCCAGCCTGCAGTGCCACATCCGGCCGACGGAGCTCGACGCCGTCGTCGTCACGCACTCGCACCCCGACCACTGGGGCGACGTCCCGATCCTGCGCAACGCGCTGCACTACGTGCT